>NZ_JBHVWW010000057.1:0-45304 GCF_042882025.1 Kitasatospora sp. NPDC058243
GCGGGACGCAAGTGAGATGACCTCTCATGCCATCAGTGTGCTCGCGACCACTGGCAGCGCCCCCGCGGCCCGGCAACGCCCATCTGTGACACGGCGGGCGGCGACGACCGGCGGGTGCTGGCGGGTGCTGGCGGTGCTGGGATTCCGAAGGAACCGGTCGGCCCCGGGCGCTCGCCGAAGGCCCGGCCGACGCGGGGGCGGCGAAAAGGTTGGTGTGCAGGGCCGACGGAACCGGGTAACGTCTTTGCCATGTTCTTCCAGACGCCGACTTACGAGTGAGCGCGCTGGGGGTCAAGGGGTTGCGGGCGGTGGCCGTATCTAGAGGGATGTTCGGGTCTGGATCGTCGGGGGAGCTGATCTGGGGCGGACAGGTGCTTCGCTTGTGGAAGCAGGGTCACGTGAATCGCTTTGCTGAAAAATCCACTCCGGGAGTGCCGTGCGACTTCCTTCGCCGCTGGCGTATTTGCTACCGAGAGGAAGCCCCGACGTGTGGAATGCCCCGCGTCGGGGCCGCCTCTTGATTCTGTCGAACTACCAGTTTCTGCTGCCTAGTTGTTCAGATCGAACACTGCCGTGACCGGTGCGTGGTCGGACCAGCGCTCGGTGTGGGTGGCGGCCCGCTCGACGTAGGCCTCGACGGCCTTGGCGGCGAGGCCCGGGGTGGCGACCTGGAGGTCGATGCGCCAGCGGAACGACACCTTTTCGAAAAAGGTCCACCCGTTCGAGCGCAGCCTGTTCGAGGGTGCCTGCTGGCCTGGGCGGTAGGGGACCTCCTGTGAGCATCATGACGGCTTCGGCGCCGGTTCGGGCAGTGGTGGGTTCGCGTGTCTCGGACACGCACGGCAACGAGGGCAAGGTCTCGCACCTGATCCAGGCAGAGACAGCGACCCGGCACGCGGTCTCGAAGGAGTGGGAGATCGTCGGGTCCTTCGAGGACCTGGACGTCTCCGCGGAGGTCACGCCGTGGAAGCGTCCGGACCTGGGGCCGTGGCTGACCGAGCGGCAGGGTGAGTGGGACGCGTTGGTGTGGGCCAAGGTGGACCGGGCGTTCCGGTCGGCGAAGGACTGTGCGGACGTGGCGCACTGGGCTGAGGAGAACCACAAGGTCCTGGTGTTCACGGACGACGGCATTACCCTGGACTACCGGGAGGGCCAGGAAAGGTCGTTCGGGAACGAGCTGGCCAAGGTCTTCCTGATGCTGGCGTCGATCTTCGCGGAGATGGAGCTCAAGCGGATCAAGGCCCGCGTCACCGCCGCGCACAAGCACTTGCGCAAGACGGACCGGTGGGCCGGCGGGCAGCCGCCGTACGGGTATCGGATCGTCGACCGACCTGGCGGTGGCCGCACCCTTGAACCGGACCCGGTGACCTCCGAGGCCGTGCGGTACATGGGCAAGCTGCTCCAGGAGGGGCAGAGCCAGTGGATGATCGCCACGGCCCTGGAAGCAGCCGTCTTCGACACGCCATCGATGCACGCGTTCAAGAATCAGGGCGAGTCGTATTCGAGCAAGCGCAAGACGCCGCTATCGAATCACTGGAACCCGACCAGCGTGGGGAAGATCCTGCGCTCGCCGGCGACGATGGGCCTGAAGCTGACCGGCCGCTCCGTGAAGGCACGCAAGATCGCCCGCGACGCCAAGGGTCTGCCGATCCGGATGGCCAAGCCGCTGTTCACGGATGAGGAGTGGGCCGCGATCCAGGCGGCGATGGACGAGCGGTCGGTCACCAAGGAACGATCGAACGGTGCCTCGCCCTGGCTCGGCGTTGCGCACTGCGACCGCTGCGGCGACCGGTTCTACCGACAGGTGAACCTCGCCAAGAACGGAAAGATCTACGAGTACTACCGCTGCGCGAAGTCGGCCGGGAAGCCGGCCTGCAAGGGCCAGTCCGTCAAGGGCGAGCGCGTCACAGCGGCAATCACCGTCCTGGTCGAGCGCCTGGCCGGGCTGGCGATGACGGTGCGCAGGTTCATCCCCGGCGAGGACCACACCGAACAGCTCAACCACGTCACCCAGGCCATGAAGGACCTCCGCGAGGAGAAACGCCGCAACCTGTTCGACTACCCCGGCGGCGACGACGAGTACGCCGAAGCCCTCGAAGTCCTGGTTGACGAACGCCGCCGCCTCGCCGCCCTCCCACAACGCCCCTCCGCCTGGGTCGAGGCCGAGACCGGCCAGACCTTCGCCGACGCCTGGACACAGGCCGACCAGGAACACCGCCGCCAGCTCCTCCTCGGCCTCAAGGCCCGCCTCTACATGACACCCGCCATCGAAGGCTGGTACCTACCCGCCGAACTCGAAGCACGCGTAGGACACGTGAAGTGCGCAGCGTGACCTGGATCGTCGTCGGCCGGAACTCGTCGTGGGTCGGGGCGGGCCTCGTCGTGAACGTGGTCATTTCCGCAAGAGCGGACATGTCGGCGCCCTCGCGGAGTGTGGCTGGCAGGTCGCCGACGTGTCCGCTGGAGTCGAGGAGTTCGGCGTCCACCACACAGCTGATTGGCATCCGCAGGGGCAGGTCCCACGCGAGTACGGCGTCCGAGGATGCCAGGCCTGTGAGCCAGCGCGGAAGAGGGAACCGGCTGGCGGGCGTCTCTCCGTGACGGCCGTGGCGAGGCCGGCAATCAACTCCTCGATCAGTGCCTGGTTCTTATGAGTTCGCGCCTTCAACGACTCGATAAGTGGTTGCAGCCCTGGTATCCGGGAAGGCCGCCGTGATGACCCTGCACGTCGGCGGCGAAGGGAAGCCCTTCGCAGGACGCGGTCGGCCACGCCCCGGCGTCCTTGTGAGGGACGCTGACCTTGCCGCCGTGGGCCTCGGCGATGTGCAGACTGTGCTGCCAGGGACAGGGCCCCTCGCCGACGTCGTGTACCTACGCCAGCTACTCGGCAAGCTCGTCGGCGTCGATGGAAGTGGCGAACTGCTCTGCCAGCAGGGCTGATCCGCGCAGGTGCTCCTCCAAGGTGTGACGTTGGCCTGATAGGTTTCGGCCGTGCGCCCACAGCGGCGTCACATCGCTGCTTGAGTCCTCCATAACGATCAGATTTCTCATGACCCGGACCGTACCGCCGTCGGCCGACGTGCGACGGGCATGATTCGGAAGCCGATGGGCACAGGCGACGCGCGTTTCACGCCGAAGTGAAATGCCCGAATCAGGCACATCCGATTTCTGGAGTACCTCTTGGCTTGGCGTGGGATGGCCAGTTGTTGCTGGGGTAGCCAGTGGCGGTCGCCATCCAGGACGACCGAGGATCGCAACCGTCACCATGCTCACGGTGGGACGGGTGCGGGGTCGTGGTGGTCGCCCTCCCGGGCGGTCGAGGATCGCAACGAAGGCGCGAAGGCCGTGATGTCCATCGCCGCCGAGGTGGCGGTGGCCCTTCCGGGAGGCCGAGGATCGCAACCAGGAGTGGAAGGACGACATCATCTCCGTTGACCCGGCGGTCGCGCTCCCGGGCGGCCGAGGATCGCAACGACCGCTGCTCGTCGACATCGCTAACCAACGTGGCGGTCGCACTTCAAGGCGGCCGAGGATCGCAACTCGCCCCACTTGCCCAGGTTCCGGCCGCTGCGGCCGGTGTGGCGGTCGCCCTCCAGGGCGACCGAGGATCGCAACACCGCGGCGCCGCTAGCCGGCGACGACCTCGTCGAGGTGGCGGTCGCTCCCCGCTGTGGCCGAGGAGCGCAACGACATCATCACCCGCGCCATTCAGTCAGGCGTCGAATGGCAGTCGTCCTTCGCGGTGGCTGAGGATCGCAACCACGGTCACGTCCGGCCTGGTTGGTGGGCTAGGTTGGTGACGGTCGCCGTTGGAAGCGGCCAGGGGTTACAACTCGACCACGACGGCGCCTGAGCAGTGGGCATCCAGCAGTGGCGGTCGCTCTCCTGGGCGGCTGAGGATCGCAACCAGACCGGTTGATGGAAGTTGACAGAGGTTCTGCACAGTGGCGGTTGCCCTTCAGGGCGACCGAGGCTCGCAACACTGGCATCACCGTCCACTACGGCGATGGCGTGTCCGTGTGTCGGTCGCCCTCCCGGGCAGCCGAGGATCGCAACGTCGACTTCGACGGGCGCCACGTCCTGGTGTTGATGATGGCGGTCGCCCTCTGGGGCGGCCGAGGATCGCAACCTCAAGAGTGCCCTGAACACGCGCATCGCCGCCGAAGTGGCGGTCGTCCCCCCGGGGACGGCCGAGGATCGCAACGCTTCGGTGGCCGATCTGATGGGCCGGCTACTGCCCGAGTGGCGGTAGCCCCCCCCGGGGGGGGCGGCCGAGGATCACAACTGCGTGCGGATCCAGCTGAACAAGCGAAACACGCCATGGCGGTTGCCCCTTGGCGGCCGCGGACTGCGGTGCTGAAGTGGACATTCAAGCGGGCCCCAGGCAGCTACCCCGCAACTTGAGAACTCAACAGTGGACGTGCATTCGGACCGCGGCCAGGCCAATGCCCTCTTGGGCCGCCGAGGATCGCAACCGTCCCCGCCCCTCGGCCGCGGGGCGGCCTTGCGGTGTGGCGGTCGCCCTTCGCGGCGGCCGAGGATCGCAACGCCCTGGTCCCGGCTGGCCACGGTCGGCGTGCGGCGGTGGCGGTCTCCCCCGGGGCGACCGAGGATCGCAACACCTCCTACCGCCGTCTGCTGCCCTACCTATCCGAGGCGGCGGTCGCTCTCCGGGGCGGCCGAGGAGCGCAACGATATCCATGCGTGGGCCGAGACCGAATCTGCCGCGGTGGCGGTCGTTCTTCGGTGCGGCCGAGGATCGCAACGTCACGGCGACGCCGTACGGGAATCCGGCGTGAACGGTGGCGGTCGTTCTTCGGGGCGGCCGAGGATCGCAACATGCACAAGACCGTCGAGCTCGCCTACCGCACTGGTGGCGGTCGCCCGTCGGGGCGACCGAGGATCGCATCCACTGGAAGTCGAGCTCTGCCTGGGCCTGTTCCAGCAGGTGGCGGTCGGCCTCCGGGGCGGTCGAGGATCGCAACAAATTGTTGACCACCGCGGAGGAAGACGGTCCGCTGATGGTGGTCGCCCCCCGGGCGGCCTAGGGTCGTAACTTGATCTTGGAGATGATCCGGCCGCCGATGTCGGCGGTGGCGGTCGCCCTATGGGTTGGTCGAGGATCGCAACGTCGTGCAGGACGAGACGGGCTTGTGGACGGTCGCGTGGCGCTCGCCCTTCGGGGTGGCCGAGGGTCGCAACAGCATGCTGCGCCACGGCTGGGCCTGCCTCCCGCTGGTGGCGGTCGCCCTGCAGGGCGACCGAGGATCGCAACACGCACGTTCCGCACCTGGAGCCGGCCGAGCCGTCCCGTGGCGGTCGCCCCCGGGGGCTGAGGATCGCAACATCGGCTTCGGCCCGAGCGCGCGGTTCCTGCAGCAGCGTGGCGGTCGCCTTCCCGGGCGACCGAGGGCCGCAACCACGCGCCGTAGGCGGTGGCCGTGGTGAGCGGGTAGGTGGCGGTTGCCGTCTGGGTGACCGAGGACCGCAACACCTTCTCTCTGGAGGGCTGTGCGACTGCCTCTCGTGGCGGTCGCCGTCTGGGGCGGCAGAGGATCGCAACGTCGAGGAGGTCATCCGCCTCAAGCCCGCCCTCACCTCGGCGGTCGCCCTCTCGGGCGGCTGGGGATCGAAACAGGACGTCCTTTGCGGCGGTCCAGGCCACCCCGGCCGTGGTGGCCGGCCTCCGGGCGGCCGAGGATCGCAACCTCAACTCCCTTAAAGGGGGTACTCCTTGAGTGACTGTGGCGGTATTCCTCCGGGGCGGCCGAGGATCGCAACGTGACCAACGCGCCGTTCACAGCGGTAGCCGGATGTGGCGGTTGCCCTTCGGGGCGGCCGAGGATCGCAACCCGGAGGGCCGGCGTGCAGGGCGTCCAGCAGCCCCGTGCCCGCTGGCCGGTCGATGAGCACCTTCGGGCCCGCACCCCACAGCGGGCGGCCCGTTTCGGTGTCCTCAAGGACACTGCTCATGATGCCCGGCACCACGATGCAGGCATCCCGAGTTCGGTCGTCGAAAACCTTCGGCATCCCGGTGTGCGGCACGACACCGAGGTATCGACTGAACTCATTACTCGTAGTTCCCACGTCACTTGACGATAGGGGAGAAAACTCGTCGGCCGCGTGGGCTTGGGCTAGAAAGGGCCTCAGTGTCAAGGATCCGACTGCAGCCTGGGGTGATGGCACGCGCCCGATCTGCCGGCCGGGCAGGGTCTTCCGGCGGTTACGTCCGATGGTGTCCACCCTCCCTGCGAGCAGGCCACGGCCCGCCGGGCCGGGTTCGGCTCCAGGCCACCCTCGTCGTCTGCGGCGCCACCACCCCCGACCGCTCTCGGCATCCCGCCCCAGGTTGGGCTCTGCCCAGTTCGTCGCCCTCGAAGTCCGTGTCAGTTTGCCTGATGGTGGCCCCGCACGAGATCGCCCTGGGGTGCCGTGGTGGGGGCGTTCTGCCTGGTGGCCCGGAACCAGGTTTCCCCGGCGTTGTTGCGATGCGGCTGAAAGTCCCCGATGTGACGGGTGGACTCCCCACAACCGTCCCGACCGTCAGACGACGGCTTCGAGGAAGTCGGCGTACTGGGCGAGGGCCTCGCCCAGTTGCCTTCGCCCTGGTGTGTCCGGTCGGGCCGCAGTCCACAGGGCGATGCCCGTGCGCTTGATTTCGTCCAACCGATAGCTGGGCAAGCCGGTGCCGGAGATGTCCTCGTACAGCGTCAGTAGTGCGGCGACGATGCGGTGGGCCGTTTCTGCGTCGGGGTGCTGGGCAGCCCGACGGGCGACGGCGTCCGCAGCGGACACGGCTGCGGTCTGCTCGACCGTGAGCGCGGTCATCTCCAGCCACACCGTGTCGTCCAGGGCCTGCGCGTAGACGAATTTGCCAGCGCCGCGCAGGTGCCCGGCGTCGTCGGGCAGATCGAGGCCGAGAACGTCGCGCCACAGGTCGACGGCACTTGTGAAGATGCCCTCGTTCGCCTCGGTGGCCTCGGGGGGCAGGAGCCGCCCGACTACGCTCAGCAGGTGGGAGACGGCGGCGGCTCCGTCGTTGTCGGTGGCCAGCAGCGCGAGGAACGCCTGGCGGCCGCCGAGCGTGGCGGGGTCGATCAGTAGGAGAGCCGCACACACCTCCCACATCGTCTGGTTGACGCGGTCGTGCTGGCGCAGGTGTTTGGCGAGCTGGCCGCGGTCGAGGCGGCGCAGGAGGTCTATCGCGGCCTGGTCGGCGACGCCCCTGGAGGTGATGCCGGTGAGGGCGGGGCAGTGCGGCCGTTCCAGGTCGAACAGCTGCGCTCGGTGTTGCTCGGCCCAGTCGGGGGCGTGTTCCAGAAGGGCGGGGAGGCGGTGGCCGATAACGGCCAGGGCGCGGTGGTTGGTGCCTGCGTCGAGGAGGTCGGAGAGGACATCCTCGGCCGGGGCGGGGAGCTCGTCCGGCCCGGCGGTCCGGTTCAGGCCCCAGTTGATCAGAGCGTCCAAGGCGAGGCCGCTGATCTCGCCGTAGGCGGCCCTCAGTGGATCGTCGGCCGAGGGGCCGGTAGGTACGATCCAGGTCGTGACAACGGCGGTGAGCCACTCGGTGACGAGCGGTTCGACCGTCCCGAGGTCGACGCCGCAGGCCCACGCCTCGTCCAGGTGCAGGCACAGGGTGAGCTGCGTCTGGGTCGCGCCGGACGGGTCACGGCCGGGGTCGGCGACCAGCTCCCACAGTGCGTCGATGGCCGCGCGCCAGGTTGCGGCCGGGTCAGGGAGCGGGCACGGTTCGGCGGTCAGCGGGGTGCGCAGCGCGGACAGGTAACTGTGCTGCAGGGCGGGTTCTTCGAGGGCAGCGACCACCGTCGGGACGGAGCCGGTCCAAGAGGCGGGGTCGGCGGTGACGAGCTGGCCGAGGATGATGCGGGCGTAGTCGGGGGACAGCGCGCCGGTGCGCCGGCGGTCGAGCAGGGTCGCAGCGGCGGCCAGCGCGCCCTTCTCAGAGGCCAGCTGGGAGAGTTCCCGCACGGTGGTGGCGAAGTGATCGAGGTAGGGGACAGGCCGCAGGCGGGTGAGCGGCTTGCGGGGTGCGGCGCCGACCAGCTCGGCTATTGCGTCGACCACGGGCTGCCACGGGGCAAGGACGGCGGGCGGCAGGACGGGGGAGAGTCCCCAGACCGTGGCCCAGCCATCTGGCACCCTCACCGGCCAGCCCGCGAGGGCTTGCAGTCCGTCGTCGAGGGCCGACCCTGCCGGGGCCGGTCCGAGCGCCGTCGTCAGCAGCGCTTCCAGGTCGGGCAGGGCGTCGGGTCGGCAGTGCTCGAGGGCGGCGGCGACCAGGTCCACGATGTCGGCACCCACCCGCGCGACGGCGCCGAGCCGGGAGAGGACGTCGTGGGCGGCCGACAGCCAGGTCTGTTCGTCGTCCTCGTCGTCCTGCTGCCTGGGAATGGTTTCGAGCAGGTGCGCGGCGAGCAGGCGGTCCGTCCAGCGGCGCGGGCCGGGAAGGCCCGCCCACCCGGCGGTTCGCTGTGCGAGGGTGACACCGCCTGCGGCCTCGGTCCGTGCGAAGTCGAGGAGGGCCCGCACCGCGATGCGGGCGACGGAAGGAGTGAAGTCGTTCGCGGAGACAACCTGTCGCAGGTCGTCCGCCACGTCGAGGTCGGCGAGCTCCAGTTCCGATTCCATGGCGCCAGCGGCAACTGCTGTCAGCGCGGCGCGCACCGCCCGGATCACCGCCGTGTCCCGCAGGCCGCTCGCGCTGTAAGCGGCCTTCTGCAGTTCCGTCAGCTGCTGCTGGATCTCCCAGCGCTGCCCGGCGCAATGCTCCACCACGTGCAGCAGCACGCGTTTGGCGACCTCAACCCACGCCGGGTCGCGCTCGATCGCGGGGACGTCGAAAAGCCACAGCACCACCAGCTGCCACAGGGCATCGATCGGGAAGCCGTCGCTTCCGAGCACGGCGCGGACCAGGGACGTGCCCGGCCCGCCGATCCGGCGCGCCACCTGCAGCAGGCCGGCCAGCACTTCGGGGTCCACGCCGCGGAAGGCTGCCTCCTTCTCGCTGAGCCAGGCCAACGCCCTATGCGGGTTCGTGGCGGCGACGCGCTCCAGGTACGGCTGAGCCGGCCAGTGCCCGCGCTCCGGCAACAGCCGCTGATCACTGACTAGGTCCAGCCAGCCGGGGCTGACCGCGTGCACGAAGAAGTACCGGACGGCGCGCGGCTGCTGGAGCGCGGCGACCACCTCGCCGTCTTCTGGCGTCGGCCTCTGGGCCCGGACGAGTGGCACCAGCAGCGGCGCCAGTCTGGGCAGGCCGAGCACCAGCTGCTCCACGTGAGCGACGAGATCGGCGAACAGCTTGCGCGTGCTCGCCTCCCCCTCCCCAGCGCTGCCGTGGAGCACGCTGGAGGTCTGCTGGTAGAACTTCGCCCACGCCCGAAACGCTTCCTGCTCACCCAGCCCAGGGACGCTGCCCGTCCGCTGCTGAACGATGTGGGCCAGCTGGCGCCGACGGAACGCCCCGCCGTCCTGCTGTTCCCGCATGCGGTAATCGAACGCCTCCCGCAGACCGGCCAGACCGTCCGCCCGGGCGGCGAGCTCGGCCGCGCCAGAGTGGCGCCGCGCCTGCTGCAGCCGACGCAGGACCGCCACCAGGGCCCGCTGATCCTCAGGCGTGGAAGGCAGGGCCTCCAGCGTTGCGACGGTGTCGAGGAGTTCGAGCTCGGCCTCGTACTGCGGCCGGGGGTCGACTGGGCAGGGAAGGCGGTCGGGGGGAATTCGGATGAGCCGCTGGATGCCCGCTCCGACGCCGGCTTTCGGCTCCAGGATGTCGGGGATGTCTGCCGTGCTGTCGAGCGCCTCGGCCAGCCTCTCCATCGCGGTCTGCTGTCCCAGGGACCGCTTCAGTAGGGCGGCGACCTCCTGGTTGACCCTTTCCTGGGCGTCGCGCGGTCCTTCGAACGCCTCACCAGCCTCCTTGAGGAGGCTGTCGATCGCGGATCGGCAGGACGCGAGCGCGCTCTCCAGCGGTTGCGACCACCGGTCGGTCTCGGCGAGCTTCTGCTGTGCGTCCCGCAGGTGACCGAGTGCTCGGATTCCGTTGGGTCCAAGGTTGGTGAGGGCGTCTGCGAGATGGGAGCCATCGGCCAGCCGGGACGCGTCAACGCCCGCGCCGGGCGCGTCGGGAGGGATCACCGCGCCACGCTAGCAGTGCGCGCGCCGATCAGGGCGAAGTTCTCTTGGCGGAGGCGTTGACGGGGATGGCGCCCGGGCCCGGCAGGACGGGGTACTGACCGCTGCCTTGCTCAACTACCTGGTTGAAGACATCGCGCTCGGTCCCGCAGGGGTGCGGGCTCGGTCGTGATCATTCCTTCTACTCGAGGCCCGGGATGGTCGAAGGGTTGTGCGGGCGGAGACTTGAGCCTGGATCCATCATGTCGCATCGCACTGACGACCCTCCAGCGGGCGCTCCGGAAGCCGGGAATCGCCGAATCGGGCGAGCTGCGCGTGGGGCCGAAGCCGTCGTCAAGAGGGGGCCCAGCGCCGCGCGGACTATAGCGCGTCTTAGCTCGCCCTGGAATTGATTATCTGGAATCCGTCTGGAGGAGTACTGTCGGATCCTACCTGATTCTCTCCTCCGGAGCCTTGTATGCGCGCGACTCGCCTATCCCTGCGGAACTTCCGCGCAATAAGGGAAGTGGACATCGAATTCGACAAGGTAACGGTGATTTCCGGCAAGAACTCCACTGGTAAGTCGAGCGTACTTGAAGCCCTCCATCACTTGGCGGGAAACTCCCTTCGGCAAATCACGGAAAGCGTCGGCCCGTTCAGTTCCACCGCTTCTGGCGAGCTGTCGATTTCGTTCGATGATCTTGAGCTCGACCTGGTCGGCGAGGCGTATGCCAGGAGGCTGGGCAAGCTGGCCGTGCGAGCTCCCGGATACATGAGGCGGGTCGCCTTCCAGGCTGACGGCACCCGTGCCCTGACCAGCAGCGAAGAGCTGAAGGTGGCCTTCTCGCCGGAGTTTCGAGCCCAGTACCCCTTCGCTAATACGACGCTCGTACGCCCGGGCGAGGCATTCGCGATATCCGGCCGCCCCGTCATCGGCCTCGGAGTACCGTTCAACGCCCAAGCGACAGTTCAGTCTCACGCCGGGTACAACGATCCGACCGTAGACACCGAGGGCTACCTGGCTTTCCTCGACTACCAGGCCCTGCTGACTGAAAGGGACGGCTACCAGGGCGACGACGGATTCACCGAGATCGCCGAGCTGTTCCGCGATGTGACCGGCCGCCAGCTCCTACGCCCTGCCTCCAGCAAGGTCAGCGGCTTTACCCATCTCGCCGTCGCCCTGCCCAACGGCCGACGCCATGGCCTGGAGGGGCTGTCCAGCGGTGAGCGGGGCGCACTCGGCCTGCTGTGCCTCGGCCACCATCTGCGATCGACCAGGGGAATCGCCCTGCTCGACGAGCCCGAGCTCCACCTTCACCCGTCACTCGCTGCCACGGTGGTCTCGGCCTTCCTGGAGCTAGCGTCGGCGGCGCAGGTGGTGATGGTGACGCACTCGCTGGAGGTGCTGTCCGCCGTACCGGCCGACCGGGTGATTGAGCTGACGAGCAGTGACCAGAGCGGAAACCAGGCACGGCACCAAACCGCCGCCTACGGCCGCCTCAGCCGGGTCGCGGCAGGCAGCATGCTGGCCGAGTTCGAGATCATCGTGGAGGGTGAACGTGACAGTGACGATCTCCACACACTCTTCCCCGGCGAAATGGGACGCGCGAAGGTCATCAAGGCAGGAAACTCCAACCAGGCCCTGACCTTTCACCGGCATCACCAGGACACTGAGGTGCCCCGACCGTGGATCGTCCTGCTAGACCGTGACCTGCGAACAGCGGCGGAAGTGGACGCCCTCCACGCGCGCTACCCGAACCTGCACGTCTGGCCGCTGCGCGCCATCGAGAGTCTGATCCTTCACCCCCCGCTGGTCGCAGCGGTCTACACCGACAACGCCCGGCACCTCACCACCGAACAGGCGCAGAGCCTGCTCTGGGAGGCCGCCCTGGACCTGAAGAATGGCGTGGTCGAGGCGCTACTCGAGCACGAGCTCAACCGGCTCCACCCGACGCCCAAGAAGGGGAACGCCTCCTACGAGGAGCATCGCCGAGCGATCGCGCAGGCCGAGCTCGACCGCGCCGACTCCGCCGCACAGGCCCGAGCGGAGCTCGCCGCGCAGGTCGAGCAGCGCTGGGAGGCCGAGTGGCTGACCCTGGCTGACCCGAAAGTCCTCCTGGCCGTCTTCCACCGTCGGTCGCGATTGTTCGTGACACCCGAGGACCTGCGGGCGGCCCTGATGGCCCGGGCCGGGCGGGACGAGAGCGTCCGCCATCCGGCACTGGAGGAGTTCCGGTTGAAGCTTGCCAGCCTGCGGTAGGCCGGCCACTTCGCGCGAACAGGCCGCCAACCGCTCCACCAACGCCCCCGCCCAGGCCGGCATCGCCCAGTTCCTCGACATCGGCACCGGCATCCCCACCTCGCCCAACCTCCACGAGGTCGCCCAGGCTGCCAACCCGTGGGCCCGGGTGCTCTACACCGACAACGACCCGATCGTCCTCGCCCACGCACAAGCCCTGTTACTGAGCAGCCCCGAAGGGCTGACCACCTACCTCCAGGCCGACGTCACCGATCCGGACGCGATCCTCACCTCACAGGAACTGGCGCGGAAAATCGACGTCACCGCCCCTGTGGCCCTGAGCCTTAACGCCCTGCTCCACTTCGTTCCCGACGACCAGAACGCCTACCGGATCGTGGGACAGCTCAAGGACGCCCTCCCCAGGGGCAGCGCCCTGGTGATCAGCCACGGCACCCCCGACTTCGGACCGGCCGAGGCCGCGTGGATCACCCAGGTCTACGCCGCCGCCGGCACCACGGTCCGCATGCGCACCCGTGAGCAGATCGAGCGGTTCTTCGACGGCTGGCACCTCCTCGACCCAGAGGTCTGCCCTACCCACAGGTGGCGGCCGGACGGCTCTGAGCAGGGGGTCACCGAAGCCCAGGTGAGTGCCTACGCCGCCGTCGCGGCGAAGCGGTGACACGTGCACCCAGTGAAGCGCCATCGGTGCCAGCGGATGCAATCGTTCGCTGACGAATCCCGGATGTCGACAGCCTTCCGGCCGGGCCCGGGTCGGGGTCCTCACCAACCAGGACGCGCCGCCCCGTTCCGGTACGTGCCGACGGTCGACCTGAGGTATAGCGGGAGTTCCGGGAGCTGCCCGACGGTGTGCCACAGAAGGTACTCGCGGACCCGGCCGGCGACGTGGCGGTCGTTGATCTCCAGGACGGTGGTCGGGCCGTTCGCCTTGATACGGACACACTGAGGTTCGGGGGCATGGGGGGCGGGGGCATGACCTTCGGAGTGTGGGGTGGAGTGGCGGGCGGCTGAGGATCGCAACCTCATGGCCCGCCGCGGCCGCAAGACGGTCACGAGTGGCGGTCGCCCTTCCGGGCGGCCGAGGATCGCAACTCCTTCGCCATGTCGGTGCCGTACTACACCCACTGGAGTAGCGGCAGCCCTCCTGACCGGCCGGGTATCGTAACCACATCGAGCTGTACGGCCTTCACCAGCTCCAGATCAGTGGCGGTCGCCCTCGTGGGCGGTCGAGAATCGCAACTAAGTATCCGGCGCGGACGGGTCTACCCAGCGTGCGGTGGCGGTCGCTCTCGCGGGCGGCCGAGGATCACAACGCCCCGCACTACCCGGAGATGCGGACCTACAGCCTGCGGTGGCGGTCGTCCTCCTAGGCAGCCGAGGATCGCAACACCCTCAAGCAGCACGATGGCCTCCACCCGGAGGAGTGGCGGTCGTTCTTCTGGGCGACCGAGGATCGCAACCTGGACGGCGACTGGGACATCTTCACGGGCCATATGGTGGCGGTTGTCCTCCCGGGCGGCCGAGGATCGCAACATTGAGGCCCACACGGTGAAGCCCGCCGGACACGCGGTGGCGGTCGCCCTCCCGGGCGGCCGAGGACCGCAACTCTTAAGGGTGTCCGACTGGTGGGTGGACCCCCGTCCGCGTGGCGGTCGCCTTCCCGGGCGGCCGAGGATCGCAACCACATCATCGTGGACCCCGGGCACAGAGCCGAAGAGTGGCGGTCGCCCACCGGGGCGGCTGAGGATCGCAACGGCATCCGCGTGATCAACCACCGCTGGCCCCCAGGCCGTGGCGGTCGCCCTCTGGGGCGAGCGAGGATCGTAAGGCCAGCTCCACCTGGTGCTCGCGCACGATCCACAGGTGGTGGTCGCCCTCCGAGGCGGCCGAGAATCGCAACTCGTCCGGGAGGGAACGGATGTGGCGGCGTAGCCAGGTGGTGGTCGTCCTCCGGGACAGCCGAGGATCGCAACAGCAGGCCGGTGCCCACGCTTTTGGGGCTCTCCTGCTTGATGTGTGGGTCAGGCTGTCGCGGGTTGGCGTCCTGGGAGGGTGGGGCGAGGGCCCGCCAGGGTGAGCATGACCAGGGTGATGACGGCGTCTGCGGAGTGGAAGCCGAAGCCTCGGCGGATGATCAGTCGGGTCTTGGTGTTGGTGGACTCGATCAGTCCGTTGGACAGGCCGGTGATCAGCGCGGCGCGGATGGCGTCGTAGTGGCGCACGATCGTGCGTTGGAGATCGACGAAGGCGGGGATGCGGTAGCGGCGGGCCCAGCCGATCCACTGGTCCAGGGCCTTGAGGGCGGCGGTCGGGCGGCGCTTGGCCAGGGCGAAAACGGCTCGTAGGGCTTCCTTAGGCGCCAGGCGCGGTGCAGGCGCGGGTCTGTGGCCGCGATCCAGGCGGGCTTGGCGGCCTGGCGGTCAGTCAGGTCCTCGGCGTTCTTCCACAGCGCGAAGCGGGAGTCCTTCAGCGCCCTCGCCTTCTCCCGGTCGCCGAGCTCGCGCCGGGCCCGGTTCCACGAGGCCCGGCGCTCGGTGTTCAACGCCTCGGTGGCCCAGGCGACCACATGGATGGGGGTCCCCCCGGGCGGAGCTTGGGGGAGGGTCCATCACCCGCAGCACGCGCGGTGCCCGATCGGCGATGACCTGGGCGATCCAGGCGGCGCCGTCGGCACTGATGTGCGTCAGCCGCGCGGCCCGGACCTCGCCGAGTTCGTCGAAGAACCGGGCGAGGACGTCGGTTCCGTGGCCGTCGGCCATCCACACCACACGGGCGGTGTCGTGGTCGACCACGACGGTCATGTAGCGCTGGCCCTTGCGGTAGGAGATCTCGTCGATCCCGATCCGGCGCAACCCCGCCAGCCGGTCCGTGCCCCGGTCGCGGTCGGCGGTGTAGCGCTCGACGATCCTGCCGACCGTGCGCCACGAGCAGCGCGACAGCTCGGCCGCCGCGCTCTTGGAGCATTCGGCGGCCATCCATGCGGTCTGCTGGTCGAAGGCCAGGGTGTGGCCGGCGTCGTGCCGGGCCCATGGCACCGCTGCCACGGTCGGGCCGTGCCGGGGGCAGGCGACCCGCGGGGCGTCGGCCTCCAGGAACACCCGCACCGCCCCGTGGTCCAGGTCGCGCCACCGGCGCCGGCCGCGTCCCCGGTCGTACCAAGGAGCCGGGCGCCGGCACAGTCCGCACCGTCCACGCCGCCGCGCGTCAGGCCGTACCGACGCGACTACACATTGTTCCGATTCGTCCCAGCTGGCACCCTCGACCACGGTGTTTTCGACCATCAGGGTGCGCTTCCATATGCTGAAGGCAGGCACGCCGTCTCTCTGCTTGATCCAATTTGGGCTTCGACACCTCAAGGATCACAGAAGACGGCGTGTTTCACGTCCAGCCGCAGATCAGCGCACCCACACATGCGGCAGGAGAGCCGCTTTTGGCCCGGCGCCAGTGGCGGTCGCCTTCCGGGGCGGCCGAGGATCGCAACACCGGTTTCGCGTCCGCGCGGTCGTACAGTGGGGTGGCGGTCGCCCTTCGGGGCAGGCGAGGATCGCAACCTGTCCCGCCGTGCCAAGCACTCCGCTACCACCAGGGTGGCGGTCGCCCTTCGGGGCGACCGAGGATCGCAACAACGATGAGAAGACCGACTACAGCGACGAGTTCACCGGTGGCGGTCGCCGTCCGGGACGACCGCGGATCGCAACCTCATGCAGGAGGCGCGAGGTGCTGGTACGGTGCCGGTGGCGGTTGCCCTCCGGGGCGATCGAGGATTGCAACCGGATGACGGATGAGCCGGACGCCGACGAGGACGCCCACGGCGGTTGCCCTCCGGGGCGGCCGAGGATCGCAACTACTACTACGCCGTTTTCGTCGCCGTGCCACTGCTGTGGGCGGTCGCCCTCCAGGGCGACCGAGGATCGCAACCCCGCCACCTTGCCGCCGGCGCGCGGTCTGCATCACGTGGCGGTCGCTCTCCGGGGGCGACCGAGGATCGCAACGCCCCGGTCCGTCGGCCGAGCCCGCGGCCCTCCAAGTGGCGGTTGCCCTCCAGGACGACCGAGGATCGCAACTCCGGAGTTCGGCGCAGGAGCGTCCCGCAGCCCGGGGTGGCGGTCGCCCTCTGGGGGGACCGAGGACCACCCGCCCCGCCCTGCCTTGCCCTCCTTCCTCGTCCCACGTGGCGGTCGCTCCCCGGGGGGCCGAGGATCGCAACGTGCGCACCAGGGCGGGGATCAGCTCGTGCCCGGCAGTGGCGGTCGCCTTCCGGGGCGATCGAGGATCGCAACACCGACATGCGGGTGTACGTCGACCGGCCCGGCCTGTGTGGCGGTCGCCTTCTGCGGCGACCGAGGGTCGCAACGCTGGCGCGGAGACGAGGTCGAAGCCAGTGACGGTGTGTGGCGGTCTTTCTCCGGGGCGAACGCGTCACCGGTGGCGGTCGCCGACATGAGGATTGTCATTCTCCTCTGGCTGGTTTGGGCTTGTGCGGCGACCTGGTGCGGGGCTTGGTCGCAGTCGTAACTCCTGTGTCGTGTCGGATGGGTAGCCTTGTGGGTCATGCGTGACGAGCCTCTTTATGCCCACTCGCCCAATGGTGCTGGTCGGTGGCATCTGCTGGGTGATCATCTTCGTGGATCGGCTGCACTGGCTGCTCGGTTCGGTGCGGTGTTCGGCATGGCTGCCGCGGCTGAGTATCTGGCGCTTGTCCACGATGTGGGGAAAGGGGGGTGTGCGTGGCAGGACCGACTGGTGGAGGTTGCCGATACCGGAGGGACGGTCGGGATCGACCACAAGAGGGCAGGGGCCCATCTTGCGGCGCAGTGTCTGCCGGGGCCGCTTGCCGGGGTGGTGGAGGGGCACCACGGGGGCTTGCGGTCCTGGGGTGAGATGCGTGCTTTGCTGAGGGAGCTGCGGGCGCGGCCTGACCTTGTGGACGAGGCGATTCGCCGGGTCGCGGCGGAGGTTCCCGAGATCGAGTCTGCGGGGATCGCGGTGCCGCAGTGGCTGTCAGACCCCGATGGCGACAATGACCTCGCTGATGTCGACCTGATGGTCCGGATGCTGTTCAGCTGCGTCATCGACGCCGATCGCCTAGACACCCGCGCGCACCGTCTCGGCCGTGTTCCGTATGTGCGCCCGGACGCGGACATGGCCGCTCTCGCGGAGCGGTTCGAGGAAGCCCGGAAGGCCATGCTCGCCGGCCGGGAGCCGTCGCGGATCGACGAGATCCGCACGAGCATCTACGAGCAGGCCGTCGCCGCGGCGGACGGCGAGCCCGGGATCTACCGGCTGCACGTGCCGACCGGCGGGGGAAAGACCCTGGCCGGGGCTGCGTTCGGGCTGCACCATGCCTCGCGCAACGGTCAGCGGCGGATCATCGTCGCGGTGCCGTTCATCAGCATCACCGAGCAGAACGCTTCCGTCTACCGGAAGATGCTCGGCGAGCGGGACGTCCTCGAGCACCACTTCTCTGTCGATCTCGACGGTGCGGGGTGGGCCCGGTTGGCGGCGGAGAACTGGGACGCGCCATTCGTGATCACGACCACGGTGCAGCTGTTCGAGTCCCTCTTCAGTCGTTCGCCGTCGAGGATGCGAAAGCTCCACCGGCTTGCCGGTGCGGTGATCGTCCTGGACGAGGTCCAGGCGCTGCCGGACCGGCTGCTGGTGCCCATCCTGTCGGCACTGCGGGGTCTGGCGGAGCGGTTCGGCACGACGGTGCTGCTGTCGTCCGCGACCCAGCCGGAGTTCAGCAGCATCGACGGGACCGGGCACCGGCACGTCATCTCCGACCCCGCGCCGCTCTTCTCGGCTCTCGAGCGCGTCCGCTACGAGTGGCGCGAGGACACCACGCTGGCCGCCATGGCCGGCGAGGCATCCCGGCACGAGCAGATGCTGATGATCGTCTCCACCACGCGCGACGCCAATGCCGTCCACCAGCAACTTCCCGCGGGCGCCCTGCACCTGTCCACCCGCATGACGTCGGGACACCGCCGGGAGACGATCGAGGAGATTCGCAGCCTGCTTGCGGCCAAGCAGTGTGTCCGGGTTGTGTCCACGTCGCTGATCGAGGCCGGGGTCGACCTCGACTTCCCGATCGTCTTCCGTGCCTGGGCCCCGCCGGAGAACCTTCAGCAGGCAGCCGGCCGCTGCAACCGCGAAGGCCGCCTGTACCGCGGAACGGTCGTCGTCTTCAAAGCCCACGACAGCGGCAGGATCCCGGACCCGTCGTACATGCTCTCGCTCGGCATCGCCAACAACCGCTTCGGCGACGGCCCTAACAAGGCCGACCCGGACAATCTCGCGGCGCTCGCCCACTACTCCAGGACCCGATACCGACTCCAGGGCCTCGCCAACCTCGGGAACCCGATTGAGACGCTGCGCCGGGAACTCGACTTCCCAGCCGTGGCGGAGCAGTTCGTCATGATCGGCGAAAGCATGGCGAGCGTCGTCCATGTCCGGCCCGAGCTGAAGCCCGAGGACCAAGCCGCGGCCCGCGCCGCCATCGACATGCTCCGCACAGGCCAGCCCTGCGGACCTGAGACCCTGCGCATCCTGCAGCCCCACATCGCCGGCATCCCCAAGGCCGAGGCGGACACCGCGCTGGCAGCCGGCCACGCGAAGCTCATCGTTGACGACCTCGTCGAGTGGGTCGGCCCCTACCATCCACAGCGTGGCATCGAGCCGCCCAGCCGGTAGTGGCGGCCCAGACGACTGGTGGTGACCGCGACAACTTTCCTGCGGGAGGATGCCGTTGGCCGCGTGCATGGGCTCTTCGTGCTCCTTCCCTGTCCTCAGCGTACGGCGGTCCGGCGGGGAGAGCCCGGCGGGAGGGTGCGGGTTGGGTAGGCTCCCGAGGCGTGGCGCCGCCTTCTCGCGGGGGCGGCGAGGATCGAAACACAGGCGTGCTGGTGTCTGTCCGCACGTTCGCGCCCCCGTCGGCTTGCCGGCGGGGGCGTCATTGTCAGTGACCCCTGATACACATTCGGCAACGGTACGGGTCGTGGTCAACACGGCGCTGCTGAGGCTGTCAAGCCCTCGCGGGAAACAGCTTCACAGGAGTGCTAGTGCTGCTACGGTCCATATCTGACACGTCGTCACATTGCCCTGGAGAGGGTGATTGCCTTGCCTAGCCATGCCCAGACGTACTGGCCGGAGCCGCCGGTGACCGTCGAGCTGTGGGGACCACTGGCCTGCTTCACACGGCCCGAACTGAAGGTCGAACGGGTGAGCTACCCCGTCATGACACCCTCCGCGGCCATCGGAGCGCTCAGCGCCATCTTCTGGAAACCGGAGATGCAGTACGTCATCCAGTCGATCGAGGTCCTCACCCCGATCGACTGGATCAACATCCGACGCAACGAGGTCAAGTCCGTCATCACCGCACCCCGCATCAAGGCCCTGCGCGCGAACCACAGGGAGCGCTACGACGTCGAACAGGACCGGGACCAGCGCAACACCGTGGCGCTGCGCGACGTCGCCTACCGGGTGAACACCCAGATCGTCCCGACCCGCAGTGCCAAGGCGCCGGCTGCCAAGTACCGGGAGCAGCTGCGGCGCCGCACCGAGCGTGGCGGGTGCTTCTCGCAGCCCTTCCTCGGATGCCGGGAGTTCTCCGCGAGCTTCGGCCCGCGCGGCTCGTGGCCCGGCAGCCCCGCCGACTCGAAGGCCGGCCCCATCGAGCGCACGGAGGAACTCGGCGTCATGCTGCACTCGATCAGGTACGGCGACCGCGGCCAGGAGACCTACCACTGGTTCCGCGCCAGCCTGGACAACGGCGTGCTCCACGTTCCGCGGCGCCCCCTGGGCGACGACGAGGTCCACATGCCCGCCGGCTCCTGGCGAACCGGAGCCTGACCATGCTGCTGCAACGCCTCACCGAACGCGTCGCCGACCAGGAACAGTCCTACACGAAACCGGCGACGATCAAATGGGCCGTGCTCCTCGACGGCGACCAGGCGCAGGTCCAGGACCTGCGAGTACCCAAGGGCCAGCCCGCGCTGCGCCTGGACGTGCCGACCTCCACCCGCACCGTTGCCATCGCACCGTGCCTGCTCGCCGACAACGCCCAGTACGTCTTCGGCGTGCCGAAGGCCGACCCCAAGACCGGAGAGGTCAAGGACAAGGACGCCGCCCGGGCCGCGAAATGCCGCACGGCCTTCGCCGACCTCGCCCGGCAGTGGGCAGCCGCCAACCCCGGCGACCCCACCGCCGAGGCCGTCGTCCGATTCCTCGCCACCACCACGACGAGGGCCCCGGCAGACATGGCCGCTGGCGACCTCGTCGCCATCAGCGTCGACGGACAGTGGGCCCACCAGCACCCGAGCGCACGCCAGTTCTGGGCGGACAAGGTCAGCGACTCCAAAGGAGCAGGCAACACGGGCCTGTGCCTCGTCTGCGGACACGAACGGCCGTTGCTCGCCACCGTGCCGATCTCGATCGCCATGGGCGCCATCCCCGCCAAGCAGGCCAAGAGCACCCAGCTCGTCAGCGTGAACACCGCCGCACAGGGCCGCGCCGGCGTCACCTCCGGACTTGCTGCCACCCCGCTGTGCGAGAGGTGCGGGACGGCTGCCACCACCTCGCTCGGGGAACTTCTCGCGGACCCGAAGCACCGCAGGCGCGCCGACACTGCGGTGACGGTCTGGTGGACCCGCGAACCGGTCAAGCGCAACCACTTCGGAAACCTGGACGACCCGCAACCCGAGGACGTGGCCAACCTCATCGGGAAGATCTTCAAACCGGGCACGGGGACCACCGAATACTCCGCCGACGTCAACAAGTTCTACTCCGCCACCCTCGGCGCGAACTCCTCACGCGTCGTCGTACGCGACTGGATCGACATCCCCCTGCCCGTCATCGAGGACTGCCTCGGCCGCTGGTTCCGCGACCACCGGTACCTCGACCCCTGGTCCCCCCACGCTACCCACCAGAGCACCGCGGACCGCCCCGGCCCGGGCACCGACCTGCAGTACCAGGCGTACCCGCTCTGGAGACTCACCCTCGCCTGCGCCCGATGGGTCAAGACCGAGAAGAAGTACCACCCCAAGACCATCCCCGAAGGCCTCGATGAGGCACTCCTCCACAGCGCCCTCCACGGCACACCACCCCCCGCCTGGATGCTCCCCCGACTCCTCGCCCGCATCCGCGCAGACCGCCGCATCGACGGCCCCCGCACCGCCCTCCTACGCCTCGCCCTCACCCGCCACCACACCCAGGAGCACGGCATGCCCGGCCTCGACCCTGACGCCAACGACCGCGCCTACATGTGCGGCCGCCTCTTCGCCACGCTCGCCGCCGTCCAACGCCGCGCCGCCAAAGACGCCGGACGCAATGTCAACACCACCATCACCGACAAATACTTCGGCACCGCCATGAGCAGCCCCGCCACCGTCCTCGCCAACCTCCGCGCCGGCGCCGAAAACCACCTCCGCATCATCCGCCGCCGCAACAAGCCCACCGCCAACGCCCTCGAAGCCCGCATGCGCGACATCTACCAACACCTCGATGACGTCCCCCTTCTGCTTACCGTCCCCGAGCAGGGCCGCTTCGTCCTCGGCTACGAGCACCAGCGTGCCGCCGACATCACCGCCGCACTCGCCTACAAGGCCGCCAAGGAACAGGCAGCGGAAACGGCCGAACCCCAGCCCGCCGAGGACGGTGCGCTCTTCGACGTCACGGACCTCATCGAAACCGCCCCGGCCCACTCCGAAACCGCCTGACCACCCCACCCGCCAGGAAGCGAGAACCCACCATGACCGTCCCCGCCCACCTCGACCCCGCGCGCAAGCACGACTTCGTGTTCCTCTTCGACATCGTCGACGGCAACCCCAACGGCGACCCCGACAACGGCGGCGCCCCCCGCACCGACCCCATCACCATGCAGGGCTACATCACCGACGTCGCCCTCAAGCGAAAGATCCGCAACACCATCGCCCTCCTGAACGCCGGCCGCCCCGGCTACGACATCTACGTGGAAGCGGGCGTCGCCCTCAACGCCCAACACGAGCGCGCCTACGACACCGGCGGCGCCGCCAATGAGTCGGAGGCCCGCGACTGGATGTGTCAGACCTTCTACGACGTCCGCATGATGGGCGCCGTCATGACCACCGGCAAGAACCGCGACCGAACCGCCGGCCGCGTCCAGGGCCCCCTGCAGCTCACGTTCAGCAGGTCCATCGACCCCGTCACCACGATCGAAGTCCCCATCACCCGCGTCACCCCGACCCGAGTCGAGGACCTGGCTACCAAGCAGACCGAGATGGGCACCAAGAACATTGTCCCCTACGGCCTCTACAGGGGCGCCGGCCACTTCTCGGCCCCCCTCGCTTCCAAGACCGGTGTCACCAGCGACGACCTCCAAGCCCTGTGGCAGGCATTCGAGATGATGCTGGAACACGACCGCGCCGCCGCCCGCGCCTCCATGGCCCTGCGAGGACTCTGGGTCTTCAGCCACTCTGACGCCTACGGCCAGACCCCCGCGCACAAGCTCCTCGATCGAGTGCACGTCACCCCGCTCGGCCATACCGCGGCACGCTCGTACGCCGACTACAAGGTCACTGTCGACGCAGACGTCCCGGAAGGAGTCACTCTTACCGCACTGGTCGACTAGCCAGACCCGAACAGCCCCAGGCAGCTGCCCCGCAACTTGAGAACTCAACAGTGGACCGCATTCGGGCCGCGGCCAGGCCAATGTCCTCTTGGGCCGCTGAGGATCGCAACCACCTGCACTTGCACGTTGTCCCCCGCGTGGATGAGGGCGGCGTTCGCCTTCCGGGGCGGCCGAGGATCGCAACCTCATCATGGAGGAGCGAAACGACTTCGCGGAGGATGTGGCGGTCGCCCTTTCGGGCGGCCGAGGATCGCAACGTCATCCACGAGGCACTGCTGATGCAGAAGCTCACCGTGGCGGTTGCCGTCCGGGGCGGCCGAGGATCGCAACATCGTGCCGCACGACTCCAGGTACTGCCCGTGCCAGGTGGCGGTCGTGCTCCGGGGCGGCCGAGGATCGCAACGCCGTCAACCGCGGTGTAGTCGTGGTGGTCGTGCGCGAGTGGCGGTCGCCTTCCGGGGCGGCCGAGGATCGCAACAACGCCACCCTCGGCGGGAAGAAGATGACCAGCCGTGTGGCGGTCGCCCTCGGGGGCGGCCGAGGATCGCAACGTGCACGACGCGTGCGGACAGGAGGTGCCGCTGCCGGTGGCGGTCGCCCTCCCGGGCGGCCGCGGATCGCAACCAAACCCAGATGACCCGGGTCCGTACCGGCGCCGGGTGGCGGTCGCCCTCCGGGGCGGCCGCGGATCGCAATGGCACTATGACGGTGGAGGCGTACAGCGGGTGGCAGGTGGCGGTGGCCCTCCGGGGCGGCTGAGGATCGCAACGCCTCATGTCCGGCGGTGAACAGCGGTGACCGCTCGTGGCGGTCATTCTCCGGGGCGGTCGAGGATTGCAACACCGCGTGGTCGCTGGCGATCACCGACGAGTCGCTGGGGGCGGTCGAGGATCGCAACACCGCTCAGTTTGTCCTCGCCGAGGTGCGGGCGGCGTGGCGGTCGCCCTCCGGGGCGGCCGAGGATCGCAACAAGTGGCACCTCCCGATCGGAAAGCTCCAGCACAACCGTGGCGGTCGCCCTTCGGGGCGGCCGAAGATTGCAACTGGCGAACGGCCCGGCCCAGGGCCTGGACGATGTCGTAGCGGTTGCTCTCCGGGGCGGCCGAAGATTGCCACTCGATGGGCCGGGACGACGAAGGCGCCGTCGTGGTGAGTGGTGGTCGCCCTGCAGGGCGACCGAGGATCGCAACCTGGCCAGATCGAGCGCGAGGTTCAGCCGCTCCTGTGTGGCGGTTGTCCTTCGGGTCGGCTAAGGATCGCAACACCCAAAAGCAGATCGAGACGCTGACCTCGGCGTACGTGGCAGTCGCCGGCCCGTGCGGCCGAGGATCGCAACGACGAGTAGACCGCCGACGTCTGGGGCGACGTCCTTGAGGCGGTCGCCCTCCCGGGTCGCCAAGGATCGCAACGTCCGTTATCACCTCGGCATGTGGACGACGGTGGCCGGCGGCGGTCGTCCCTCGGGGCGGCCGAGGATCGCAACGCGTGAGACGGCCAGGCGGCCAGGTTCCGCGACAAGGTGGCGGTCGCCCTCTGGGGCGGTCGAGGATCGAAACATGGCGTAGTACATGTCCATGAGCTCGCCACTCGCGGTGGCGGTCGTGCTCCAGGGCGGCCGAGGTTTGCAACATCTGTCGGGACAATGGTGAGGAGTCCGTCCAAGAGAAGCGGTCCATCTTCCTCGACGATCGGTGATCGCAATCTGACCGCCCCCGACACCTGGGAGAATGTCGTCGACGTGGCTGCTGTCTTTGGGGAGAGTTGAGTGCCGCAACGTTGCCCCGGTCGGTGGCGGGCGCAACTCAGTGGGGAATGGCGGTCGTCCCTCGGGGCGGCCGAGGATAGCAACATGTCCTGCGCGTCGTCGACGAGAATCACGTCGCTGGTAACGGCTGTCCTTCGGAGCGGGGCAATCGCTTGCCCACGGTCCTCTTCCGGGAGCAGCAGCGGTCGCAGTCGGGGGCGACCGAGGATTACAACGGCTCCACGGCTCCTGCCGGCATCATTGCTCCGGGCGGTGGCGGTGGCCCTCCGGGGCGGCCGAGGATCACAACATCGAAGGCCTGCTGTAACAACGGCCGCTGCCAGCAGGCCCAGTGGCGGTCGTCCTCGGGGGCGGCCGAGGGTCGCAACAAGGCGCTGCGGGGCGAAGCCCTCCTACTGTCCCTGTGGCGGTTGCCGTTCGGGGTGGCCGACGATCGCAACTCGATGGACAGGATGCGGGCCCGGATCGCCGCCCGCGTGGCGGTCGCTCTTCGGGGCGGCCGAGGATCGCAACAAGCGGCACCCGCGCTGTGACTGCGGTATGGAGCCGATGCGGCCGTCGCCCTCCAGGGCGGTTGAGGATCGCAACGTCACGGAGGACCACCGGACGGACCGGCCGGTGGCCGGGGGCGGTTGTCGCCCTTTGGGACGGCCGAGGATCGCAACCCCGCGGCCTGGATGCCGCTGCTCACCAGCGACCACGTGGCGGTCGCCTCCCGGGGCGGCCGAGGATCGCAACAGGATCACCGCCGACCTCGACACCGCTGAGCGTTACGTGGCGGCCGTCCTTCGGGCGTCCGAGGATCGCAACCCGTCGTGTGACAGGCGCCCGTCCCGGCATGCGTTCGTTGACGGTTGCCCTTCGGGGCGGCCGAGGATCGCAACAAGACCATCGGCCTGGACGGACCCACCGTCATGGGTCGTGACGGTCGCCCCTGGGTCGGCCGAGGATCGCAACATGCGCCAGCTGGCGCACGCGCCGGAGCCGAGGCGTGGGCGGTCGCCCTTCGGGACGGCCGAGGATCGCAACCTCCACCTGGAAGAGACGATCTGGAGCGACCAGCACGTGGCGGTCGCCCTCCCGGGCGGCCGAGGATCGCAACCTCCTTGGCTACCGCCGCCAGCGCTCCTACCTCTGCGGGTGGCGGTCGCCCTCCCGGGCGGTCGAGGATCGCAACGCGATGCCGCGCTGTCCGCGCACCCAGCGCCGGAGGGTGGTGGCGGTTGCCCTCTTGGGTGGCCAGGATCGCAGTTCTGGTGCGGTGCCGACAGTGCCGAGCTGGACCCTGAGACGAGAGTGGTGATCGCTTCCTGGAGTAGCCGAGACCGAGTCGGGGGGACTTGCTGGGGACCACGCGTCGTTCACCGCCGTCTCTGAGGTGCCTTTCGGTGAACGAACAGCGCGAGCTATCTACCGTCTGACGTGCAGCGGTGGCTACGCGCGGGCGACGGGGGGTCAAGGGGTTGCGGGCGGTGGCCATATCTAGAGGGATGTTCGGGTCTGGATCGTCGGGGGAGCTGATCTGGGGCGGACGGGTGCTTCGCTTGTGGAAGCAGAGTCACCTAAATCGCTTTGTTGAAAAATCCACTCCGGGATTGCCGTGCGAGGTCCCTCGCCGCTGGCGTATTTGCTACCGAGAGGCAGCCCCGACGTGTGGCATGCCCCGCGTCGGGGCCGCCTCTTGATTCTGTCGAACTACCAGTTTCTGCTGCCTAGTTGTTCAGATCGAACACTGCCGTGACCGGTGCGTGGTCGGACCACCGCTCGGCGTGGGTGGCGGCGCGTTCGACGTAGGCTTCGACGGCCTTGGCGGCGAGGGTGGGGGTGGCGACCTGGAGGTCGATCCTCCAGCCGGAGTCGTTGTCGAAGGCGCGGCCGCGGTAGGACCACCAGGAGTAGGGGCCGGTGCGGTCGGGGTGGAGGGTACGGACGACGTCGACGTAGCCGGCTTCGTCGTAGACGCGGGAGAGCCAGGCGCGTTCTTCGGGGAGGAAGCCGGCGGACTTCTGGTTGGCCTTCCAGTTCTTGAGGTCTTCGGGGCGGTGGGCGATGTTCCAGTCGCCGCAGACGACGACCTCGCGGCCGTCGGCGGCGGCGCGGGTGCGGAGGGCGGTGAGGTGGACGAGGAATTCCGCCATGAAGCGTTCCTTCTCGTCCTGGCGTTCGGTGCCGACCTCGCCGGAGGGGAGGTAGAGGCTGGCGACGGTCAGCCCGGGCAGGTCGATTTCGACGTACCTGCCCGTGTTGTCGAACTCCTCGGACCCGAATCCGATGACGGTCCGCTGCGGCTTCTGGCGGGACAGGACGGCGACGCCGGCCCGGCCCTTGGCGACGGAGGGGGCCCAGACCGCGTGCCAGCCGTCGAGGTCGCGCAGTTCGACTGGCAGTTGCTCCGGCTCGGAGCGCACCTCCTGGAGGCAGACCACGTCCGCCTCGGTGCCGGCCAGCCACTCGACGAAGCCCTTCTTGGCTGCCGCCCGGATTCCGTTCACGTTCACACTCGTCACCACGATCACCCGGGCAGCCTACCGAGTGCCGGGGCCTGCGCCGAAGCGTGACGCGCACCGGCCGTGGGATGACGTGAACGCGGCATGAATGTGTGCGACAGTCGCACCAAGCCGCGCCATTGGTCTTGACCATCTCCGGACGATGCACCTAGGGTCGCTTACTGCAAAGACCTTTAATAAAGAAGGACGGATAAAAGCCCGCTCTCCCACCTGCCGCATCCGCGGACAGCGGGCCCGGGATCCGACCTCCTTACCGCAGGGTGGACAGAGCAGGGTGGAGGACACGGTGGGGACGACTGGACAGCTTTCGGCGGTGCCGGAACCGAAGTACTGGCACCTGCGCACGGTGCTGCTGCGGGCCATCGACTCGGAGTTCTCCACCGGCCAGGTCCTGCCCAACGAGCGCGAGCTCTCCGCCCGCTTCGGGGTCGCCCGGGCGACCCTGCGGCAGGCCCTCGACCAGCTGGAGCTGGAGGGCCGCCTGGTGCGCCGCCGGGGGATCGGCACCCTGATCGCCGCCCCGCGGGTCGGCGTCCCGGTCAACCGGCAGGAGGAGGGCTGGCCCGGCGTCGGCCGCAACCAGGCCTGGCGGACGGTCGACTGCACCACCGCCCCCGCCCCGGCGCAGCTGGCCAAGGGCCTCGGCATCGCCGAGGGCGCCACCGTGCACACCGTCCGCCGGGTTCGCCTGGTGGAGGGCCGGGCGGTGGCCACCGAGTCGCTGCACGTCCCGGCCGCCGCGCTGCCGCACCTGCCCGGCTTCCGGGCCGAGAGCGACCGGGCCCGCTCGGTGCTGCGCCAGCTGGAGCGGCTGGAGGTGGACGGCGAGTCCCGCGCGGTCGAGCTGGGTGTCGCCGAGGCCGCCGAGGGCGCCCTGCTGGAGCGCCCGCCCGGCTCGCCGGTGCTGGTGATGACCACCCAGTACGCGTCGGCCGGCCGCCTGGTGGCGCTCGCCGTCGCCACCTACCGGGCCGACACCTGCAAGCTGACCTTCGGCTCGACCGGGCTGGTCGAGGTCACCCCGGTCGGCGCTGCGGCCGAGGTCCGCACCGCCTCCTGAACCACTTTTCCGACACCCTCAGGCCGAGGCCCGGACGCCCGATTGGCTTCCGGGCCTCGGTCGTTGTCCGGGCGGAGCTGGGTCCGGACCGCCGCCCCGGGTTCAACCCAGGGCGTGATGGTTTGGTTTTTGGTTGTGTTTTGGTTGGGGGTGGGGGGGGGGGTGGGCCGCCCCCCCCGTCCGGCCGCACGCGGGGGCTGCCTCCCCGGGGCCCGTCAGGCGCGGCCGTTGCCGGTGGTCGGCGGGTCGACGGCGAACAGCTGGTCCTCGACGTGGTCGAGGGCGACGCGCAGCGCGCCCATCGCCACGACCTCGGAGCCGAGCGCGGCGAGCGCCACCTCGGGGGCGCGGAGGGTGAACTGGGCGAGGCGCTCGCGCAGCGGTTCCAGGACGCCGTCGAGGCCGGCCGCCCAGCCGCCGATCACGACGAGCTGCGGGTCGATGGCCAGGACGAGCGCGGCGACGCCCTGGACCAGGCGGGTGAGGAAGCGGTCCATGGCGACCTTCGCCACCTCGTCGCCCTCCCGCGCGAGCCGCAGGACGCGGGCGACGGCGGCCTCGTCGAGCGGGTTGAGCGGCTTGCCGGTGGTGGAGAGGAGGCGCTCGGGGGTGACCTCCTGGCCGAGCAGGTGGAGGGCGCCGATCTCGCCGGCCGCCCCGCCGTGGCCGCGGTGCAGCCTGCCGTTGATGAGGGAGCCGGCGCCGGGGCTGAGGCCGGCCATGACGAAGACGACGTCGCCGGCGCCGACCGCCGCGCCCTGCCAGTGTTCGGCGATGGCGGCGAGGTTGGCGTCGTTCTCGATCAGGACGGGGCAGCGGAAGGAGCGCCGCAGCCGGGCGCCGAGGTCGAGACCGGTCCAGCCGGGCATGGCGGTGCCGAGTTGGATGGTGCCGTCGCGGTCGACGATGCCGGGGGTGCCGATGCCGACGGCCCAGAGGTTGTCGCGGGAGATGCCGGCCTTGCGCAGGACCTCGGCGACGGCGGTGCGGACGGCGGCGAGCCGGTCCTCGGCGTCCAGGGTCTCGTCGACCGGCTTGAAGTGACTGCCCACCACCTCGCCGGTGAGGTCGGCGAGGATGACGCGGATGTCGTGCACGCCGACCTCGATGCCGAGGATGTGCCCGGCCTCGGCGCGGAAGCGGAACCAGCGGGCCGGTCGGCCGCGCCGGCCGGTGCCGGGCTGGCCGTCCTCCTTGGGCTGGTCGACCTCGGCGACCAGCCCGGTTTCGACCAGACCCTCGATGACGCCCTCGACGGTCGGGCGGGAGAGCCCGGTCTCGCCGACGAGCTGAGTGAGGGTCACGGAGTGGCCGGTCCGCAGCGCCCGAAGCGTGACCGCCGCGTTGATCCGCCGCAGCAGCGAGGAGTCTCCTCCGGTGAGCCGATCCGCCAATGCGATGCCCTTCGCCGTTCGCGCGACTGCCCTGGCGCGCGGTGTCGAGTGCGCGGTGCCCACCGAATGGCCCGCGGGGGGTGTGCCACCCTCGGAACGCGGCACGGCGGCGCGGGGCCGCCTGCGCCAGGGCCGGAGGACAAGCGGAGCCTACCCGGGGGTGGGCCCGGTGGGCGAGAATCCTTGCAGCTCATCCAGGCTTCGGTATCGAAATGGTACGCATCGGGTGGTGGCGCACGACCCGGGCTTCACGGCCCGGCCACGGGCCGCCCGCCGCCGGGCCGCCGGGACCGTACCGACCAGCGGGAACGGGCGGAGAGCAGCGAGCCGAGGCTCAGCCGGGAGCCGGCCGACAGGGCGCTGAGCACGGAGCCGGCCGACCCGAGGGACAGGACGCTGCCGGCGGACCCGATCGAGAGGACGGAGCCGGCCGAGCCGATCGACAGCACCGAGCCGACGGACCCGATGGAGGCGATCGAGCAGACGGAGGCGATCGAGGAGAGGGAGGCCAGGGAGGCCTTGGACCGGAGCGACCGCGGCCGCCGCTGGGGCTGGAAGGGGCGCAAGGGCGGCAAGCGCCGCAGGAACTGCACGGGGGAGTCGGGCACGGCCCGATGGTAGCGGCGGCTCAGGGCATCCGCGCCGCGAACAGCCGCTGCCCGAGCAGTCCCATCGGGTGCCCGTCCTCGGGCAGCGCGAGGACGGTCGGGCAGCCGGCGGCGGTGAGGGCGGCCCGCCAGCGCTCGGCGGGGAGCGCCGGGGCGGCGGGGGCGGCGGAGACCGCGGCGGCCGGGGAGGCCGGGGAGTCGGCGCCGGCCTCGGCGTCCCCCGTGATCAGCAGGTCGAGCTGTTCGCCGGTGGGCGCGAGCAGCAGCAGCTGCCCGCCGGGCGCGAGCAGGTCGACCAGCTCCGGGACGGCGGTGTCCGGGTGGCCGGTCACGGTGGCGACGACGAGGTCGTAGCGGCCGCCGTCGGGCAGCTGGTGGTGGTCGGCGCCGGGGCGGGGCCGGGTGGCGAGGGCCCGGGTGACGGTGGAGTCGGCGTCGTCCTGGCCGAGTTCGAGGATGCGCAGCGGCTGCGGCCCGTCGTGGGTCTCGGCGAGGCCGCGGACCAGCGCGCCGAGGGCGGCGCCGAGGTAGCCGCGGGCGGCCGTCCAGCGGATCGGGGCGGCGGCCGGGCGGGGTGCCTCCTCGCCGGTGATCAGCCGGGGCAGCCGTAGTGCGCCGCGCCGGATCCGGTCCAGGGCGGCGACCGGACCGAGCCCGTCGTTCCAGGTCTCGACGGCGGGCCGCCAGGCCTCCCGGACCTCGGCCGCGGTGAGTTCGGGTCGGCCGTAGTGGACGTCGTCGTGCCGGGTGATCAGGCCGTGCCGGGTGAGCGCGTCGAGCCAGCGGCCGACCCGGGGCCGCTGGGCGGGGGTGACAAGGGCGGCGGCGAGGATCTCGGCCTCGGTGTGTCCGCGCCCGGGGTCGGTGAGGACGCCGCTCTGCTGGAGGGTCAGCAGCAGTGCGGACAGGACGGCGTGGTCGAGGTGGGTGCCGAAGGCCTGGACCTGTTCGGTGGTGACGCCTATGGCGTGTTTCCAGGCGATGGCGTCGGCGGCGTCGGCGGCGGTGCGCAGTCGCCGGTCGGCGGCTTCGGCGTGGCTGTGCGGGGCGCGGACGTGGGCGAGGACGGCGCCGAGCGCGTCGACGGCGGCGTACACGTCGTCCTGCCGGGGTTCGGGGCCGACGTGCAGGACGAACCGCAGGGCGCCGAGGTCGTGGTCGGCGAGGTCGGGGCGGCGGCTGAGGCGCCACAGCAGGGTGGAGGGGAGGCTGAGGTGGGTGGTGGCGCTGGCGGCGAGGTCGACGAGCTGCTGCTCGGGGTCCTGCCGGGGGTCGCCGCAGTGGACGGTGCCGCCGGCGAGCAGGGTGGCGAGGGCGAGTTCGACGGCGAGGTCGGTGGCGGGGTGGAGCACGGTGTGCCGGATGGGCGGCGGGCCGAGGACGCCCGCCCAGTGCCGCAGCCGCTGTTCGGCGGTGCGGGCGGCGGATGGCGGCAGCGCGGCGTGGGCGGCGACGCGCTGGGCGAGGGCCCGGGGCAGGCCGCCCGGCGGGGAGACGCCGAGCAGCAGGCCGATGCCGCTGATCGCGCGCCCGTCGGCGACGACGGCGGGTCGGTCGCCGAGTTCGCGCAGCGCGCTGACCAGGGCGGGAGTCGTGGGCACGGTGATCACTCCGGGGTGCGGGGGAGAAACCGCACTACTGAACCACGCGGTCGGGCCGGGTGATGCCGTGCACGGGTCAAACTTCTGTAATGATTTTCATATCGGCCAGCCAAGGTGGGTGCCCGATCTCCACCCGAAGTGGTCGGAACTTCGCATTCCGGATCCGGCGTGCGACCCCTTGACAGCCGGTACGGGCGCTGGGTTACTTGGCGTGGGGGCCGTCCTGACCGAACGATCGGTCGGCGCACCCGCCCCGGCCGACCTGCGGAGGAGCGACGATGACCGGCACCGCACCCGCCCCGAGCCCGTACAGCGAAGAGCCCGGACAGCGTGGCGAAGAGCCCGCCCGGCGCCTGGGCGAGCCGCTCCCGCCCGCGCTGCTGGACGCCGGCGAGCGGATGGGCGTCGACGAGCTGCGCGCCCACCAGCTCACCCGCCTCCGGGCCACCCTGCGCCACGCGTACGACAACGTCGAGCTGTACCGCCGCAAGTTCGACGCGGCCGGCGTCGGCCCCGAGGACTGCCGCACCCTGGCCGACCTCGCCCGCTTCCCCTTCACCACCAAGGCCGACCTGCGCGAGGGCTACCCGTTCGGCATGTTCGCCGTCCCGATGGAGCAGGTCCGCCGGATCCACGCCTCCAGCGGCACCACCGGGCGCCCGGCCGTCGTCGGCTACACCGAGCACGACCTGTCGATGTGGGCCGACGTGGTCGCCCGGTCGATCCGCGCGGCCGGCGGCAGGCCCGGGCACAAGGTGCACATCGCGTACGGCTACGGGCTGTTCACCGGCGGGCTGGGCGCGCACTACGGCGCCGAGCGGGCCGGCTGCACCGTCATCCCGGCCTCCGGCGGCATGACGGCCCGGCAGGTGCAGCTCATCCAGGACTTCCGTCCCGAGATCATCATGGTCACCCCCTCCTACCTGCTCACCCTGCTCGACGAGTTCGAGAAGCAGGGCGTCGACCCGCGCAGCACCTCGCTGCGCATCGGTATCTTCGGCGCCGAGCCGTGGACGGAGGAGATGCGGCGCGAGATCGAGGACCGGCTCGACCTGCACGCCGTCGACATCTACGGCCTCTCCGAGGTGGTCGGCCCCGGCGTGGCGCAGGAGTGCGTGGAGACCAAGGACGGGCTGCACATCTGGGAGGACCACTTCTACCCGGAGATCGTGGACCCGTTCACCGACCAGGTGCTGCCCGACGGCGAGGGCGGCGAACTGGTCTTCACCTCGCTCACCAAGGAGGCGCTGCCGGTCATCCGCTACCGCACCCGCGACCTCAGCAGGCTGCTGCCCGGCACCGCGCGGCCGGCCTTCCGGCGGATGGAGAAGGTCACCGGGCGCAGCGACGACATGATCATCCTGCGTGGGGTGAACGTCTTCCCGACCCAGATCGAGGAGGTCCTGCTGCGGACCCCGGGCGTCGCGCCGCACTTCCAGCTGCGGCTCACCCGGCAGGGGCGGCTGGACCACATGACCGTCCGGGTCGAGGCGAGGCCGGACGCCCCGGCCGAGCAGCGGGCGGCGGCGCGGGAGGCGATCGTCCGGGCGGTGAAGGACGGGGTGGGCGTGACGGTCGCGGTCGAGGTGGTGGAGCCGTACGCGCTGGAACGCTCGGTCGGGAAGATCCGGCGGGTGGTCGACGAGCGGGGGTGAGGCCTGCGGGAGCCCACGGCCCTGGAGGCCTGGGGGCCCGGGGGCGTGGGGCCTGCGAGGCCGGAGGCGTAGGGCTGTCCGGGGGGTGATGCCCTACGCCTCCGGCGTCTACAGCAATGTAGACGGTCAGGCGGCGGAGCGTCCAGCCGCCCTCCGGCGACGGCGCGCCCGGGCCGCCAGGGCGAGGGCGGCCGCCATCAGCACCGCCAGCGCCAGGCTCACCGGGCCGGTGCCCAGCCCGAGGCCGCCCCGGTCGGCGCCCACGCCCAGCCAGTCCGCGAACGAGGCGCCCAGCGGACGGGTCAGCACGTACGCCCACCAGAACCCGGCCACCGGGCCCACCCAGCGGGCCCGCGCCGCCACCGCCGGGACGGCGATCAGCACGGCGAAGCCCAGACCGGCCAGCAGGTACCCGGCGCGCAGCGTGGCCGCCGTCAGATCGCCCAGCGCCGTGCCCAGGGCGAAGGTCAGCAGCACCGCGGCCCAGTAGAACAGCTCCCGGCGCAGCCCGGTCACCCGGTCGATCGCCAGCGAGCCCTCCACCCGGTGCCAGAGCACGAACAGCGCGGCCAGCGCCACCGCCAGCCCGCCCGCCGACACCGCGTACGGCACGCCCAGCGCGACGTGCGCGACATCGGCGACCATCGTGCCGAACACGCTGACCAGCACCACCACCGCCCAGTACACCCCGGGCACGCAGCGGCGCAGCCGCAGCTGGACCAGCAGCGCCACGGCGAGCAACAGCCCGGCCGCCGCAACCGCCGGCACCGGGCCGACGGTGTGCGCCAGGAAGTCCGACAGGGTCTCGCCCATGCCGGTGGTCAGCACCTTCACCAGCCAGAACCAGCCGTCCACCGCCGGGACCTTGCTGGCCCCCGCCGGGGCTCCCTCGGCAGGGGTGCCCCCGGCCAGGGCGTCCGGGCGGGCCGCGACCCGGGTCATCGTCGCGGCCCGGGCCGTCGTCGCAGCCCGGGTCGTCGTCGCGTGCCGGGCCACGTCAGCGCCCGGACCCGTCGACGACCGTGTTCCCGGTCAGCTCACCGCTGGTGCCGTCCACGGTCACCAGGTGACGCACGCCGTCCGGGCCCACGACCACCACGGCCCAGGCGGCGGAGCCGCCCTGCTGGGCGACGCGCCGCAGCGACTCGGCCCGCCCGCCGGGGACGGCGCCCTGCGCCTTCTCCAGCGCGGTCGAGGCGGCGAGGGAGGGGAGCGGGGCGGGGGCGGTCCGGCCGCGCTTGGCGTGTCCCTCGCCCCGGTCGCTCCCGGCGCTCCCGGCGGTCCCGTCGGTCCCGTCGTGCGCGTTGCGGCCGCCGTTGCGGCCACCGTGCTCGTCGGACGAGCCGCCCTCGGCCCGGCTCAGCCCGCGGTGGTCCCCGCGCCCGTGCTCCTCGTGCGCGACCGCCAGCGCCACCAGCCCGCCCGCGCCGATCAGCGCGACGGCGGCCACCCCGGCGGCGATCCGGCGCTCCCGTCCGCCCGCCCAACCGCGCAGCCGCGCCGCCCGGGGCCGCTTCGACTGCGGCTGCGCCTGCGAAGCCTGCTGCGCCTGCTCCGGGTCCTCCGGGAGCGGGGTGGTGGACGACGTGGCGTCGCTCATCGGGCGTTCTCCTTGCCTCGGCTGCTCAGCGCGCCCGGATCCCCCCGGGCGCGCCCGGCGATCATGGCGGACCGTTCCTGAACCCCCGCTTAAGCCGCCGACGGACCGCGCGGAACCACCTGGCACCCTGAACGGATGCACATACTCGTCGTCGAGGACGAACGCCGGATGGCCACCGCGCTGCGCCGCGGCCTGGAGGCCGACGGTCACACCGTCGACACCGCCCACAACGGGCCCGAAGGCCTCGCCCTCGCCGACCGCCACCCCTACGACGTGATCGTCCTCGACATCATGCTGCCCGGCCTCAACGGCTACCGGGTCTGCGCCCGGCTGCGCGCGAGCGGCTGCCGGGCCGGGATCCTGATGCTCACCGCCAAGGACGGCGAATGGGACGAGGCGGAGGCCCTGGACACCGGCGCCGACGACTACCTGTCCAAGCCGTTCTCCTTCGTCGTGCTGCTCGCCCGGCTGCGCGCCCTGCACCGCCGGGTCGACCAGCGGCGCCCGCGCCTGCACACCCTCGGCGACCTGGTCCTCGACGCCAACGCCCGCACCTGCGTCCGGGCCGGCCACCCCACCCAGCTGACCGCCCGTGAGTTCGCGATCCTGGAGTACCTGGCCGCGCGCGCCGGGACGGTGGTCTCCAAGCGGGAGATCCTCGACCACGTCTGGGACGCCCACCACGACGCCGACCCGAGCATCGTCGAGGTCCACATCCACGCCCTGCGGCGCAAGATCGACGCCCCGTTCGGCCGCGCCGCCCTCCAGACCATGCGCGGCGCCGGCTACCGGCTCGCCCCCGACGGCGGCTGAGATGCGCCCGCGCCCGCCCCGGCTCCTCGCAGTGCTGCGCCGCCTCCCCACCCCGCCGCGCCGCCCCGGGCTCCCGCGCCCGCTGCGCCGCTTCGTCCCCCGGTCCGTGCGCGCCCGGGCCACCGCCGCCGCCGGTACGGTGCTCGCCGCGGCCCTGGCCCTGGCCGGCGCCGGACTGCTGACCGCCCTGCACGCCGACCTGGTCGCCTCCGCCGCCTCCGCCACCCGGCAGCAGGCCGAGTCCGTCGCCCAACTCGCCGTCCAGGGGCGGCTGACGCCCGTCCTGCACGCCGGCCACGGCACCGACTTCCTCCAGGCCGTCGACGCCCACGGCACCGTCCTCGCCGCCAGCCCCAACCTGGCCGGCCGGACCGCCCTCACCGCCGCCCACCGCACCGGCTCGCGCACCACCGACGACATCGACCCGCTGTACGACCACCACCGCCAGCGGCTCACCGCCGTCACCGCCGACACCCCGGGCGGGCCGGTCACCGTCTACGCGGGCGCCTCGCTGCGCGCCGCCGACGAGGCCCTCGACACCACCCAGGCCGCGCTCGCCGTCGCCTGCCCGCTGCTGCTGCTCATCGGCGTGGTCGTCACCTGGCGGGTGACCGGGCACGCGCTGCGGCCGGTGGAGGCCATCCGCGCCGAGGTCGACGCGATCACCGGGCGGGACCTGCACCGGCGCGTCCCCGAGCCCGGAACCGCCGACGAGATCGCCCGCCTGGCCGCCACCATGAACGCGATGCTCGACCGGCTGGAGGCCTCCGGACGGCGCCAGCGGCAGTTCATCGCCGACGCCTCGCACGAACTGCGCAGCCCGCTCGCGGTGCTGCGCACCCAGCTGGAGGTCGCCGACACCCACCCCGACCCGGCCGTCCGGGCCGAACTGGTGCACGGCGCGCTCCAGGACACCGACCGGCTGCAGAGCCTCGCCACCGACCTGCTGCTGCTCGCCCGGCTCGACGCGGGCGGCGGCGCCGAGGACCGGCCCCGGCAGCGGATCGACCTCACCGGGCTGGTCGCCGCCACCGTGCTCGGCCGCCCGGCCGGCCCGCACCGGCGCACCACCGACCTGGCCCCCGCGGTGGCCGTCGAAGGCATTCTGCTCTGGCTCGGCCGGCTGCTCACCAACCTGCTCGACAACGCCGACCGGCACGCGGCGGGCGCCGTCCACGTCCGGCTCGCCGCCGACCGCGCCCGAGGCGTGGCCGTCCTGGACGTCGAGGACGACGGCCCGGGCATCCCGCCCGCCGACCGTGAGCGCGTCTTCGAACGCTTCACCCGCCTCGACGACGCCCGCAGCCGCGACGAGGGCGGCAGCGGCCTGGGCCTGCCGATCGCCCGCGACATCGCCCGCCACCACGGCGGCACCCTGGCCGTCACCCCGACGCCGTCCGGGGCCCGGCTCACGGCGACCCTCCCGCTGGCCGCCGTCCCGCCGGCTCCCGCCCCGGGGCCTGCCGTCGCGCCAGCCTCCGCCTCGCGGACGCCTTTTGACGGACACCCGCTGACGGAGGCCTGAGACCCATTCGGCGCACCGGGATCGTGGTCGCGGCCGAAGGTTCCCAGACTCGAACGAAAGAGGGGTGGACCCAACCAATCGGAAAGGCATCCTCATGAGCATCGGGCTGCGCCGCGTCCTCGCGGTGACCGCAGCGATTTCCCTCGGCCTGGGCGCGGCGTCCTGCGACAGCGCGACGCAGTCGTCCAGCGGCGGCTCCGGCGGCGGACCGCCCCCCCTCCCGGCCGCGGCCGGGAGGGGAGCCGGGCGGATAGCCCTGCTGCTGCCGGAGGCCAGGACGACTCGCTACGAGCAGTTCGACCGGCCGCTGATCGAGAAGAAGATCAAGGAGCTGGCGCCGGACGCGCAGATCGACTACTACAACGCCGGCCAGGACGCCGCCGTCCAGCAGACCCAGATCGACGCCGCCGTGAAGAAGGGCGCCAAGGTGCTGATCCTGGACGCGGTGGACGCCGAGTCGATCCAGGCGTCGATCCAGAAGGCGCACGACGCGGGCGTCAGGGTGGTCGCCTACGACCGCCTCGCCCAGGGCCCGGTCGACGCCTACGTGTCCTTCGACAACCGCAAGGTCGGCGAACTGCGGGGCCAGGCCGCGGCGGCGGTGGTAGGCGGCACGGCGGACGTCGGCGAGGCGATCACGACCAACGGCTCGCCCACCGACCCCAACGCGGCCGATCCCAGCGCGGCCGACCCCAACGCTGCCGTACCCAGCGCGGTCGACTCCAGCGCGTCCGATTCCGAGGCGTCCGGCCTGAGTGTCCCGTTGACCGGCCAGGACTTCCAACTCGACGGCGTGCAGAGGATCCTGGCGGGCGCCCAGGCCATGTCGGTCTACAAGCCCCTCAAGTCGGAGGCCGACACGGCCGCGCAGCTGGCCGTCGACCTGGCCTACGGCCAGGAAATCGGCGGCGCCCTCGTGCCGACCACGGTGACCAGCGGCAGCAGCGACAAGGTGCCGACCGGCCTGATCGCCCCGGTCGCGCTCACCAAGGACAACGTCAAGGCCACCGTGGTCGCCGACGGCCTCTTCACCGTCGCCCAGATCTGCACGCCGGACTACGTCGCCGCCTGCTCCGCGGCCGGCCTCCAGTAGCTGCGGCGGGCGCCGGCTCGCTCGCCCGGCGCGTCCGGACGGCGGCCGGGCGGGCGTGAGCACCCCCGCGTGGGCCCTATGCTGCGGAGATGCCGAGTGAGCTGCGCACTCTCAAGCCGGAGACCGACCAGCCGGAGACCCACCCGTCGGAGACCGATCAAGCGGAGACCGACCAGCCGGAGGCCGATCAACCGGAGGCCGATCAACCGGAGAGCCGCCCGCCGGAGGCCGACCTCGCCTTCATCCGGCGCGAGACCGAGCTGAAGCCCGTCCCGTTCGTCCCCGAGGTCGGCCTGCACATGGCCGAGGACGCGATCACCCTGTGGGAGACCACCGAGCGGGCGCGGGGGGAGGTCGGACTGCCGCCGCCGTTCTGGGCGTTCGCCTGGGCGGGCGGGGTGGCCGTCGCCCGCCACGTGCTGGACCACCCCGAGCTGGTGGCCGGGCGGGCGGTGCTCGACGTGGCCGCCGGGGGCGGGGTGGTCGGCGTCGCGGCCGCGCTGAGCGGCGCCGCGTCCGTGCGCGCCGCCGAGATCGACGCCTACGCGGTGGCCGCCATCGGCCTCAACGCCGAGGCCAACGGCGTGCGCGTGGAGGCCGCCCTGGTGGACCTGGTGGACGGCGACGGCGCCCCGGCCGATGTGGTGCTCGCCGGTGACGTCTTCTACGAACGGGCCATGGCCGCCCGTTTCCTGCCCTTCCTGGAACGGGCCGCCGCGCGCGGCGCCACCGTCATCGTCGGCGACCCCGGCCGGGCCTACCTGCCCCGGGAGCGGTTCACCGCGCTCGCCGCCTACCAGGTGCCGGTCGTCGCCGACCTGGAGGACACCGCCGTCAAGACCACCACGGTGTGGCGACTGGGCTGACGGCCCGTCCGTCCAGGCTGCGGAATTCCTGGCCGCCGGGCGGAACCGCCTGCTAAACAGGCCGCCATGACCGACGAGATCGCTCCGCGCACTCCCGCCCCCGACGGGATCGTCCTGCGCACCGCCGCCCCCGACGAGATTCCCGCGCTGCTCGCCCTCTGGGCCCGGGCGGCGAAGGGCGCCAGCATCACGGACGACGCCCCGGGCGTGGCCGCGCTGCTCGCCCGGGACCCGGAGTGCCTGATCGTCGCGACCCCGGCGGGCGACCCGACCGCCGTCCTCGGCACCGTGATCGCCGGCTGGGACGGCTGGCGCTGCCACCTCTACCGGCTCGCCGTCGACCCCGACCACCGCCGCCGGGGCATCGGCGCCGCCCTGCTCGCGGCCGCCGAGGCGCGCTTTGCCGCGCTCGGCGGCCACCGCGCGGACGCCATGGTGCTGGACGACAACGCCCTCGGCCACCGCACCTGGGAGGCCGCCGGCTACCGCCCCGAACCGCAGTGGAGCCGCTGGGTCAAGCCGCTGACCGCCTGATCCCGCCCCCGTCCGGACGGGCGCCGAGCGCTGGCGGCCGTGCCCGGGGCGTGGTCCGCTGGGGCCGATGCGTGTGCGAACGACCATGTTCCGGCACGCCGCCCAGCCCACCCCGCGAAGCCCGGAGAAGGACTGCCATGACCGACGACACCCGCACCCTCGCCTCCCCCGAGGCGGCCGCCGAACAGCTCACCCGGATGACCGACCTGGAACAGGCCCTCGCCTACTTCCACCAGCACGTGGCGTCCCCCCGAGCGGTCAACCTGTCCGTCGCCGAGAACGTCCTGCTCTACCACCACTCGATGAAGAAGAAGGTCTTCGACAACATCCAGCTGATCCCCGAGCGGTACATCCAGTACATCGACTCGGCCGGGACCTTGGCGGTGCGCCGGCCGGTCGCCAAGCTGCTCACCCTGGCGCTCGGCGCCGAGGTCCACGAGGGCGACGTGTTCGGCGTGGCCGGGGTCTCCTCCGCGCTGGAGTGCATCGCCTTCGCGCTCAAGGGCGCCGACCCGGTCGGCCCGCCGCTCAAGGACGGCGACGAGGTGCTGATCCCCGCGCCGTACTGGCAGGGCTTCAACTGGTCCTTCCAGGAGCGGCCCAGGCTCAGGTGCGTCCCGGTGAACCTGCCGACCGCGGGGGAGGAGCGGTACCGGCTCACCCTGCCCCTGCTCAAGAAGGCCTACGAGGACCGGAAGGCGGCCGGCCGCACGCCGCGCCTGCTCGTCCTCACCAACCCGCACAACCCGCTGGGCGTGAACTACTCGCGGGCCCTGCTGGACGAGATCTACGGGTGGGCGCTCACGGACACCGACCTGCACATCATCTCGGACGAGATCTACTGTCACTCCCAACTCGACAGCAGCACAACGAAGTTCACCAGCGCGCTGGCCCTGAAGGCGTACCAGGAGCAGCCCGCCCGGATCCACGTGGTCTGGGGCTTCGCCAAGGACTTCGGCCTGTCCGGCTTCCGCACCGGCTTCGTGATCTCCCGGAACCTCGCCGTGCGCAACACCATGCTCGGCAACAACGACCCGGCCGAGCCCACCCACCCGCTGCCCTGGTTCAGCCCCTTCGACTCGCTGAAGACCTACGTCATCCAGGACCTGCTGAGCGCCCCCGCCAACGGCTCCGGCGGCGAGCTCTACACCACCTATGCGATGCGGGAGTACCGCACGCTGCTCAAGACCAGTTTCGACAGGGTCAAGGGCGCCCTGGACGCCGCCAGGATCGACTACGTGCACCGGCCCGGCGACAACGCCGCCCAGTTCTTCTGGCTCGACCTCTCCAAGTACCTCGGCAAGCACCCCGTCCACGGTCACGAGGAGGTGGCCGGGCTGCCGCTCGCCCGGTCGAGCGGACTCGACCCGAAGGAGGAGCTGCTGTTCAGGTACCTCATGGCCGAGCCCACCGAGGTCACCCTGCTGCCCGGCGGCACCATGCACAACCCGGCACCCGGCTTCTTCCGCCTCTGCTTCACCGCCCGCCAGCCCGAGGACGTCGTCGCCGCCGTCCAGCGGGTGGGGACGGCGCTGGGGAAGCTGAAGTAGCCGGTACCGTGCGGCACCCGGGAGCTCCCGGGTGCCGCATGCGCCGTTCCCGGACTCAGCCGCCCAGCTCAGCCGCGCAGTTCGGCGAGCCAGGCCTCGACCTCGGTGGAGGTGCGGGGGAGGCCGGCCGACAGGTTCTCGTTGCCGTCCTCGGTGACCAGGATGTCGTCCTCGATCCGGACGCCGATGCCGCGGTACTCCTCGGGCACGGTCAGGTCGTTCTGCTGGAAGTAGATGCCCGGCTCGACGGTGAGCACCATGCCCGGCTTCAGCGGGCCGTCGACGTGCTCCTCGGTGCGCGAGTGGGCGCAGTCGTGGACGTCGAGGCCGAGCATGTGGCCGGTGCCGGCCAGGGTGAAGCGGCGGTGCAGGCCCAGCTCGTACACCTTGTCGGCGGTGAGGTCGCCGAACAGGCCCCAGGAGGTGAGGTGTTCGGCGAGCTCGCGCTGGGCGGCGTGGTGGAAGTCGCGGAAGTCGGCGCCGGGCTTCACCGCGGCGATGCCGGCCTCCTGCGCCGCGTACACCGCGTCGTAGACCTTGCGTTGCAGGTCGGTGAAGCGGCCGCTGACCGGGAGGGTGCGGGTGACGTCGGCGGTGTACAGGCGGTTGGTCTCCACGCCGGCGTCGAGCAGCAGGAGGTCGCCGGGCTTGGCGTGGCCGTTGTTGCGCACCCAGTGCAGGGTGGTGGCGTGCGGGCCGGCCGCGGCGATGCTGCCGTAGCCGATGTCGTTGCCCTCGATCCGGGCCCGGACGAAGAAGGTGCCCTCGATCAGCCGCTCGGGGGTCTCGGTGTCGGTGCCGAGGATGCGCACCACGTCCTCGAAGCCGCGGGCGGTGGCCTCGCAGGCGAAGCGCAGCTCGGCGATCTCGAACTCGTCCTTGACCAGGCGCTGGCCGGACAGGAAGACCTCGAACTCCGCGTCCCGCTCGGCGACGGCCCGGCCCTGGAGGGACTGCTCCACGCCCGCGTCGTGGCGGCGCAGCACGCGCACCGGGCCGGTGGCGGCGCCCAGGTCCGCGCGGACGGTGCGGACGTCCCGGCAGGGCAGGCCGAGCAGCTGCTCGCTCTCGGCCAGGCTGTTGCGGCGGCCGTCCCACAGCTCGCCGTGGTTGTCCAGCCAGAACTCGCCGTTGTCGGTCCGGGAGCGGTCGCGCAGGTAGAGCACGGCCCGGTGGCCGGTGTCGCCGGTCGGCTCCAGGACCAGCACGGCGTCCTGGGACTGGTCGCCGGTCAGGTAGACGTAGTCGGAGGACGGGCGGAACGGGTAGTCGGTGTCGTTGGCCCGCACCTTCGGGTTGCCGGACGGGACCACCAGGCGCTCGCCGGGGAAGGCCGCGGACAGCTCGGCGCGGCGGCGGGCGGTGTGCGCGGCCTGCGGGATCGGCTCCAGGGAGAGGCGCTCGGTGTCGGCCCAGCCCTGCTTCATGTTCTCGGCGAGCTCGTCCGTGACGCCGCGGGTGAGGCCGTTCTTGCGGTACTTGATGGTCTCGGCGGGTTCGGTCACAGCAGACTCTCCAGGTGAGGGTGGTGGATGCGAGGCGCTTCGCTACGCTGACCTGCCCGGTACGTAACAAGCGTTATGTACGGTATATCGAGCAGAGTTCGAAGAGAAGGGGTTGACCCGGTCGGCCTGGCCTTCCACCTGCGCAACGACAACGCCACCCCGGCGGCCTGGATCAAGTACGGCACCCCGACCGGACCCCGCTGGTCGGCAGCCGAGGATCTCAGACAGTGCCGAAGTCGCCGGACTTGACGCCGGTGATGAAGGACCGCCAGGCGTCGGCGCCGAAGGCGAGTCGAGGGCCCTCGGGGTCCTTGCTGTCGCGGACGGGGAGGATGCCGGGGAGCCCGGGTGCGACCTCGATGCATTGGCCGCCGCCGTTGCTGTACGAGGACTTCAGCCAGGAGGTGGGCTTGACCGTCGCGATGGGGAACATGGCGTGGAACTCCTTGAGACGGGTGCGGATGAGGGCCAACGAGTTTTCGCATGAGAGGGCTTGGGCCTGGAGCCAATGGTAAGTCTCTACGAGGGAGCGGATCTTGTCCTCGTCCTCGCGCTCGACGTAGCCCCGTTGGATGGTTTCGAGGTAGGCCATCCACTTCTTGTCCGTGCTGGTCAGCAGGGTGAACGGCATGGTCGCCGGGAGGGCTTCGCCAAGAGTGGACGGCGCGATCTGCAGCATGACGTGCGGAAGGCCGGCCACGCTCTCAAGTCGGCGAAGCTGCTCGGCCATGACGAAGGGGCCGCCAACGGTTCGCAGGCAGCTCTCGTCCAGGACGATGTGGATGGAGGGAGACGGTTCGCGGTACAGCAAGGCCTGCCGCGCCATGCGGACATTCAGGCGTTCGATGGCTTTGTCCTCGGGGATCTCACCTCGTTGGGCTGCGGCGTTGATGAGCGCCGATGCGTAGCCCCGCGTCTGGAGCAGCCCCGGGATGACGTTCAGCTCGAAGATCTTGAAGGCGGTGGCCTTGGCTTCGTGCTCGGTGTAGGAGACGAATCCACCGATCAGAGTGCTGTTCTTCGCGCTCCAGTACAGGAGCTCAAGCGCCTCGCAGGTGTCGAGTTCCTTGTCGCATCGCCGGACGAGGTTCAGCGGCGCGGGACGGTCTCCGTTCTCGATCATGGAGATGAGCGAATCGCTGTAGTTGGTCCGCCGCCCGAGCTCGATCTGAGTGAGCCCTCTCGCCTTGCGGAAGCGCCGGAGCTGAACGCCGATGGCTGCGTTCGGAGATGCGGTCGGGTCTACTTCCCGCTGAGGCATGGCAACCACCCATTTCCACAGTGCTCGCTGTCAAAGTGAAGCTCTTCCGATGCTAGCCGCGATTGGCCACTCTTGGTGAGGAGTTAGCAACAGAGAGGAGTTATTCCGTGGATATGACGAACGTTCAATCCGGCGAAAGCATCGTCCTGCGGCGGAACTTTCCGCCCTGTCGGTGCCCGCAGTGCGGCGATTCCGTTCCCGAGGCGCGGATGGGCAGTGGCGCCATCGCCCCGGCGGCGCCGCCCGTGCGACGGGTGGCGCCGCCGTCCGAGCCTTACCGGCCGACCGTTGTCGGCGAGCGGGTCTACGACGTCCGCTCCGGGCGCTGGGCCGTCTTCATGGGGTGGCAGCACGGGCTGGCCTTCCTCCGGCCCGTCGGAGGTGGCGTGGAGTGGGACACCGAAGCGCGTTGGATCACGAACAGCGAAGAGTGCGATGCCCCATGAGCAGCATGATCGACAAGGTCACGGCCGAGGACCGTCGCGTCGCGGCCGACATCCTCGACGACCTCCAGGCCGTCCTGCGCGCCGCCGAGGTCAAACTGCCCTCCCTCGGTATCGACTGGCTCTCGGCCAAAGCCACCGGAGTCATCCTGATCGACCTCGGGGCCGCCCGGCCGGACGTCATCGAGCGGCTGGTCGTCGTCCTCCGCAGGGGAATGCGACCGTAATCGCCTCCGGTGCCATCGCCATCGGGAGTTTCGCGCTCGCGGGTGTGGTTTTTCTCGCGATTCCTGAGTGTGTTCCCACTGAGGCGAGTGCATTGGTGTGCGTTCTCGTCTTCATCGCCTCCTCGACGGGTGGATTCGCGCTCGCCGCGGGGTGGATGAGGGTGCAGACATGACGGCGCGGGGTTCCAAGGGGCTCGAAGCCCCCGCCCCAAACGCAGTGTCCAGCGCCATTCCAGGCGTCAGTTCGGAAGGTGGCCCACAAGGGGGGGACCTTTTTCTTGCTCCTGTTCCCCCTTCCCGCAC
>NZ_JBHVWW010000057.1:45314-50525 GCF_042882025.1 Kitasatospora sp. NPDC058243
AGAAAAAGAAACACACACCGAGAGAGAGGTGGGGTGGGGGGGGGGGGGGGGGGGGGGAAGAAAGAGCGGGGGTGGGGGGGGGGGGGGGTTTTTGGGGCCCCCCCCCCCCCCCCCCCGAAGCTGCGGTGTCAGGCGCCGTTCAGGGCGTAGGTGCGGAAGGTGGCCAGCAGGGGGAGGACTTCGGTCTGGCTCGGGTCCTCGGTCACGGCGCGCATGGAGTCGATCACCGCGTGGGCGATGGCCTTGGTCACCGCCAGGTCGTCCCGGGGTGCGAGGGTGCCCCAGGTCTTCAGTGTCTGGGTGAGCAGGGCGCTCATCCGGGCGCCGATGTTGGAGCTCACCGCGTCGGAGAGTTCGGCGAGCTCCTCGTCGCTCATGGTGGACCGCAGGCCGAAGGCCAGGGCCATCAGGGTGTCCATCGCGTGCTCGCCGTACGCGGCGACCAGCGCCGGGAGCGACCGCTCGTCCGCACCGCCCGCGGCGAGGGCGGACAGCGCCTCGTCGTCGTCCTTCCACGCAGCCTCCAGGGCGGCCAGGGCCCGAAGAGACTCGTCTACCGTCATCCCGTCTGTCATAGGAGGAACGGTATTGAGCCCGTAGCGTCCGAACCCAGGGTTCGGGCGCCGGAATCACACCTTCGAGCGAAGCCGGGCCTATTCGGGCCGGTGGGAGTGCGCGAAGTGCTCCGCGTTCCAGGTGCCGCCCAGCTGGGGGGAGAGCGAGGCGAGGGCGAGGGCGGCGAAGTCCTCGGCGGCTGCGGCGCGTTCCGGCAGGGCGCCGAGCAGCGGGGCGCCGGCCGAGCGCGGCAGGTCGGCGAGGTTGCAGCGCTCGGCGAGCCCGGGGGCGGTGGGCCAGGAGCCGACGAGCACGCCCGTGAGCGGCAGCCGGCGGGCGGCCAGGGCCTCCGCCGAGAGCGCGACGATGTTCAGCGTGCCCAGCCCGGCGGAGGCGACGAGCAGGACCTCGGCCGGCAGCCCGGCGTCCAGGACGGCCCGCGCCTGGTCGGCCAGGGTGCGGCCCTCGTCGTCGTAGCGGACGAGCAGCCCGCCCGCGCCCTCGACCAGCACCAGGTCGTGCCCGGCGGCCAGTTCGGCGACGGCGTCGGCCACCTCGGCGGGGGAGAGGAAGGGCATCCCGGCCCGCCGGGCGGCGGTGTCGGGCGCCAGCGGCTCCGGGTAGCGGACGAGCTCACGGATCGTCAGGTCACCGGCCAGGCGCCGGACTTCATCGGCGTCGCCGGGTTCGCCGGGGGCGATCCCGGTCTGCCCGGGCTTGAGCACCGCGACCCGCAGGCCGGCCTGCAGCGCGGCCGAGGCGACCGCTGCCGTGGCGACGGTCTTGCCGACCTCGGTGTTGGTGCCCGTCATGAACAGGATCCGCGCGCTCATCCGGCCACCGCCGCAGCGGTCACGGCGTCGGCGATGCGTGCCACGTCCTCGTCCTCCGTCACGTAGGGGGGCATGGTGTAGATCAGGTCCCGGAAGGGGCGCAGCCAGACGCCGGCCCGGGCGGCCGCCTCGGTGGCCGCCGGGACGTTCACCGGGTGGTCCAGCTGGACGACGCCGATGGCGCCCTGGACCCGGACGTCCCGGACGCCCGGGAGGTCGGCGGCGGCCGCGAGGCCGTCGGCCAGTCCGGCCTCGATGCGCTTGACCCCGACCGCCCAGTCCTGGCTCAGCAGCAGCTCCAGCGAGGCGTTGGCGGCCGCGCAGGCCAGCGGGTTGCCCATGAAGGTCGGCCCGTGCGCGAGCACCGGCATCTCGCCGCGGCTGATGCCGTCGGCGATCTCGCCGGTGCACAGCGCGGCGGCGAGGGTCAGGTAGCCGCCGGTGAGTGCCTTGCCCAGGCACATCACGTCCGGCGAGACGCCCGCGTGGTCGGCGGCGAACAGTGCGCCGCTGCGGCCGAATCCGGTGGCGATCTCGTCGAAGACGAGCAGCACCCCGTACCGGTCGCAGAGTTCGCGCAGCATCCGCAGGTAGGCGGGGGAGTGGAACTGCATCCCGCCGGCGCCCTGCACCACCGGTTCGACGATGACGGCGGCCAGCTCGTCGGCGTGCCGGGCCATCAGCTCCTCGAACTCGGCCGCGTACCCGGCGTCGAGCGGGGCGTCGAACCCGGCCGGCGGCTGCGGGGCGAACAGCTGCCCGGGCAGCACCCCGCCCCACAGGTGGTGCATGCCGCCGTCCGGATCGCAGACGGACATCGGGTGGAAGGTGTCGCCGTGGTACCCGCCGCGCCAGGTCAGCAGCCGGCGCTTGGCCGGGCGGCCGGTGGACTGCCAGTACTGGAGGCACATCTTCAGCGCGACCTCGACGGCCACCGAGCCCGAGTCGGCGAGGAAGACGTGCTGCAGCGGCTCGGGCGTGATCTCGACCAGCGTCGCCGCCAGCCGGACGGCGGGCTCGTGGGTGAGCCCGCCGAACATGACGTGGCTCATCCGCCCCAGCTGCTCGCGCACGGCCTCGTCCAGCACCGGGTGCCGGTAGCCGTGGATGGCCGCCCACCAGGACGACATCCCGTCGACGAGCTCGCGCTGCCCGCCCGCGACGGGCTCGGCGAGGCGCAGCCGGACCCCCGAGGCGGATTCGACCACGTACGGGGTGGCGGTGCCGGGCATCGGCCCGTACGGGTGCCAGACGTGGGCGCGGTCGAGGGTGAGCAGCGTGTCCGCGGACAGCTGGGGCATGATGCGTCAGTCTCCAGAACTATCAGGCATTGGGCGCGAGTTCGGTGCCGGCGCCGCGCAGCCGGACCTTGACGAGGTCGCTGCGCAGCTCCCCGTCCGAGGCGTCCGAGGCGGCGTCGGCGTCGGCGTCGGCGTCGACCGCGACGGGGGCGTCGGCCGGCGCGTGCGCGTGCCCGCCGCACGGGCCGCAGCCGCCGCCGCTGCCGCAGGCCGAGGCCGCGGTGCCGCAGGAGGAGGCCGCCGCGACGTCCGCGCGGTGGCGGGGCAGGGTGGCCTCGCCGGCGCCCTCGACCTCGAAGCCGGCGTCCTTGATCATGTCGAGGTCGGTCTGCCCGGCCTGGCCCTCGCTGGTCAGGTAGTCGCCGAGGAAGATCGAGTTGGCGACGTGCAGGCCGAGCGGCTGCATCGAGCGCAGGTGCACCTCGCGGCCGCCGGCGATCCGCACCTCGGTGTCCGGGTTGACGAAGCGGACCATCGCCAGGATGCGCAGGCAGCGCTGCGGGCTGAGGTTCCACTCCTTGGCGAGCGGGGTGCCCTCGAACGGGATCAGGAAGTTGACCGGGACGGAGTCCGAGCCCAGCTCGCGCAGCGCGAACACCACGTCGACCAGGTCCTCGTCGCTCTCGCCCATGCCGGCGATCAGGCCGGAGCAGGCGGACAGGCCCGCGCCGTGCGCCTTCTGCACGGTGTCCACCCGGTCCGCGTAGGTGTGGGTGGTGGTGATGTCGCCGTAGGTCTTCTCGGAGGTGTTGAGGTTGTGGTTGTAGGCGTCGGCGCCGGCCGCCTTCAGCCGCTCCGCCTGGTTGTCGGAGAGCAGGCCGAGGCAGACGCAGATCTCGACCTCGGGGTCGGCGTCCTTGATGGCGGCCATGGTGTCGGTGACCCGGTCGATGTCGCGGTCCGTGGGGCCGCGGCCGCTGGCGACCAGGCACACGCGCTTGGCGCCGCCGGCCACCCCGGCGCGGGCCGCCTCGGCGGCCTGGTCGGGCTTGAGCCAGGTGTACTTGAGGATCTCGGCCTTGGAGCCCAGCCGCTGCGAGCAGTAGTTGCAGTCCTCTGGGCAGAGCCCGCTCTTGAGGTTCACCAGGTAGTTGAGCTTCACGCGCCGGCCGAACCACCTCCGGCGGACCTTGCCGGCCGCGGCGACGACGTCCAGCAGCTCGTCGTCGGTGGTGGCGAGGACGGCCAGCGCCTCCTCGCGGGTCGGGACTTCGCCGCGCAGGCCCTTGGCGGTGAGGGTATCGAGCAGATCCATGGGGCCGATCCTGCCTGGTGGCGCTCGAATGGCGCCAGAGGGAACCCGCCAGAAGATCGGCGGAAGGATGTGCCACTTGCCACAGTGTCGAAGCTCACGGTGTCGTCGCTGGTCACGAGCTTGACGCCGGTGCGAATCGGAGGTTACCGGCCGGTAGGGTGCGGTCGCGGCGAAGGGCCGGGGAGACCGGCGCAGGGCGGTCGCCGGTGCGCGTGCCGGACGGTCGCGGGCGCCGGCACGCGGCGGTGACCGGCAACCCCCCCACCCCGTGATCCACGCCACCCGACGGTTGCTTAGAATCTGCGCCATGACCACGCAGGGGGAGCGCACCCCGACTCCGGGAGAGGGCCAGAACGGCCAGGCAGTGCGGCGGACCGGCGGGGCCCCCGCCGGCGCGGGCACGGACCTGATCGGCAGTCGGGTCGGCGGCAGGGGCAGGCGGCTGACGGCCCGCCGGGCCGTGGGCTGGGTCGTCGTGGTGGGAGTGGTGGCCGCCGGCGGATGGATCATCACCCGCCCGATGCCCGGCGACTACATACCCGGGCTCGGCCCGTCCAGCAAGGACGCGGCCAGGACGCCGCCGGTGGTGGGGACCCCGCCGCCGCGCACCGACCCCGAGGGCCTCAATGCCGACAGCCTCTTCCCCGCCCAGCGGCCGGTCGAGGCCGCCGGGTACAAGGCCCGGCGTGGCGCCATCCGGCAGGGCGGCAACTGCACCGAGGTGCTGCAGGACCGCACCCAGGAACTGCTCAAGGACACCGGCTGCCAGGCCTACCTGACCGTCAGCTTCACCGGCCAGGACCGCCCGGTGCTCAGCAGTGTCACCGTCCTGCGCTTCGGCGACCAGGCCGCCGCCACCCGGGCCGCCGACACCCTGCGCGGCAAGCCCGGCGCGCTCGCCTTCATCCTTCCGGACACCAACGCCGCCCCCGCGCCGTCCTCCGGCGGGCCCAAGTCGGCCGAGCCGCGGGTCGAGGCGGTCGGGCACTACGTGACGGTGGTGAGCTCCCGGCTCAGCGACGCCCGCACGCCCGGCCCCGGCACCCAGTCCACCCCGGCCTCGACGCCGTCGGGCCCGGCGCTCACCACCGAGCAGACCCTGGAGGAGGCGACCCGCGCGCTCTCCTACGCGGCGGGCGCGCCGTTCGTCTGGATGTGACGCCGCGGCGGGGCCCCCCCCCCCGGGGGGGGGGGAGCCCCAAAAAGGGGGTGGGGGGCTCTCCGCCCCCCCACCCATCCCCCCCCATGGCCCCCCAAACCCCCCCAC
>NZ_JBHVWW010000057.1:50535-61797 GCF_042882025.1 Kitasatospora sp. NPDC058243
TCTCACAACAGAGAAGACTTGGGGGGGGGAGACTCGCGCGCTCCCCGACGGGGGGGTCGCCCCTTTTGTTGGGGTGTAACCCCACCCCGCCCCCCCCTCCCGGGGGGCCGCCGACTCCGCAAGCGGGGGTTGACGATCCGTCAGCCGCCCAGCCGGTCCACCGCGGTGACCCGCAGCACCGCCCGGCCCTCCTCGTCCGAGCCGTACAGGTCGACCTCGGCGCTGATGCCCCAGTCGTGGTCGCCCTCCGGGTCGTCGAAGATCTGCCGGACCTTCCAGGCGGAGTCCTCCTCCTCGATGATCAGCATCTTGGGGCCGCGCGCGTTCGGGCCGGTGCCGAGGTCGTCGTACTCCTCCCAGTACCCGTCCATGGCGTCCGCCCAGCGGTCCGCGTCCCAGCCGTACGAGCCGTCCAGCTCGGCGAGCTCCGCGTAGTGCTCCAGCGCGCACAGCTCGACCCGGCGGAACAGCTCGTTGCGCACCAGCACCCGGAACGCCCGCGCGTTCGCCGTCACCGGCGCCGGCTTGTCGTCCAGCGTCACCTCGGGGGCCTGCGGGTCCGTGGGGTTGGCCAGCTGCTCCCACTCGTCCAGCAGGCTGGAGTCGACCTGGCGGACCAGTTCGCCGAGCCAGGCGATGACGTCCTTCAGGTCGTCGGTCTTCACGTCCTCGGGGACGGTCTGCTCCAGCGCCTTGAACGCGCCCGCCAGGTAGCGCAGCACGATGCCCTCGGTGCGCGCCAGCTCGTAGAAGCCGACGTAGTCCGAGAAGGTCATCGCCCGCTCGTACAGGTCGCGGACCACCGACTTCGGCCGCAGCTCGTGGTCGCCGATCCACGGGTGCGCCCGGCGGTACACCTCGTACGCGTGGGTGAGCAGCTCCTCCAGCGGCTTCGGGTAGGTGATCTCCTGGAGCCGCTCCATCCGCTCCTCGTACTCGATCCCGTCGCGCTTCATCTCGCCGATGGCCTCGCCGCGCGCCTTGTTCTGCTGCGCGGCGAGGATCTGGCGCGGGTCGTCGAGGGTCGCCTCGACCACCGAGATCACGTCCATCGCGTACGAGGGCGAGGTCGGGTCGAGGAGCTCGAAGGAGGCCAGGGCGAAGGTGGAGAGCGGCTGGTTGAGCGCGAAGTTCTCCTGGAGGTCGAGCGTCAGGCGCACGATCCGGCCCTCGGCGTCCGGCTCCGGCAGCCGCTCGACCACGCCGCCCTGCAGCAGGGAGCGGTAGATCGCGATCGCGGTGCGGATGTGCCGGCGCTGCGCCGCGCGGTCCTCGTGGTTGTCGGTGAGCAGCTTGCGCATCGCCTCGAAGGCGTTGCCGGGGCGGCCGATCACCGACAGCAGCATCGCGTGGCTCACCTTGAACCGGGAGACCAGCGGCTCCGGGTCGGCGCCGATCAGCTTGTCGAAGGTCTCCTCGGTCCAGCCGACGAAGCCCTCCGGCGCCTTCTTGCGCACTACCTTGCGCTTCTTCTTCGGGTCGTCCCCGGCCTTGGCGATCGCCTTGTCGTTCTCGATCACGTGCTCGGGCGCCTGCGCCACCACCTGTCCGACGGTGTCGAACCCGGCCCGGCCCGCGCGCCCGGCGATCTGGTGGAACTCCCGGGCGCGCAGGATCCGCACCCGCTGCCCGTCGTACTTCGACAGGGCGGTGAACAGCACCGTGCGGATCGGCACGTTCACGCCGACACCGAGCGTGTCCGTCCCGCAGATCACCTTCAACAGGCCCGCCTGGGCGAGGCGTTCGACCAGCCGGCGGTACTTCGGCAGCATGCCCGCGTGGTGCACGCCGATGCCGTGGCGCACGAAACGGGACAGGTTGCGGCCGAACTTGGTGGTGAAGCGGAAACCGCCGATCAGGTCGGCGATGGCGTCCTTCTCCGCCTTCGAGCACATGTTGATGCTCATCAGCGACTGCGCCCGGTCCACCGCCTCCTTCTGCGTGAAGTGCACCACGTAGACCGGCGCCTGGCCGGTCTGCAGCAGCTCCTCCAGGGTGTCGTGCATCGTGGTGCGGCGGTACTCGTAGAACAGCGGCACCGGGCGGGTCGTGTTGCGCACCACCGTCGTCGGGCGGCCCGTCCGGCGGGTCAGGTCCTCCTCGAAGCGGCGCACGTCGCCGAGCGTCGCCGACATCAGCAGGAACTGCGCCTGCGGCAGCTCCAGCAGCGGGATCTGCCAGGCCCAGCCGCGGTCCGGCTCCGCGTAGAAGTGGAACTCGTCCATGACCACCTGGCCGACGTCCGCCCGGAGCCCGTCGCGCAGCGCGATCTGCGCCAGCACCTCGGCCGTGCAGCAGATGATCGGCGCGGTCGGGTTCACGCTCGCGTCGCCGGTCATCATGCCGACCTGCTCGGTGCCGAACATCTTGACCAGGTCGAAGAACTTCTCCGACACCAGCGCCTTGATCGGCGCCGTGTAGAACGTCCGCTTCCCCTCCGCCAGCGCCGCGAAGTGCGCCCCGGCCGCCACCAGGCTCTTGCCCGACCCGGTCGGCGTCGCCAGGATGACGTTGTTCCCCGACACCAGCTCGATCAGCGCCTCCTCCTGCGCCGGGTACAGCGTGATCCCGCGCTCCTCCGCCCACGCGGCGAAGGTCTCGTACAGCGCATCGGGCGTGGCGGGCTTCGGCATCAGATCAAGGAGGGTCACCCGGCTATCTTGCCTGCTCGCCGCCACCCCCGGCAAAGCCCGCCCTCCGCCGGCACCCGCCCCGGGACTGTCCGGATCGCTGCACCGTCGGCCGCGAAGCTGTGCGCGGCCGCACATTGATCGCGGCGGCGGGGCCGTGCCAGAGTGCCGGGCATGGTCCAACCGCTCGCGTCCGGAACGCACACCACCGACCTGGCCCCGGCGGCCGTCTTCGACTGGCTCGACGAGGCCGCCGAGCTGCGGGCCGAGGCCGGGCTGACCCGCCGGCTGCGCAGCCGCACGGCACAGGACCCGGTGCTCGACCTGGCCGGGAACGACTACCTGGGGCTGACCAGGCACCCGGCGGTGACGCAGGCGGCGGCCGAGGCGGCGCTGCGCTGGGGCGGAGGATCGACCGGGTCGCGGCTGGTGACCGGGACGACCGCGCTGCACACCGAACTGGAGGAGGAGCTCGCCGCGTTCTGCGGGGTCGAGGCGGCGCTGGTGTTCTCCTCCGGGTACACCGCCAACCTGGCCGCGCTGACCGCGCTCACCGACCCGGACACGCTGATCGTGTCGGACGCCTACAACCACGCCTCGCTGATCGACGGCTGCCGGCTCGCCCGCGCCGACGTCCACCGGGCCCCGCACAGCGACCCGCAGGCCGTCCGGGAGGCGCTGGAGCACCGGACGCAGCGGCGGGCGCTGGTGGTCAGCGACTCGGTGTTCTCGGTGGACGGCGACGCCGCCCCACTGGCCGGGCTGTCCGCCGCCGCCCGGGCGCACGGCGCAGCGCTGCTGGTCGACGACGCGCACGGGCTGGGCGTCCTCGGCCCCGGCGGCGCCGGGGCGCTCGCGGCGGCCGGGCTCGCCGGGCAGCCGGACACCGTCGCCACCGTCACGCTCTCCAAGTCGCTCGGCTCGCAGGGCGGCGCCGTGCTCGGGCCGCGCCGGGTGATCCGCCACCTCACCGAGACCGCCCGCACCTTCATCTTCGACACCGGCCTCGCCCCGGCCGCCGTCGCCGCCGCCCTCGCCGCGCTGCGCCTGCTGCGCGCCGAGCCGCACCGCGCGGACCGCACCCGCGAGGTGGCCCGCGGCCTCGCGGCCCGGCTGACCGCCGCCGGGCTCCGGGCCTGCGAGCCGGACGCGGCCGTGGTGTCGGTGCGCGCCCCGGGCGCGGAGGCCGCCGTCGCCTGGGCCGCCGACTGCCGGCGGGCCGGGCTCGCCGTCGGCTGCTTCCGCCCGCCGTCCGTGCCGGACGGGGTGTCCCGGCTGCGGCTGACCGCGCGCGGGGACCTGACGGACGGGCAGCTCGCGGAGGCGGTCCGGATCATCGCCGAGCTGGCGCCGGAGGGCGCCCGGGTCGGCTGACACCTGCCGGGAGGGGCGCACGGCGGCTGCCCGCTTGGCCGCCCTGCCGCCCGCTTGGCCGCCCGCTTGGCCGCCCGTGCAACCGTCCGGCCGCCGGTGGCGTCACCCCAGCGGGGGTGAGCCGATGGGGGTGGCGGTGCGGCGGTGGGGGCCGGTGGCGGCCGGGGTGCTGCTGGTGTGGCTGGCCGGGTGGCTGGTGGGCGGGCCGGTGCGGCAGTTCGGGCAGGCGGCGGGCCTGGTGGGGGTGCCCGGGACGTTCCGGGCGGAGCGGTGTCTGATCCCGGCGTTCGAGGACGGCCCACCGCCCTCGGACTGCCGGGGCGCGTTCCGCCCGGACGGCGGGAGCCCGGCGCACGAGCACGCCCGGATGTGGGCGGGCGCGCCGGTCGGCGAGGACGTCTGGGCGGTGTGCGAGGGCGACGAGTGCCACCTGGTGTCGGACGCCGAGGTGGCGCGGACGGTGATGCTGCTGGCGCTGGCCCTGGCACCGGGGGTGGCGGGCGTGCTGCTGACCGGCGTCGGCCTGCGCGCGCGGCGGGTCGGCCGGGGGCTGCTGCTCTCCGGCGCGGTCGGGGGCGTCCTGCTGTTCACCCTGGTGGTGCTGGGCGGCGTCCTCTGGTTCGTGCTGGCCATGACGGGGGTGTGAAGACACGCCCTACGCTTTCCGGGCCCGGCTGGGCTGCACCCTGGTCGGCTCGCCGGCCGCCTTGGGGTGGTCGGGCGGGTACGGGAGCTCGCCGAGGCCCTCGTCGCGCAGCTGCTTGTCGTACAGCTCCAGCAGGCCGTCCAGCCGGTACGCCCGGCCGTCCATCCCGGCGTTCAGGTCGCCGAGTTCGGCGAAGCGGGCGGGGACGGTGCGCAGGTCGAAGTCCTCGGGGGAGGCGTCGTCGAGCTCCTCCCAGCGCAGCGGGGTCGAGGCGGTGGCGCGCGGGCGGGCGCGCAGGGAGTAGGCGGAGGCGATGGTGCGGTCGCGGGCCATCTGGTTGTAGTCGACGAAGATCCGCTCACCGCGCTCCTCCTTCCACCAGGCGGTGGTGACCTGCCCGGGCATGCGCTGCTCCAGCACCCGGCCGAGGGCGATCACCGCGTGCCGGCCGTCGGTGAAGGTCCACTCGGGCGCCAGCGGGACGTACACGTGCAGGCCGCGCCCGCCGGAGGACTTGGGCCAGCCGCGCAGCCCGTACTCCTCCAGCAGGGCGCGCAGTTCGTGGGCGGCGCGGACGGCGTCGTGGAAGTCGGTGCCGGGCTGCGGGTCGAGGTCGATGCGCAGCTCGTCGACGTGCTCGGTGTCGGAGCGGCGGACCGGCCAGGGGTGGAAGGTGAGGCAGCCGAGGTTGGCGGCCCACAGCACGGCGGCCGGCTCGGTGGGGCAGATCTCGTCGGCGGAGCGGCCGCTGGGGAAGTTGATCCGGGCGGTGGGCAGCCAGTCCGGCAGGCCCTTGGGGGCGCGTTTCTGGTAGAAGAACTCGCCGTCCACGCCGTCCGGGAAGCGCTGCAGGGTGGTGGGCCGGTCGCGCAGTCCGCGCAGCACCCCGTCGGCGACGGCCAGGTAGTACTGCGCGACGTCCAGCTTGGTGAAGCCGCGCTCGGGGTAGTACACCTTGTCCGGGTTCGACAGCCGGACGCTGCGCCCGGCGACATCCAGTTCCACGGCTGAGCCCATGCCCCTCACGCTAAGGGCGCCGTGCCCCGCGCGCGTCTTTTCGTCGCGGGCCTTTTCGTTGCGGGCCTTCTCGTCGCGCGCTCTTTCGTCGCGCGCCCTTTCGTCGCGCGCCTTCCGGCCGTGCGCGCGAGGATCGGAGCCATGGACCTGCCCGTGATGCCGCCGGTGGCGCCGATGCTCGCCAAGTCGGTGGCGAAGATCCCGCCGGGGATGCAGTACGAGGCCAAGTGGGACGGCTTCCGGACGATCGTGTTCCGCGACGGCGACGAGGTGGAGCTCGGCAGCCGCACCGGCAAACCGCTGACCAGGTACTTCCCCGAGCTGGTCGCCGCGCTGCGGCGGGAGCTGCCGCCGCGCTGCGTGCTGGACGGCGAGGTGGTGATCGCCCGGGACGGCCGGCTGCGGTTCGAGGAACTGCTGGAGCGCATCCACCCGGCGGCCAGCCGGGTGCGGCTGCTCGCGGAGCGGACGCCCGCCTCCTTCATCGCCTTCGACCTGCTCGCGCTCGGTGACGCCCCGCTGCTGGACGAGCCGCTGTCGGTGCGCCGCGCGGCCCTGGAGGCGGCGCTCGGCGCCGCCCGCGACCCGGTGTTCACCGCCCCCGCCTCCACCGACCGGGACGTGGCGCAGACCTGGTTCGCCGAGTACGAGGGCGCCGGGCTGGATGGCGTGGTGGCCAAGCCGCTGGACCAGCCGTACCGGCCGGGCGAACGGACCATGTTCAAGATCAAGCACGAGCGCACCGCCGACTGCGTGGTGGCCGGCTACCGCGAGCACAAGAGCGGCCCGGTGGTCGGCTCGCTGCTGCTCGGCATCAACGACGCCGAGGGCCGGCTCCAGCACGTCGGCGTCTGCGCCGCGTTCTCGATGGCCCGCCGCCGCGAACTCGCCGAGGAACTGACCCCGTTGCGGATGACCGACCTCTCCCGCCACCCGTGGGGCGGCTGGGCGGACGAGGCGGCGCACGCCGAGGGCCGGCTGCCGGGCGCGGTCAGCCGGTGGACCGGCGGCAAGGACCTCTCCTGGGTCGCGCTGCGCCCCGAGCGGGTGGTCGAGGTCGCCTACGACCACATGGAGGGCACCCGCTTCCGGCACACCGCGCAGTTCCGCCGCTGGCGGTCGGACCGCGCGCCGGAGAGCTGCACCTACGCGCAGCTGGAGGAGCCCGTCTCCTACGATCTGGCCCGCGTACTGGGCAGTTGACGGCACGTCGGAGGCCCGGCCCGGTGATCCGGGCCGGGCCTCCGGCGGGTGGGGCTCCGATGGCTCTGGCGCTCAGGCACTCAAGCGTTCAGGCGGTCTGGTGCTCAGGCGTTGACCGTGGTCGGCGCGCCGGAGGGGGACCCCGGGGCGCCGGGCGAGGCCGGGGACGAGGCCGACCCCGATCCCGAGGGCGAGAGCGAGGGCGACGGTGACGCGGACCCCGAGGACGAGGCCGACGGCGAGGCGGTGTTCACGGGCGGGATCGAGTAGACGTTCTTCGGCGAGACGATCTGCGTGATCGCCTTCGCGAACAGCGAGGACGGCTCCGAACCCCGGTACGGCACATCGGTGTTGAGCAGCACCACCAGGGTGGCCTGGGACTGCGGCAGGTACACCGCCACGGTCTCGTAACCGGGCAGCGAGCCGTTGTGCCCGATCCACCCGTTGTTGTTGAACAGCCCGAGGCCGTAGCCGACGCCGGGGTCGCCGGTCGGCTGGGTCTTCAACCGCTGGGACTGGGTGTCCTGCTTCAGCAGGGAGCCGGTGGCCAGGGACTTCGTCCAGTTCTGCAGGTCGGTGAGGTTGGAGATGACCGCCCCGGCCGACCAGGCCCAGGACGGGTTCCAGTCGGTGGCGTCCGTGGTCTGGCCGTTGGGAGTCTGGTCGGTGTAGCCGCGGGCGTGCGGGTCGGGGAAGGTCGCGTCGGTCGGGAAGACCGTCCCGTTCAGGCCGGCCTGGCTGAACACCTGGTCCTTGAGGAACTGGTCCACGGGCTCCCCGCCGGCCTTCTCGATGACCTTGCCGAGCAGGATGTAGTTGCTGTTGCTGTACTGGAACTTGCTGCCCGGCGGGAAGTTCGCCGGGTGCTTGTACCCGTAGGCGAGCAGCTGGTCGGGCGTGAACACCCGGTTCGGGTCGCTGATCAGCGCGTTCACGAAGTCCGGGTCGGAGGTGTACGGGAACAGGCCGCTGCGCATCCCGGCGAGCTGGCGGATGGTGATGTTGTCGCCGCCGGGCACGCCGTCCACGTACTTGGAGACCGGGTCGTCCAGGCCCACCTTGCCCTGGTCGACCAGCCGCAGCACGCCGGTCGCCGTGAAGGTCTTGGTCACGCTGCCGATCCGCATGTTCAGGTCGGGCGACATCGGGGTGCCGGACTTGTCGGCCTGGCCGAAGGCCCGCTGGTAGCTGCCGTCGGGGGTGGTGATCCCGACGATCACGCCCGGGGTGGAGGTCTGGCCCAGCACCTGCTTGATCGCGGCGTCCAGCTGGTTGGCGACGTCGGGGGTCAGCGGCACCACCGCGCCGGCCGAGCCGCTCGCGGCGCCCGAGCCGGCGGTGGAGCCCGACGCGGACGGGCTGAGCGCGGCCGGCTCGGCGGTGAGGGCCGCGCCGCCGGCCGGCCGGTTCGGCGGCGAGCCGCCGGAGCAGGCCGCGGTCGCGAGCAGGCCGGTCAGCACCAGGGCGGCGCAGGCCGCTCGGCGGGTGGAACGGGACGCGGCCGGATGCGGCCGTCGGATCGTGGTCATAGGTCGAGGCGCCTCTCTGCGGCGGACGGCCCCGGAGCGCTGCTCCACGAGGCCGACGGGGGAGCGCCGCCACCGTAAGCACCGCCGGTGCGGCCCCGCGCGTCGGCCGCCGCGGGGCTGACCCGAACGGACCCAGCGGTCAGCCGACTGCCCCAGCCGGCTGGCGCACATCGCCTCCCGTGTTGTCAAGGACCGCTGCCCACTGGGGGATTGGTGTCGCGGAAGCGGGCTCGCGCTCGGCCGAACAGGTGAGCACCGGCATGCCGCACCCGCCCCCGGCCCCAGCTCGGGCACGATCGTTTAGCCCAGCTGTGGCCGCCCTTAAGAATTCCTCGATGGACCGAACCCACCCTGACCAGGCAGATTGCTGCCTGCCCGGAACGCGTCCGCCAGGAACGGCCACACCGGGGCCACTCGGCCTGCCCACCCGCGAAGGCCGCCCCACTCGCACGTCAGGAGCCGTCGCCCGTGAAGGCACTCGTCAAGCAGAAGGCCGAGCCCGGGCTCTGGCTGGTGGACGTCCCGAAGCCGGAGATCGGCCCCGGCGAGGTGCTGATCAAGGTGCTGCGGACCGGCATCTGCGGCACCGACCTGCACATCCGCAACTGGGACGGCTGGGCCCAGCAGACCATCACGACCCCGCTGGTGCTCGGCCACGAGTTCGTCGGCGAGGTCGCCGAGATCGGCGCCGGCGTCGCGGACATCGCGGTCGGCGACCGGGTCAGCGGCGAGGGCCACCTGGTCTGCGGCAAGTGCCGCAACTGCCAGGCCGGCCGCCGCCACCTGTGCCGCAACACGGTCGGCCTCGGCGTCGGCCGGGACGGCGCCTTCGCCGAGTACGTGGCCCTGCCCGCCTCCAACGTCTGGGTGCACCGGGTGCCGGTCGACCTGGACGTGGCCGCGATCTTCGACCCGTTCGGCAACGCCGTCCACACCGCGCTCTCCTTCCCGCTGGTCGGCGAGGACGTGCTGATCACCGGCGCGGGCCCGATCGGCATCATGGCGGCCGCCGTCGCCAAGCACGCCGGCGCCCGCAACGTGATGATCACCGACGTCTCCCCGTACCGCCTCGACCTGGCCCGGGAGGTCGGCGTCACGCTGGCGCTGAACGTCGCCGAGCACACCATCGAGGAGGGCCAGCAGAAGCTCGGCCTGCGCGAGGGCTTCGACGTCGGCCTGGAGATGTCCGGCCGCCCCGAGGCGATGCAGTCGATGATCGCCAACATGACCCACGGCGGGAAGATCGCCGTGCTCGGCCTGCCCGCCGAGCAGTTCCCGATCGACTGGGCCTCGGTCGTCACCTCGATGCTCACCATCAAGGGCATCTACGGCCGCGAGATGTTCGAGACCTGGTACGCGATGTCCGTGCTGCTGGAGGGCGGGCTGGACCTCGCCCCGGTGATCACCGGCCGGTACGCCGCCGACGACTTCGCGGCCGCCTTCGACGAGGCCGCCAGCGGCCGCTGCGGCAAGATCATCCTCGACTGGACCGCCTGAGCCCCCCCGTTCGTCCTCGTTAGGAGTCCGCAGTGTTCGACAACGTGCGCGCCGACATCGCCATCACCCTCGACGAGATCCGCGAGGCCGGGCTCTTCAAGCCCGAGCGGGTCATCGGCACCCCGCAGAGCGCCGCGGTCACCGTCACCGGCGGCGGCCGCCCCGGTGAGGTGCTGAACTTCTGCGCCAACAACTACCTCGGCCTGGCCGACCACCCCGAGGTGCTCGCCGCCGCCAAGGACGCGCTGGACCGCTGGGGCTACGGCATGGCCTCGGTGCGCTTCATCTGCGGCACCCAGGACGTCCACAAGGCGCTGGAGGACCGGCTCTCGGCCTTCCTGGGCCAGGAGGACACCATCCTGTACTCCTCCTGCTTCGACGCCAACGGCGGCGTCTTCGAGACCCTCCTCGACGACCGCGACGCCGTCATCTCCGACGCGCTCAACCACGCGAGCATCATCGACGGCATCCGCCTCAGCAAGGCCCGCCGCCACCGCTACGCCAACCGCGACCTGGCCGACCTGGAGCAGCAGCTCAAGGAGACCCAGGACGCCCGCCGCCGCCTGATCGTCACCGACGGCGTGTTCTCGATGGACGGCTACGTCGCCCCGCTGCGCGAGATCTGCGACCTGGCCGACCGCTACGACGCCATGGTCATGGTCGACGACTCGCACGCCGTCGGCTTCGTCGGCCCCGGCGGCCGCGGCACCCCCGAACTGCACGGCGTGATGGACCGCGTGGACATCATCACCGGCACCCTCGGCAAGGCGCTCGGCGGCGCCTCCGGCGGTTACGTCGCCGCCCGCCGGGAGATCGTCGCCCTGCTGCGCCAGCGCTCCCGCCCGTACCTGTTCTCCAACTCGCTCGCCCCGGTGATCGCGGCGGCCTCGCTGAAGGTGCTCGACCTGGTCGAGCAGTCCAACGAGCTGCGCGAGCGGCTGGCGGCCAACACGGCGCTGTTCCGCAGCAGGATGACCGAGGCCGGCTTCGAGATCCTGCCGGGCGACCACCCGATCGCCCCGGTGATGATCGGCGACGCGGCCAAGGCCGGCCGGCTCGCCGAACTGCTGCTGGAGCGCGGCGTGTACGTGATCGGCTTCTCGTTCCCGGTGGTCCCGCACGGCCAGGCCCGGATCCGGGTGCAGCTGTCCGCCGCGCACTCCACCGAGGACGTCGAGCGCGCCGTCGCCGCCTTCGTCGACGCGCGCGCCGCGCTGGGCGAGTAGGCCCTGTCCGGCGACGAGTAAGCCGGCAGCCCCATGAGCTGCCCGCGGGCCGGTCCGCTCGGAACCGGACCGGCCCGCGGGCTCACCACCCTCATTGGGGGGGGGGGGGAAGGGCCCCCCTCCCCCCCCACCCCCCACCC
>NZ_JBHVWW010000058.1:0-42934 GCF_042882025.1 Kitasatospora sp. NPDC058243
CAGACAGCATGGATCAACGACCCCAGCAAGCGCAGGGAACCCGCCCCACAAACCTCCTAACATCCCGACCGTCTCACTGGACTTGAAATCTTCCGGGCGGCCACGTCGGCCTCCGTGAGCCGGTACGGCGCGAGGGCGGTGAGCAGGGCGAGCCGGGCGGCCGGACGCTCGGGTGCGGCGAGCCCGGCCAGGTGCGGGCCGGCGGCGACACCGCCGACCGCGCCGCCGCCGTCCTCGCCGCGGCCCGCAACGGCGGCCTCGGCTGACCCGAGCGGCCTTCACGAGCCAGCGGCCTTCACGAGTCAGCGGCCTTCACGAGCCCGGCGCTCGTCATGCGCCCGGCCCCGCCGTCCGCGACGTGACGGTGGGGCCCGTGTCACCGGGGGGAGTGGCTGGGGCCCCACCGTCGTGCTGCCGTCCGGCGGCTCACATGTGGGTGCCGCCGTCGATGCGCAGCTCGGTGCCGGTGACGAACGCGCCGTCGTCGGAGGCCAGCATCGCGATCACCCCGGCCACCGTCTCCGGACCCGCGAAGCCCTGGCCGAGGGCCGGGGCGAGCTTGGCGAGCAGGCTGAAGTCGGCGTCGGCGGGCAGTCCCGGGTTGTGGGTCATGCCGCTGTCGATGCTGCCCGGCGCGACGCAGACCGCACGCAGGCCCTGCTTCGCGTACTCGGAGGCGATGGCGTGGGTGAAGGACTGGATGCCGCCCTTGGTCGCGGCGTACGCGGCCATGTAGGGGTGGGCGAAGCTCGCCGAGGTGGAGCTGAAGTTGACCACCACGCCCCTGCCGCCCGCGAGCAGCGCGGGGAGCGCCTCGCGGGTCATCAGGAAGGTGCCGGTCAGGTTGACCGCGAGGAGCTTGTTCCAGAACTCCAGGCTGGTCTCGTGGGTGTGCGAGGAGCGGAGGATGCCGGCCGCGTTGACCAGGGCGTCCAGTCCGCCGAGGTCCGTGATCGCCGCCGCGACGCCGGTGACGACGGCTGCCTCGTCCGAGATGTCCAGGACCTGGATGGCCAGGCGGTCCGCGGTGCCGTCGACGGTCGCGCGGTCCAGGGTCGTCTTCAGACCGTCCTCGTCGACGTCGACGGCGACGACCTTCCCTCCCTCGGCGAGGATCCGGTGCACGGTCGCCTGGCCGATGCCAGAGCCGCCGCCGGTGATCAGGACGTTCCGTCCGCTGAAGCGCTCCAGTCGGGTAGCCGGGGTGCGTTGCCGCACCCCGGCCCCCTCAGAACCGGACGTGCGGGTCGTCCCCGCATCCGGCTCAAGCGGACCCTGCTGGCTGCTTTGGATGGTCATGCGTCTATGGCCCTTCTATGGTCGCCAGCGTGATGCTGGCGGTGACATTCGGCGTGTACGAGGCGAAGGTTCGTTCGTGTGTCCGGCCCGTCGTCTCGTCGATAGATGAAGTGGTGTTTGTGCAACGGCTTCATCGATGCCGCGAACCATGCGGCCCACTCTCGCGGGCTGTCGGGTTCGTATTCGGCACCGGAGATCAGCGGCTGTTTGCGCAGCGGGCAAATCCCCTTCTGACGTGCCGCCAGGGCGATCGATGTCTTATCGACCGTCGAAGGCAGACTGCGGCGTCGGCGGGCCGCCCAGTACTCGATCAGGGACGGGTCGTCAGGGGAATTCGCCCCTTTGACTATGACGTGCCTGTCGATCCTGGTCCAGGCGGACTTGTAGAGGTAGGCCCCGGTCTCCCGGTCACCGAATATCCACTTGTCACGCCTGGTCGAGTTGAACTGGCCGAAGTACCTGGCTAAGCACCAGGGCACTGGCTTCTTCGGGTGTGTGTGCCGGACCCACTTGTAAGTGAGCTTCCACACGTAGTGGTCCAAGGATTGGAAGGTCTTCTTGGACACGACCGTCCGGTAGTAGGTTGCCCAGCCTCTGATGATGGGGTTGAGCTTTCTCGTCACCGCACCGGCGTTTGCCCCTCTGAGAGCGAGCATCTCGTCGCGGAGGCGTTTACGGACCCTCTTGACCGCGCTTTTGCTCGGCATGATCAGCAGCTTCCCGCTGTAGCGGCGGATGTTGAATCCGAGGAAGTCGAATCCTTCTTCCAGGTGGACGACTTGCGTCTTCTCCTCGTTGAAGGCGACTCCCCGGCTGGCCATCCACCGAGCGAGATCCTCCTTGGCCCTGTGCGCTTGTTCTTCGCTGTGACAGAACACTGCAAAGTCGTCCGCGTACCGGACCAGAATCGAGGCGTCTCGCCGAGTTGTTCCATTCTTCTCGGAGAGACAGCCTGCGGCTTCTTCCATACCGTGCAGAGCAACGTTCAACAGCAGCGGGCTGATCACGCCACCTTGAGGAGTGCCCTCAAGAGTTGGCGCGAACCGGCCGCGATCCATCGCCCCGGCCCTCAGCCAGCCTCGGATGGCTTCCCTGGCAGGGAAGGTTCCCAGGCTGCTGATCAGGTGGTCGTGAGAGATCCGGTCGAAGGCCGCTGTCAGGTCGGCATCGAGCACCCACAGCCGCCGGGCGTTCTTCTTCCCTGCGGCGATGAAGATCTGCGCGATGGCGTCATGACAGCCCCGGCCCGGACGGAAGCCGTAGCTCCTGTGCTCGAACCGGGCTTCCCACTCCGGCTCCAGCGCATTTTTCACGCGGGCCTGGCGAATCCGGTCACGAATGACCGGGATTCCGAGTGGGCGCTGCTTCCCGTTGGCTTTGGGAATGTACACGCGCCGAACAGGTCTGGCGCGACCAGGCTTTGTCTCTGAAGAGATCTGTGCGGCCACCATGCCCCGCTCACGCGGAGTCAGGATGACCTCCTGGTCGATGCCGGCCGTCCGGCGGCCTTGGCTCTGCTGTGTCACCCTCTTGACGCTCACGAGCGTGTTCGAGTGCGATCGCAGCATGAGCTTCTGCAAGTTCCGGACCTTCTTGAGGTCCCCTTCCTTCGCTGCCGTGAAGATTCGCTGCCTCAGTCGCCGTACCGTCGCCTCGGTCTTGGCCCAGTCGATGCCGTGCCATGCCTGCGCGTAGTCCTCGGGTCCGTTCACGGGAGCGGGAGACCCCGACGTCACTGCCTTCGTTGCCACACCTGCCTCCGGCATCTAACTTGTCCTTCGGTTCCGGCTTCCTTGCCGTTTCACTTCACAGGTCCACCTGATCCGCGTGGGCTCCCTTTCGGGCCGGGAAACTGAGTCCCGTATCCGGCGAGTTATGCAGGGTGAGTGAGGAGGCCCACCCTGTTTTCCTCCGGGCTTTCGCCCTACCAGCATTCGCTTCTCGGATCATCCTGTCCCGCTGAAGAGTTGGGCCTTCGTTGCCTCCGGCTTACCGGCTAGTGCCGGACTCCAACGGGGTTTCCACGTTCCGCTTCGTCAAGATGCGGCCGGGTTGGGCTCCCTCTTAACCCCGGGACAATCGGTGTCCTATCCCGCATCTCCCAAGGACGCGAGACCGATCGGCGCCTTTCATCGCCAGGTCCTACCAGTCGCCGAGTACGTCGCCATCGACGCGACTTCGGAGTAACGGGACGTCATCAAGGGTTCATTTTCATTAGCCCGTCCGGCCTTCCCCTTCGCCTGTTGCCACCCGATGGCGCGGGTCGCTCTTGGGCTTAACCGGCTCGGCTTCACACCCCGCCGTTGCCAGCGACGCATGCGAGCCTGGGGACGGACCCTGGACACTGGTCCGAGACGGCCTACCTGTTCACTCCTTCCTCTTGCAGGTCGTCTGCTTGGGCGAAGCGACTTCGTGTCGCACTGGTGGTACTCCGTTCGTTCGTGGCCTCTCGACCTCAAGAGGCACGGTACGCCTTTGTGGCATGACGTGCCAATAAGTCGTCTGAGTGTCACTTCGGCGCACCACGCCACAGTGGCACCGCCCCGCGTACGCTGGCCCTGTGACCGGACGCCCCACCCTGAACCAGCGCCGCCGCGACGCCACCCGGCTGGACATCGCCCGCACCGCCGCCGCGCTCTTCGCCGAGCGCGGGGCCGAGGCGACCACCGCCGAGGAGATCGCCCTCGCGGCGGGCATCTCGCTGCGCACCTTCTACCGGTACTTCTCCGTCAAGGAGGACGCCGTCGCGCCACTGCTGGCGGCCGGTGGGCGCCGCTGGGTCGACCAGCTCGCCGAGGCCCCGGCCGATCTGCCGCTGCGCGAGGCGCTGGAGCGCTCGGCGGTCGCCTCGCTGACCCCGCCCGACGGCGAGGCGGTCGAGGCGATGGAGTGGACTCGAAGCCTGCTGCGTGACCCGCGCCTCGACGGCACGTGGCAGCGCGTCCACGCCGACTCCGAGGGGCGGCTGCGGACGGTCCTCGCGGCCCGCTGTCCGGGTGGCACCGACCCGCTGGAGATCCGACTGGCCGCCGCTGCGGCGACGGCCGCGATCCGGGTCGCGCTGGAGGAATGGGCCGCCTCGGACGCGCCCACGGTCGGCCCGGGCTCCCCGCGGGAGCTCGGCGCGCGCTGCATGCGTGAACTCACGGCGGGGCTGCGGCTCTACGGGCGGGAGGGCTGAGCCCGTCAGGCCGCGAACAGATAACAGATAACAGATAACAGCTGACAGATTTCGTTATCTGTTATCTGTTATCTGTCGGCTGTCATCTGTCACCCGTTCCTCCTCCCAGGCCCCGTTAGGGTGGGTGATCGCGCGCCCCGGCGGGGGAACCGGGGTGACCACCTCGGATGTCCTGGACGGAGGGGGCGGGGAGTTCGAGGCGTGGGAGCAAGTAGGACATGGGTCTGACGAGCCACAAGGTGTTGGCGCTGGCCGTATTGATCGCCGTCGTGATGACGGCCGGCACGGTCTGGCTGTGGCCAAGACTCGCCAAGCAGACCTGGCAGGCGGTGCTCGGCCGGATCGGCGCACTGCTCGCCACCCAGCTCGCGGTGCTGGCCGCGCTCGGCCTGGTGGCGAACAACTACTTCGCCTTCTACAGCAGTTGGGGCGACCTGCTGGGCACCGGTGACACCGGCCCGGTGGTGATCCACAACAAGGCGGACGCGTCCGGCCGGCTGCTCGTGGAGACGATCGGCCACGCCTCCGTCAAGGGCGGCGGCGCGATGGGTCGCGAGCCCAGCCAGTCCGGCGAGATCCGCAAGGTGCGGATCGACGGCGCGGCCAGCCGGCTGTCCACCGAGGGGTACGTCTTCCTGCCGCCGCAGTACTTCCAACCGGAGTACGCACAGCGGCAGTTCCCGGCGGTGATCGTCAGCACCGGCTTCCCCGGGATCGCCGAGAACCTGATCACCCGGTTCAACTACCCGGGCGCAGCACTCAAGTTGCTCCAGGACGGCAAGATGCAGCCGACCGTCATGGTGCTGATGCGCCCCTCGCCGGCCCTGCCGCAGGACACCGAGTGCGAGGACATCCCGGGCGGCGCGCAGTCCGACACGTACTTCACCAAGGACGTCCCCTCAGCGATCCAGGCGAGCTTCCGGGTCTCCTCCGACCCGCAGGCCTGGGCCTTCATGGGCAACTCGACCGGCGGCTACTGCGCCCTCAAGCTGGCCATGCGCCACCCGGACGTCTTTCCGACCGCCGTCGCGCTCTCCGCCTACTACGACGCCGCCGACGACCCGACCACGGGCGACCTGTTCGGCGGCAGCAAGCAGCGTCGTGACGAGGCCAACCTGATGTGGCGGTTGAAGAACCTGCCGCAGCCCAAGGTGTCCGTGCTGCTGGCCGGCACCAAGAAGGGCGACGGCGACTACCGGCACGACACCGAGGCCTTCGTCGATGCCGCGCAGTCCCCGATGAAGGTCTCCTACAGCATGCTGGAGAACGGCGGCCACAACTTCGAGACCTGGAGCGCGCTGCTGCCGTCCTCGCTGGAGTGGCTGTCCCAGCACCTCAAGGTCCCGAACCAGACCGCCTGAGCAGACCGCCTGAGCAGGCCGTCTGAGCGAACCGCCTGAGCAGGCCGTCTGAGCGTCTGCTCAGACGGCTTGATCGAGCCGGCGGACAGCGAGGGGCGCGGGAGCGGCGAGGCTCAGGCCACCCGCTCCAGCGTCCCGGTGTGCAGCTCGCCGACGCGGCCGCCCTCGCCCTCGTACGTCCAGAAGGCGCGCACCGTCAGCCGGCCGAGGTCCATCACGTGGCTGACGGTGATCCCGCTCTCCTCGGTCCAGCTGATGAAGTAGATCTCCGGTGCCACCTCGGCGACGTGCAGCCGCACGTCCTCCCACTGGCCCGCCGACTCGCCGAGGCCCTCCCAGCGCAGCCGCCTGCCGTCGGCCGAGTAGGTGTTGCGGAAGGCCGCTCCGTTGTCGGCCCGGAAGAGGTAGGTGCGGCCGGCGAAGGCGGGCAGGGGCGCGGTCATGGTGGGGCGGTACCTCGTTCCTGTGAGGCCGTGCACGGCGGTCTTGTGCACTGCGGAAGATGTCGGAGCTCCAATTTATCCGACCCGGTGAGCCGGGTGGGCGCACCCGTGGGCGGTGCGCCACGGCACCGGCCGCCACCGCGCAGGCCTGCGGGGTGTGCGACCGGCACCTGGGCGCCCGCCGACGGCCGGTCCTACCGTCCACCCCTATGAGACGCACCCCCACTCCCGTGCGGCACATCCCCACCGCCATCAGACGCACCCCTGCCGGGCTGTCCGCCCTCCTGCTCACCCTCGCCGCGCTGCTCCTCGGCACCCCCGCCCCCGCCCAGGCCGCCCCCGCCCGGACCGCCAGTGCCCAGACCGCCGTCCAGGCGGTCACCGCCCCGCTCACCCTCGAAGCCGCCTTCCCCGCCCCCGGCAACGGCTGGGCCAAGGTCGAGCGCTACCTCGACACCACCCCCGGCTTCCGCGCCGAGCAGTACCCGGCCGATGGCCGTGGCGACCAGGACGGCGCCCGCCGGACGTACTTCGGCGGCACCGGCCAGCCCTCCTCCAGCCGCTTCCTGCTGTACTCGGCGACCGCCTGGGACACCGGTAGCCGCCCGACTCCCGTGCTGCTGGTCCACGGCGCCAACGACAACGCCGACCGCGCCTGGGCGAACCCGGGGGAGAGCGGCACCTGCGGTGCCTCCGCCTGCCCGTCCACCGGCCTCGCCCAGTACCTCGCCGGCACCGGCCACCGGGTATTCGCCATCGGTTTCGCCCACAAGCAGGGCGACAACCTGCTCCAGGCGCAGGCTGTCGGCGACGCCGTCTCGCTGATCCGGGCCCGCCTCGGCGTCCCCCAGGTGGACGTGGTGGCGTGGAGCAAGGGCGAGGTCGCCGCCCGGGCGTACGTGTCCTCGGTGCGCCCGTCCTGGGGGCGGGCCTACGCGGGCGACGTGCGCCGCCTGATCACCCTCGGCGGCCCGAACGGCGGGCTCGACTACGTGTACGCGCACGGCTGGTCGTTCGACCTCGCGAGCTGGCCGGCCTGCGGCGGCACCGCCAACGCGCCGTCCCCGCACCTGTACATGACCTGCTACGGCACGTACACCGCGCAGCCCTGCCTCGGCGTGCTGCCCACCGGCGGCTACGACTGCTACCCGGGCCAGCGCCAGCTGCTCGCCCGCTGGGACGGCCGGTACGGGGTGGACGGTACCGCCCAGGACTGGTGGACCACCTACTACGGCGGCCAGGGCTTCTACACCTCCGGCCAGGGCATCCAGGCGGCGATCGACGCCGGTTCGCTGATCGCGCCGCTGCAACAGGCGGGCGTCCCGGCGTCGGTGCGCACCTACCTGCTCGCGGGCGGGTCCGCCGACATCCCGGGCGTGCTCAACGAGAACCGGGGGCCCAGCGACGGCATCGTGTTCACCGCGAGCGCGCTGGACACCACCGGCATCGCGACGATCGGCGGCACCCGGCTGCTCACCGGCCTCAACCACCTGGAACTCGCCTGGGCACCGGAGGCCGAGAGCCAGGTCGACAACTGGCTCGCTTGACCCGTGGGCCCGTGGGCCCGTGGACCCGTGGACAACGGGGAGGTCGACTCCTTCGAGTACCACCCCGACAACCCGAACCTGCTGGAGCCGACCAACCACGTCAGCCCCGGCAACCCCAGGTACTACACCGACGCGAGCGCCAAGGTGTTCTCGGACGGCAAGGGCATCGGCGCCAACTGGTCGGCGTACCTGATCCGCAACCTGTCGGTCGGCGCGGGGAAGTACCACCCGGCGCCGCAGGGCACCGCCCCGATCACCTTCGCCGCCGACTACGTCCGCGTGTACCGGTAAGGCCTTCGGGTCTTTCGGGTCAGGAACCGGGAGCCGTCTCGACCACCGTGATGTCGAACGGCTGCCGGTTGTTCCCCTCGTCCGGGTCGTCCACGTCGCGCACCGCGACCGAGCCGCCGGTGAGCCTGCCGATCGGCAGGTCAGGGGACAACCTCACCGGCACCAGCGCGGTCGCGCTGCGCAGTGGGGGCAGTCCGGCTGGGAAGACACAGCGCACCTGTCGGCCGTTGAGCCGCACCTCGCAGTCCTCCGGGAAGTACGGGCCCTCGGGGGTGACCCCGGGTGGCAGCGTCACCAGCACGGTGAACGGTGCGGCGGTGGTGTCCGGGCCGCGGTTGGCGATGAAGGCGTGGATGGTGGTGGTGCCGCCGGGCGGGGCGGCGTCCGGGTCGAGCCGGACCACCTCCAGATCGGAGCGGGACGCCGCGGGGGCTGCCGTATCCACCGCCGGCCGGGGCTCGGGCCGCCGCAGCGCCCAGGACGGGCCGGCGGCCAGCGTCGCCACCGAACAGCCGGCCGCCACGGCCGCGACCAGCGAGGCCGCGCGGAATCCGCAGAGCCTGCCGCCCTGCCCGGACCCGCCCTGCCCGGACCCGCCCTGCCCGGACCCGCCTCGCGCTGCCGAACGCCTGTACGTCATCGTCGTCCACCCTGTCCCTGTGCTCCGGCCGCCCGCGCCGTTGCGGGCCGCGTCCGCACCAGGGTGGCGGAGCCTGCGCCGGGGCCCGGTGCAACCCGCTCGGCGTCCGCTCGAACGGGGGAACGCGCGCACGGGAAGTCGGCGGGACCGACTTCCCGTGCGTGAAACGGGTGCTGACGACAGGTCAGGGCGCGAGGACCTGCCCCAGCCGGGTCGCGATGTGGTGCATCACCGGCACCAGCGAGGACGCGCCGGTCTGCTCCTCCAGGGCCCGGATGCGGGCCTCCGGGCCGGACACCGACAGGGCGGTGGGCGTCGGTGCGCCCGGTACGGCGAGCGCGATGCAGCGGACGCCGATCTCCTGCTCCTGGTCGTCGACCACGTAGCCGCGCTCGCGCGCCTCGGCGAGCTGGTGCAGCAGTTCCTGCGGGTCGGTGACGGTGTACTCGGTGTGCGCGGGCAGCGGGTTGGGGCCCAGGATGGCGCGCGCCTCGTCCTCGGGGAGCTGGGCGAGCAGCGCCTTGCCGACGCCCGTGCAGTGCGGCTGCACCCGTCGGCCGACCTCGGTGAACATCCGCATCGAGCGCCGCGACTGCACCTGCCCGACGTACACCACCTCGCCGCCCTCCAGCACCGCCAGGTTGGCGGTCTCGCCGGTGGCCTCCATGAGTTCGGCCAGGTAGGGGCGGGCCCAGCTGCCGAGCAGCCGGCCGGCCGTCTCGCCGAGGCGGATCAGCCGCGGGCCGAGGGTGTAGCGACGCGCGGTGTCCTGGCGTACATAGCCCTGCTGGACGAGGGTACGAACCAGGCGGTGGATGGTCGGCATCGGCAGGCCGGAGCTGGCGGAGAGTTCGCTGAGCGTGGCCACGCCGCCGGAGTCGGCCAGCGCCTCCAGGAGTTGGAAGGCGCGCTCGACGGACTGCACACCGCCGGTCGCGCGGTCCGTGCTGGTCGTCGGTGCTGTGTCGGGGGTCGAAACCACCGGCGTTCCCTTCGCTGTCGGGGAGGAGTAGAGTCCCGGCGATCACATCAACAAACCGTTGAAATTCTGTATCGCGGAAACTAGTCTCCACCTTACAGAATCGAACTCGCCGACAGGCGGGTTCCGATCAAGGAAGTTCCCACCGGAGCTCCCTCCGCCAGGCTCAACCGCTTAGGAGTGTCCTGCCCATGGCTACAGAACAGGGACCCGTCGGCGCCTCCCCCGCTGCTCCGGTCGTCACTGTCGCCGGTCCGCGCGTTCACCGGGCGGAGGAGGTGCTCACTCCGGAGGCGGTCGCCTTCGTCGTCGGCCTCCATCGCGCTTTCGAAGGGCGCCGACAGGAGCTGCTGGCCGGGCGGAAGGCCCGCCGGGCGGAGATCGCCAGGGCCGGCACGCTGGACTTCCTCCCCGACACCGCCGACGTCCGGGCCGGCGACTGGAAGGTCGCCGAGGCGCCCCGCGCGCTCCAGGACCGCCGGGTCGAGATCACCGGCCCCACCGACCGCAAGATGGTCATCAACGCCCTCAACTCCGGCGCGCGGATCTGGCTCGCCGACTTCGAGGACGCCACCTCCCCGACCTGGGAGAACGTGGTCAGCGGCCAGATCAACCTGATCGACGCCTTCGAGGGCCGGATCGACTTCACCACCCCCGCCGGAAAGGCGTACGCCCTCAAGCCCGCCGCCGAACTCGCCACCGTCGTGGTCCGCCCGCGCGGCTGGCACCTGGACGAGAACCACCTGCTCGTCGACGGCACCCCGGTCGCCGGAGCCTTCCTCGACTTCGGCCTGTACTTCTTCCACAACGCCGCCCGGCTGCTCGCCAAGGGCGCCGAGGACCCCAACTCCGGCCCGTACTTCTACCTGCCGAAGACCGAGAGCCACCTCGAAGCCCGGCTCTGGAACGACGTGTTCACCCACGCCCAGGCCGCGCTCGGCATCCCGCACGGCACCGTCCGCGCCACCGTGCTGATCGAGACCATCACCGCCGCGTTCGAGATGGACGAGATCCTCTACGAGCTGCGCGACCACGCGGCCGGCCTCAACGCCGGGCGCTGGGACTACCTGTTCTCGATCGTCAAGAACTTCCGCGACGCCGGCGAGCAGTACGTCCTGCCGGACCGCAACAGCGTCACCATGGCCTCGCCGTTCATGGCCGCCTACACCCGCCTGCTGGTGCAGACCTGCCACAAGCGCGGCGCCCACGCGATCGGCGGCATGGCCGCGTTCATCCCCAGCCGCAGGGACCCGGAGGTCAACGCCGCCGCCCTGGAGAAGGTCAAGGCGGACAAGGACCGCGAGGCCGGCAACGGCTTCGACGGCTCCTGGGTCGCCCACCCGGACCTGGTGCCGGTCGCCCGTGCCTCCTTCGACGCGGTGCTCGGCGAGCGCCCCCACCAGAAGGACGACCCCGGGCCCTCCGAGCCGGTCACCGCGACCCAGCTGCTCGACATCGCCGGCGCCGGCGGCACCTGCACCCGCGCGGGGCTGCACAACGCCGTCCAGGTCGGCATCCGCTACATCGAGGCCTGGCTGCGCGGCCTCGGCGCGGTCGGCATCTTCAACATGATGGAGGACGCCGCCACCGCCGAGATCTCCCGCTCGCAGATCTGGCAGTGGATCCACAACGGCGTCGTCCTGTCCGACACCGGCGAGAAGGCCACCGCGGACCTCGTCCGCGCCCTGGTCGCCGCGGAGTTGGCCGAACTCCTGGCCGAGCTGGGCGCGGACGCCTACGCCGGCGGCCGCTGGCGCGAGGCCGCCCAGCTCTTCGAACAGGTCGCCCTGGCCGAGGAGTTCGCGGACTTCCTGACCCTCCCCGCGCTTCCCCTGCTGGGCTGAGCCCCAATCTATCCGCCGGCGCCGCTGCTGCCGCCTGCCAGGCTGTAGCAGTCCCGCCGGCCCATTGCTCCGTTCCGTACGGCGACGATTCCACCTGTCCTCTCGTCGCCGTGCGGAACGGCCTTTTCCCGGTACCCGGTAAGGAGTTCAACCGTGCCCCGCATCTTCTTCAACGGCCAGGCCATGGTCGGCGGACCGTTCCACGCCAAGGTCGCCGACTCGCTGATCGGCCCGGCCCGGACGGCCCCCGGCTACCGCTTCTTCTCGATCGACGACGTCTGCCCGGGCCTGCTCGCCGATCCGGCGGTCGACACGGCCATCGAGGGCGAGCTCTACGAGATCACCCTGGAGCACCTGCGTGACGTCATCCTCCCCGGCGAGCCGCGGGAGTTGGAGCTCGGCGTCATCGAGCTCGACGACGGCTCCGCCTGCCTGTCGATGCTGCTCGCCCGGGGTGAGGTGGAGCGGGGGGTGCACCGCGAGATCACCCACCACGGCGGCTGGCGCGCCTACCTCGGCTCGCTCGGGCGCACCGCCTGAGACCGGGCGCGTAGCAGCGGACGCACCACAGCGGACGGATCACAGCAAGCGAATCACGGCGAACAGATTTCAGCGAACAGATAACAGATGACAACTTTCGTCATCTGTTATCTGTTCGCTGTTGTCCGTCACTTGTCACCCACCCCCGGGAACGCCGCAGCCCCGGACCCTCGCCGTGGGTCCGGGGCTGCGGTCCGCGCGCCGGCCGGGAAGGCCGGGTTGCGGAGTCCGGGTCACGCACCGTCCCTGGGCGGCCCGGAGTTCAGGGGTGGAGGAGCAGCGGCGGGGCGTCAGAGCGGCCGGGCGGCGAGCTCCTTGGCGGCACAGGCGCAGGCGCGGGCGATCCGGTCCTCGTTGACGGTGGTCAGCTGGCCCTTCTCGACGACGGCGTTGCCGTTGACGAACAGCACGGCCAGCGGCGGCAGGGCGCCGAAGGTGAGGGCGGCGACCGGGTCGGCGATGGAGGAGTGCAGGACGCCGTCGATCTTCCACAGCGCCAGGTCGGCGAGCTTGCCGACCTCGATCGAGCCGATCTCGTCCTGGCGGCCGAGCACCCGGGCGCCGCCCATGGTGCCCAGCCGCAGCGCCTGGCGGCCGGTGAGGGCGGTCGGGGAGCCGTGCAGACGGTTGATCAGCAGGGCGTTGCGCAGCTCGGTGCCGAGTTCGCCGGACTCGTTGGAGGCGGTGCCGTCGACGCCGAGGCCGACCGGGACGCCGGCCCTGAGCATGTCGGGGACGCGGGCGATCCCGGCGGCCAGCCGGGCGTTGGAGGAGGGGCAGTGGGCCACGCCGGTGCCGGTCTCGGCGAACTTGGCGATGTCGGAGTCGTTCATGTGGACGCAGTGCGCCATCCAGACGTCCTCGCCGAGCCAGCCGACGGACTCGAAGTAGTCGGTCGGGCCCATGCCGAACAGTTCCTTGCAGAACTGCTCCTCCTCGGCGGTCTCCGAGCCGTGGGTGTGCAGCCGGACGCCCTTGCGGCGGGCGAGTTCGGCGGACTGGCGGAGCAGGTCGGTGGAGACCGAGAACGGCGAGCAGGGCGCGATGGCGATGTGCAGCATCGAGCCGAAGGAGGAGTCGTGGTAGGTGTCCACGGCGGCCTCGGAGGCGGTGAGGATGTCGTCGAGCTCCTCGACCGCGTGGTCCGGCGGGAGGCCGCCGTCCTTCTTGCTGCGGTCCATGGAGCCGCGCAGCGCGGTGAACCGCAGGCCGAGCTCCTGGACGGCCTCGATGGAGGCGCCGAGGACGTCGCCGCCGTCCTTGGGGAAGACGTAGTGGTGGTCGGAGGCGGTGGTGCAGCCGGACTTGAGGAGGGCGGCGGCGGAGCCCTGGCTGGCGGCGTGGACGAGTTTCTCGTCGATCCGGGCCCAGGTCGGGTAGAGGGCGACGAGCCAGTCGAAGAGGATGTCGTCCTGGGCGAGGCCGCGGGTGATCCACTGGTAGAAGTGGTGGTGGGTGTTGACCAGGCCGGGGGTGATCAGGTGGCCCTCGCCGTTGATCCGGCGCACCACGTTGTCCAGCCACTGCGGGGCGGGTCCGTCGCCGACCGACTCGATCGTGTTGCCGAGGATGACCACGTGGCCGCGGGCGTACTCGGTGTCGTGGGCGTCGACGGTGGCGATCGCGACGTTCTCGATGACGATCCGCTGGTCGGCGGGTGGGGGCTGGACTGCCATGGTGTCACTCCTATGGGGGAGGGCCGGGAGGGGCGTGCGCCGCGCGGCGTGTACCCCTCCCGGGTCGGTCAGGACGGTGTCGCCGTCGGCACCGTCGCGCCGGAGGCCTGGCCGGTTCTGGTCCGGCGGGCGGCTCCGACGTGGTGGAAGAGCAGGTTGAGCAGGACGGCCATCACGCAGCCGGCCGAGATCCCGGAGTGCATCAGGGTCCGGACGGCCTCCGGGAAGGAGTCGTAGAAGGTCGGCACCGCGATGGGGATGATGCCGACGCCGAGTGACACGGACACCAGGATGGTGTTCGAGCTGGATTCCATCCCGGCCTCCGCGAGGGTGCGGATGCCACTCGCCGCGACGGTGCCGAAGAGCACGATCCCGGCGCCGCCCAGGACGGGCTGCGGTACCAGGGAGACGAGCGACCCGAGTACGGGGAAGAGCCCGAGCAGGATCAGGATGCCGCCGCCGGCCGCGACCACGAAGCGGCTGCGGATCCTGGTCAGCGCCACCAGCCCGATGTTCTGGGCGAAGGCGCTGGCGGCGAAGCCGTTGAAGACGGGGCTGAGCGCGGTGGCCAGTCCGTCGGCCCGCAGGCCGGCGGCGAGCGTGGGTTCGTCGGCCTCGCGCTCGACGATCTTGCCCAGGGCGAGCATGTCGGCGGTGGACTCGGTCATGGCGACCACCATGACGATGCACATCGAGACGATCGCGGCGGCGTCGAAGACGGGCGCGCCGAAGTGGAAAGGGGAGGGGAGCGCGAAGACCTTCGCGTCCTTGACCGCGCCGAAGTCGGCCAGGCCCAGCGGGAAGGCGATCAGGGTGCCGAGCGCCAGGCCGATGAGCAACGAGAGCTGCTGCCAGAAGCCGCGCAGCAGCCGGTTGCAGAGCACCACCGCGACGAGGGTGATCGCGGCGAGCCCGACGGCCCGCATGGAGCCGTATCCGGGGGCGCCCGGCGAGCCGCCGCGCGCCCAGTTGACCGCCACCGGAAGCAGGGACACCCCGATGAGGGTGATCACGGTGCCCTGGACGACCGGGGGGAAGAACCGGATGAGCTTGCAGAAGTACGGTGCCGCGAGGAAGCACAGGATCCCCGCGACGATCACCGCTCCGAAGATCACCGGGAGGGCGTCCTTCGGGCCCCCCGTTCTTTCGATGGAGCCCTTGGCTATGGCGATCATGGGCGCGACTCCCGCGAAGGAGACGCCGTTGACGAACGGCAGTCGCGCGCCGATCTTCCAGATGCCGAGGGTCTGGAGCAGGGTGGCCAGTCCGGCGGTGAACAGGCTGGCCGATATGAGCAGGGCGAGTTCGGCGGGGGAGAGCCCGACGCCGGCGCCGACGATGAGCGGGGGTGCGACGACTCCCGCGTACATCGCGGCGACGTGCTGGAGTCCGGTGGAGAAGAGCTTCACCGGGGGCAGCAACTCGTCCACGGGGTGGGTTCCGGGCCCGGACGGCTCACCGGGGAGGTGTGCCGACGTGCCGTCCGGGCCAGGGGTTCTTTCCGGGGTGGAACCGCCGTCTTTACTACTGGTGTCGCTGGGTGCCATGTCGAGCCCCTCTTGTGCCCGTGACTCCCGGCGCGCCCGCGGCGCTGGAGCTGCCCCGAGGGCGGGACGGCGGTGCAGGAGTCCCTCGGGGCGCTTCTCCAGTGCCCCGGGCCGGCCGCCGCGAGGCAGACACGAACTCCGGTGGGTGGGGGTGGAGAAACTGGTGGAACGGGTGGCGCTGGTGGGGCAGATCGTGCTGGTGGGGCTGGTGGTGCGGGTACTGCGGCCCGCCCGGACGCGGCCGGCGTTCGGGGGCCGGCGGGTGCGGCGATTCCGGGCGGTGTCCATGGGGGTGGGGCGGTCAGGCGACGGGGATGACCGGGACGACGCCCTCGCGGTGCACGGTGCCCTCGATGAGGCCGTACATCCGGTCGGCGGCGTAGTAGACCTCGTTGTCGTTCTTGAGGCCGAAGGGCTCCAGGTCGACGAGGAAGTGGTGCTTGTTGGGCAGCTCCAGGCGGACTTCGTCCACCTCGGCGCGGTTGTTGAGGACCCGGGTGCCCATCGAGTGCAGGGTCTGCTGCAGCGAGTAGGAGTAGGTCTCGGCGAAGGCCTCCAGCAGGTGCCGCCGCACGTGGGTGTAGGAGCGGTTCCAGTTGGGCTGGGCCTGGCCGTCCCGGCCGTCGTAGCCGTACTTCCAGCGAGCAGTGACCTGGGTGGCGAGGATGCGGTCGTACGCCTCTTGCAGGGTGGTGTACTTGTCCTTGATGTAGCCCCAGAACTCCGAGTTGGTGGAGTTCATGACGATGAGGTCCTTGAGGCCGGAGACGACCTGGACGGTCTCGCCGTCGTAGACGATCTCGGTGGTGCGGGTCTCCTGGCCGTTGCGGACGAAGGAGTGGCCGACCTCCTCCGAGCCGATGAAGCGGGCCGAGTTGTCCGGCGTCTTGATCCGGTCCCAGGCGTACTCCTCGATCCGGATCCGGGCGCTGTGCACGACGCCGCGCTCGGTGTCGTCGACGAAGTGGCGGGCCAGGATGATGCCGAAGGCCTCGGCCGACTCGATCCCGTGCTCCTTGGCGAAGGCGTACACGGTGTTCTTGGTGGTGTCGGTGGGGAGGCAGTTGGCGTTCGACCCGGTGAGGTGGACGTCCTCGAACTCGCCCCGGAGGGAGACCGAGACGTTCAGGTCCTTGATCTCGTGCCGGGTGGAGTCGCGGTAGACCCGCACGATGCGGTTCTCCGCCTTGCCGTACTGGTTCTGACCGAGCACGTGGGCCATGACGTGGCTCCTAGGGCTTCCAGGTCGGTCTACTAGCTTCCGCGGTAGACCGAGTATCCGAACGGGTTGAGCAGCAGCGGCACGTGGTAGTGGTGCTGCGCGGGCGCGACCGTGAAGACGATCGAGACCTCGGGGAAGAACGGCGGCTCCGCGGACTTGAGCGCGTGGTAGGCGCGGGTGTCGAAGAGCAGCCGGACGACCGAGCCCGCCTCCACGGCCGGCAGGTCCTTGGCCCGGCCGTCGGAGTCCGTGGCGGAGGTGCCGAGCACCTGCCAGCCACCCTCGGTGTGCAGTGCGAGCTCGACCGGGACGCCCTCGGCCGGGCGGCCGAGGCTGGTGTCGAGCACGTGGGTGGAGATGCCAGTCATGGGTGAAGTGACCTTACTGATGGCAGAGGTGATCATTCGTCAGTAAATTCTAACGATCCGTCAGGATCTGTCAGGGTTTGCCAGGGCCTGTCAGGATGCGTCGAGCAGGCGATTGAGCCGAATGTCGTTGATCTTGCGCAGTTCGCCCCGGACGATCTCCGCCTCGGTGGCGGCGTCGTTGGTGTGGCGCTCGCGCAGGGCGGCGAGCATGGTGGCCGCGGTGCGGCCGGTCGCGCAGATCAGGAACACGTGACCGAACTTGGCCTCGTAGGCGGTGTTGGCCTCGTGCAGTTCGTCGAGGAGGGCTCGGTCCGCGCCCTGGACGCCGGCCTGCTCCCGCTGCGAGCTGGCGTCGCCGGTCCTGGGCTTGCCGATCCGGGCGTGGCCGGCCATCGCGTCGTGCAGGTCGGCGACCGTCAGCCCGGCCATGGCCGCCGCGTTGGCGGTGAGCAGGGACTCCCGGTCGGGCCAGGGCCTGGCCCGCGCGACGTCGGCGGCCCAGTGGGGGCTGGAGCAGACCTCCAGCAGAACGGCTTCCAGGTCCGCGGCGTCGGCCGCGGCCAGGGCGTCAAGGGTGTGGGGGTGGTTGGTCACGGGTGGACCTCCTGAAGAGTGGTGCCACCCGCACAAGCTAGATCCACCCCACCCGGCCGTCAACACTTTGTTGAACGGTTGGTGGTTACGTTTTGAACCGGCCGCCGTTGCCGGCGCGATTCGTGTGCGATTCGCCAAGTGCGCCCCGCCGGGGGCTGGTTCAGGCTGGCCGCGCCGGCGGGGTCCGTCCGTTCGGAAGGTTTCCGTCTGAGGGAAGTCCTGGCGGAAGTGCTGGAGGAATCGACCGGGGAATCGACCGGGGGATCGGTCGGGGTCAGGAGGGCTTCGAGCCGTCCTGGCGGTTGAGGTAGTTGTACACCGTGAACCGGCTGACGCCGAGCGCCGAGGCGACCGTCTCGACCCCGTGGCGGACGGTGAAGGCGCCGCGCTCCTCCAGGAGGGCGACGACCCGCTGCTTCTCCCCGCGGTCCAGCTCGGCCAGCGGGCGGCCGTCGAACTGGCGGGCCATCTCGGCCAGCAGCCGGTCCAGGGCACTGCTCAGGTGCGGCAGTCGGACGGCGAGCGCCGGGGCGCCCTCCCACTCCAGGACGACGTCCTCGGACTTCGCCTCGTCCAGTCGGACGGGCGCCGCGCCGACGGCGTCCAGCAGCGGCTTGATCGCCAGGGCGAGCGGGTGTTCCACGTGCTCGGTCACGGCGTACCGCCCTCCTCGCCGAGCACGCTGACCTGGACCGAGATCCGGGTCGCGCCCGCGGTCAGGGTCTCCCGGAGCAGCTTGGTCACCGCGGCGAGCACCTGGTCGGCCTCGCCCTCGGCGCCGGTCCCGAAGGGGCCGACCGAGACGGCCAGGCCGGCCTCGTCGACGACCTGGCGGGCCGCCGCGGCGTGCTCGGGGAACGTGTCCAGTTCGAACGGTTCTGTCGTGAACTCCACCATCAATCGCACGTGCTCACTGTAGCGAGCGCCGGTGCGGGCGGGCAGGGGCCGGTCGATCCGACGGCCGCGGTGCCGGCGGGAGGGGGTTTCCGGGTTCGCGTCCGGGCTTCTTCAACAAAATGTTGCGGCGGTCTTGACACCTGCTCGCCGAGCCGGAGATGCTTCCACCAAGCAGAATCCCTCTTCCGGATCGTGGAAGTTGCGGATCTCGGAAGAGAGTGAGAGGTGAGTGACGTGACGGCCGCTTCCCGACACAGCTTCACGGTCAACCTGTCGATCCTGTTCGGCGAACTGCCGCTGCTGGAGCGTCCCGCCGCGGCCGCCGCCGCCGGTTTCACCGCCGCCGAGCTGTGGTGGCCCTTCGGCGCCGAGCCCACCCCGTCCGAAGGCGAGCTGGACACCCTCCGCAAGGCCTTCGGCGACGCGGGCGTGCGGCTCACCGGCCTCAACTTCCTGGACGACCTCACCCTCGGGGCCCGCGGCACCGTCTCGGTGCCCTCCGAGAAGGACCGCTTCCGGGCCAACGTCCCGGTCGCCGCGGGGCTCGCCGCCTCGCTCGGCGCCAAGGCGCTCAACGCGCTGTACGGCAACCGGATCGAAGGCGTCGAGGCCGCCGAGCAGGACGCCCTCGCGCTGGAGAACCTGGTGCTCGCCGCCGGGGCCGCCCACGAGATCGGTGCGATCCTGCTGATCGAGGCCCTCAACACGGCGGAGTCCCCGGACTACCCGCTGGTCTCCGCGGCCGCCGCGGTCGAGGTGGTCGACAAGGTCAACGCCGCCACCGGCCTGGGCAACGCGAAGTTCCTCTGCGACCTGTACCACCTGGCCAGGAACGGCGAGGACCTGCCGGCCGTCATCGACGCCTACGCCGACCGGTTCGGCCACGTGCAGATCGCCGACAACCCGGGCCGCAACGAGCCCGGCACCGGCGGGCTGGACTTCGAGGACCTCTTCGCCCGGCTCACCGCCGCCGGCTACACCGGCCCGATCGGCCTGGAGTACCGGCCCTCCACCGGCGTCAGCGCCGACAGCTTCGGGTGGCTGCCGCGCGAGCACCGCGCCGCCGAGTAGCCGCCGAGCAGTCGCCGAGTAGGCGAGCACCGCCGCCGTGTGAGCGGGCACGGCACCGCTGCGTAGGCGGGCCACACGCCGCCGAGCAAGCCCGGCCCACCACCCTCCCCACCCCACGAACGACGTAAGGAACGACGCGATGAGCCGCAAGATCGCCTTCATCGGCCTCGGCATCATGGGCAGCCCGATGGCCGCCAACCTGGTCAAGGCCGGCCACCACGTCACCGGCTACAACCTCACCCAGCCGCAGATCGACGCCCTGGTCGCGGCCGGCGGCCACGGCGCCACCAGCATCGCGGACGCGGTGAAGGACGCCGAGGTCGTCATCACCATGGTTCCGGCGGACCCGCACGTCGAGCAGGCCGTCCTGGGCGAGGGCGGCGTGCTGGAGAACGCCAGGCCCGGCACCCTCGTGATCGACATGTCCTCGATCACCCCGCAGACCTCCCAGAAGGTCGAGGCGGCCGCCAAGGAGAAGGGCGTGCGCACCCTGGACGCCCCGGTCTCCGGTGGCGAGGCCGGTGCCGTCGAGGCGGTGCTGTCGATCATGGTCGGCGGCGCCGCCGAGGACTTCGCCGAGGCCAAGCCGCTGTTCGACGTCCTGGGCACCACGGTCATCCACGTCGGGCCGTCCGGCGCCGGCCAGACCGTCAAGGCCGCCAACCAGCTGATCGTCGCCGTCAACATCCAGGTGCTCGCCGAGGCCGTGGTGTTCCTGGAGAACGCCGGCGTCGACCTGCCCGCCGCGCTGGACGTGCTCGGCGGCGGCCTGGCCGGTTCGACCGTGCTGAACCGCAAGAAGGCGAACATGGTCGACCGCGAGTTCGCCCCCGGCTTCCGGATCGACCTGCACCACAAGGACATGGGCATCGTCACCGACGCCGCCCGCGCCGTGGGTGCCGCACTGCCGGTCGGCGCCGTGGTGGCCCAGCTGGTCGCCTCCGCCCGCGCCAACGGCGACGGCTCGCTCGACCACTCGGCGCTGCTGCGCGGTGTCGAGCGCCTCTCGGGCCGCGAGGTCAAGTAGGGCCCCGGGGCCCCTCGGGGCCCCCGTGAACTCCTCCTGGTGGCGTGTACCTCATCCGGTCGTGCCCGCGCCACCAGGAGGCCAGACCCGACCGGCGGCCGGGACCGGGGCTCATCCGCCCGCCCGCCGGTCGATCCAGCCGGTGATGCGTACCTCCCCTGTCGGGGGCACTTCGGTCGTGCCGGTACGCCTCGCCTGGCCCCCTCCCCGCCGAGGGGAGCCTCTCGTACGTCGGAAGCGGGACGAGGGGAACGGCGGGGAGGGGGTCGCACCTCCCGACGGGAGTCGCACCCTCCCGGCGGGAGGCGTATCTCCTGACCGGGGGCGTATCTCCCGAGTCTCCCGAGCGGGGACGTTTCTCCTGACGGGGGGTCGCACCCCAGGTGCACCCGGGCCCATGCTTGGCACAGGCTGTCGAAACATCGCCAGACCCCGTACGGAAGTGAGGACCGCACCATGCCCGTCACCCCCCACCAGGGCCATGTGGTCGTAGCTCCCGACAAGTTCAAGGGCACCCTGGAGGGCGCCGAGGTCGCCGCCCGGATCGCCGCCGGCGTCCGGCGCGCCGCGCCCGGCGTCGAGGTGCGCGAACTGCCCGTCGCCGACGGCGGCGAGGGCACCCTGGCCGCCGCGCTCGCGGCCGGCTTCACCCGCGTCCCGGCCAAGGTGGCCGGCCCGACCGGCCTGCCGGTGGACGCCGCGCTGGCCGTGCGGGAGGACACCGCCGTGGTCGAGCTCGCGCAGTCCTCCGGTCTCGCCCGGCTCCCCGGCGGCCGCACCGCCCCGCTCGCGGCCGGCTCCTACGGCGTCGGCCAGCTGATCGGCCGGGCCGTGGCGCTCGGCGCCAAACGGATCGTGCTCGGCCTCGGCGGCAGCGCCTGCACCGACGGCGGCGCGGGCATGGTCCAGGCCCTCGGGGCCCGCCTGCTCGACGCGGAGGGCGCCGAACTGCCCCCCGGCGGAGCCGCGTTGCGCAGGCTCGACCGGATCGAGCCCGGCCCGCTGGCCGACGTGCTGGCCGGCGTCGAGATCGTCGTGGCCTGCGACGTGGACAACCCGCTGCTCGGCCCGCGCGGCGCCACCGCCGTCTACGGCCCGCAGAAGGGCGCCGACGGCGACGACCTGGTGATCCTGGAGGAGGGCCTGACCCGCTTCGCCGACCAGGTCGCCCTGGCCACCGGACGGGACGTGCGCGACGCCCCCGGCGCCGGGGCCGCCGGCGGGGTGGGCTTCGCCGCCCTCGCGCTGCTCGGCGCCACCATGCGACCCGGTATCGAGCTGCTGCTCGAACTGCTGGGTTTCGACGAGGCCGTGCGTGGGGCACGCCTCGTCGTGACCGGCGAGGGCTGTCTGGACGCGCAGACGCTCCACGGCAAGGCCCCCGCCGGCGTTGCCGCGGCGGCCGCCCGGGCGGGGGTTCGGGTAGCTGCCGTGGCGGGGCGGCTGGAGCTGTCCGAGCCCGAGTGGCGGGCCGCCGGGTTCACCGCCGCGATCGCCCTCACCGACCTCGCCGAGCGGCCGGGGGACAGCATGACCAAGGCCGGCGAGCTGGCCGAGGTCGCGGGGGAGCGGCTGGCGGGCGAGCTGCTGGCCGGCTGATCCCTCGTGCCGATCCGCCGCACCCCGGTCCCGCACGCCGATCGGTCGGGCCGATCCCTCATGCCGATGGGGCGTGCGGATCCCCCGTACGTTTCCCTCGTACGTTCCTCCATTGACGTTTTGTTGAAGGCGGGCCTAGGCTCCCGGCAATCCTTCGCTTCCCCGCCCGGTTCCCGCCCGGTTCCCTGCCCGGTTCAAGCCCGGTTCCTGCCCGGCGCCCACCCCCAACTTCCAGGTTTCGGAGGTCTCCCATGCCTTTCAGCCAGCCAGCGGTGATCCGCTCCCGACGGGTGGTCCTGCCCGACGGGGAGCGCCCCGCCGACGTGCTGATCCGGGACGGGAAGATCGAGCAGGTCGCCGCGTACGGCTCGCTCCTCGCGGGCGACCGACCCGACGGCGACGGCGGCCTCGCCGACCTCGGCGACACCGCCCTGCTGCCCGGCCTGGTCGACACCCACGTGCACGTCAACGAGCCCGGCCGCACCGAGTGGGAGGGCTTCGCCACCGCCACCCGGGCCGCCGCGGCCGGCGGCGTCACCACGATCATCGACATGCCGCTCAACTCCGTCCCGCCCACCACCACGCTGGACGGCCTGGCCGCCAAGCGGAAGGCCGCGGACGGCCAGGCCTGGGTCGACCTCGGTTTCTGGGGCGGCGCCGTCCCCGGCAACGTCCCGGACCTCGCGCCGCTGCACGAGGCCGGCGTGTTCGGCTTCAAGAGCTTCCTCGCCCCCTCCGGCGTCGACGAGTTCCCGCACGTCGAGGCCGCGGACCTGGAGGCCGCGCTGGCCGAGCAGGCCCGGCTCGGGGCGCTGGCGATCATCCACGCCGAGGACCCGGCCGTGCTGGCCGCCGCCCCGCAGCAACCCGGCGTCCACTACCGCGACTTCCTCGCCTCCCGCCCCGCCGACGCGGAGACCGCCGCTGTCGCCGTCCTGCTCGACACCGCCCGGCGCACCGGCGCCCGCGTCCACATCCTGCACGTCTCCTCCGCCGCCGTGCTGCCGCTGCTGCGCCAGGCCCGCGAGGACGGCGTCCAGGTCACCGCCGAGACCTGCCCGCACTACCTGACCCTGGCGGCCGAGCAGGTGCCGGACGGCGACACCGCCTTCAAGTGCTGCCCGCCGATCCGGGACGAGACCAACCGCGACCTGCTCTGGCAGGCCCTGGCGGACGGCGAGTTCATCGCCGTCGTCTCCGACCACTCGCCCTCCACCCCCGACCTCAAGCTGCTGCCCGAGTACGGCGGCAGCGGTGACTTCGCGGCCGCCTGGGGCGGCATCGCCTCCCTGCAACTGGGCCTGCCGGCGATCTGGACCGAGGCCCGCCGCCGCGGCCACGGCCTCGCCGACGTGGTCCGCTGGATGTCCGCCGGACCGGCCGAACTCGCCGGCCTCACCGGGGTCAAGGGCGCCATCGCGGCGGGCTGCGACGCCGACCTGGTCGCCTTCGACCCCGACGGCGAATTCGCCGTCCACCCCCGCGAGTTGCACCACCGCAACCCCGTGACCCCGTACGCGGGCCGGACGCTGACCGGCGCGGTCCGCACCACCTGGCTGCGCGGCCGCGCGGTGGACGTCTCGGCCGAGCCCTTCGGCCGCCCGCTCACCCGGCCCGCCGCCGCCCCCACCACCCCGTCCGATCGCCCGTCCTGAGGAGACTTCGTGACCACTGCCGACACCCCGAGCGCTCCCTTCACCGAGCTGGTCAACCTGGCCTCGCGGCTGCTCGGCGCGGGCGTCGTCGCCACCAACGAGGACACCTTCGCCGACGCCGAGAACCTCCTGGTCGCCAAGCCCGCCGAGTTCCGCCCGCACACCTTCGGCCACAAGGGCCAGATCATGGACGGCTGGGAGTCCAAGCGCCGCCGCGGCGTCTCCGCCGACCAGCCCCACCCCACCGACCAGGACCACGACTGGGCGATCGTCCGGCTCGGCGCCGGCGGTGTGGTCCGCGGCCTGGTCGTGGACACCGCCCACTTCACCGGCAACTACCCGGAGAGCGCCTCCGTCGAGGCCGCCTCCGTGCCCGGCCACCCCTCGCCCGAGGAAGTGGCGGACGCCGAGTGGACCACGCTGGTGCCGCGCACCCCGCTCCAGGGCGACACCGCCCACGAGTTCGCCGTCGAGGACGCCAACCGCTACACCCACATCCGCCTCAACATCTTCCCGGACGGCGGCGTCGCCCGGCTGCGCGTCCACGGCGAGGTGCTGCCCGACCCGCGCGAACTGGACGGCCTCACCTTCGACCTGGCCGCCCAGGAGTACGGCGGCGTGGCCGAGGCGGCGTCCGACCGCTACTTCTCCTCCCCGCACAACCTGAACGCTCCCGGTCGCGCCTCCGTCATGGGCGAGGGCTGGGAGACCCGGCGTCGGCGCGACAAGGCCAACGACTGGGTGCAGATCGCCCTGGCCGGGGGCGGTGAGGCCCTGGCCGCCGAGGTGGACACCACCCACTTCGTCGCCAATGCCCCCGGCTGGGCCGACCTCGTCGGCTTCGACGCCTCGACCGGGGCGGACCCGGCCGACGGCGAATGGTTCGAGATCCTGCCCCGCACCCGCCTGCAGCCCGACACCCGGCACCGCTTCCGGCTCGACGCCGGCCGCCCGGTGACCCACGTGCGCATCAACGTCCACCCGGACGGCGGCCTCGCCCGCCTCCGGCTCACCGGGCGCCTCACCGAGGCCGGCCGCGCGGCCCTCGCGCTGCGCTGGTTCAACGCCGTCCCGGCCGCCGAGGCCGCCGCGGCCCTCACCGAGGCCGGCCTGACCGCCGACGAGGCCGCCGCGCTGACCGCCGCCCGCCCGCTGGCGGACCAGGCCGCGGCCGCCGGCGCCGTCGCCGCGCTCCGGCCCGCCGACGGCCTCGACGGCGAGCACTCCTCCCGCCGCCGCTCGGCGGTGTGGCGCCTGCTGGGCGCCTGACGCCCGTTCGGCGATCCGGCGCCCGTTCGGCGATCCGGCGGAGCCCTGCGCGCGCCGAGAAACTGACGACACGTCACATCACTCTCCACGCACCGATTTTATCGACACCTGAAGGACCCCTCCATGTCCAAGATCCTGACCACGGAGTCCGGCGCCCCGGTCGCCGACAACCAGAACTCGGCCTCGGCCGGCGAGTACGGCCCGCTGCTGATCCAGGACCAGCAGCTGCTGGAGAAGCTGGCCCGCTTCAACCGCGAGCGCATCCCGGAGCGCGTCGTGCACGCCCGCGGCTCCGGTGCGTACGGCTACTTCGAGGTCACCGACGAGGTGTCGCAGTACACCCGCGCGGACTTCCTCGCCGAGGTCGGCAAGCGCACCGAGGTCTTCCTGCGGTTCTCCACCGTGGCCGGCAACCTGGGCTCCAGCGACGCGGTGCGCGACCCGCGCGGCTTCGCGCTGAAGTTCTACACCGCGCAGGGCAATTACGACCTGGTCGGCAACAACACCCCGGTGTTCTTCATCAAGGACCCGCTCAAGTTCCCCGACTTCATCCACTCGCAGAAGCGCGACCCGTACACCGGCGTGCAGGAGGCGGACAACGTCTGGGACTTCTGGGCCCACTCGCCCGCCTCGACCCACCAGATCACCTGGCTGTTCGGCGACCGCGGCATCCCGGCCTCCTACCGCCACATGAACGGCTACGGCTCGCACACCTACCAGTGGGTCAGCGCCGAGGGCGACGCCTACTGGGTCAAGTACCACTTCAAGACCAACCAGGGCATCCGCTCGCTGGACGGCGACCAGTCCGCCGAGGTGCTCGGCGCCGACGCCGACTCGCACCAGCGCGACCTGCACCAGGCCATCGAGCGCGGCGTGTTCCCGTCCTGGACCCTCTACGTCCAGCTGATGCCGGTGGCCGAGGCCGCGGACTACCGCTTCAACCCGTTCGACCTCACCAAGGTGTGGCCGCACGCCGACTACCCGCTGGTCAAGGTCGGCCGCCTGGTGCTCAACAGGAACCCGGAGAACGTCTTCGCCGACGTCGAGCAGTCCGCGTTCTCGCCGAACAACTTCGTGCCCGGCATCGGCCCCTCCCCGGACAAGATGCTCCAGGGCCGCCTGTTCGCCTACGCCGACGCCCAGCGCTACCGCCTCGGCGTCAACCACACCCAGCTGCCGGTGAACGCCCCGCGCGCCACCGAGGCGGACAACTACGGCCGCGACGGCCTCCACGCCGTCAACAAGTCCGGCCGCGGCAAGAACTACGAGCCCAACTCGTACGACGGCCCCGCCCAGACCGACACCGCGCTCGCCGCGCCGGTCCGGCTGGACGGCTGCACGGGCACCTACACCACGCCGGCCCACACCAAGGACGACGACTTCTTCCAGGCCGGCGAACTGTACCGGCTGATGTCCGCGGGCGAGAGGACCCGGCTGATCGACAACATCGCGGGCTTCGTCGCCCAGGTGAGCCGCGACGACGTGGTCGAGAAGAACCTCGCCCACTTCCACGCCGCGGACGAGGAGTACGGCGCCCGCCTGGAGGCGGCCGTCGCCAAGCTGCGGGCGGGCGACGAGGGCTGAGCCACCTCGCTATGGCGTGCCACGTGCAACGAGGGCTGGGCCACCCCGTCGTGGCGCGCCACGCGTGACGCCCCGCTGACCGACTGACCCGCCCCCACCGGCCGCCGGGGCCCCGCAACCCGGCGGCCGCGGGACGGGCTCCTCTCCGCGGGCAGTGGGGGAGGGGCCCGTCGTGCTGTCCTCCACTACCGTTCCTCCAGGCGATCGGTGGGTGCTCCACGGAATGTTCACGGATATTCACGGACGGCAGTCGCCGGGCCCGCCGGGTCGATAGGCTGGAGGGCGCCCGCGGTCGCTCCGTGGGGGGACATCGGAAGGGGACGACATGTCGACACCAGCCCCGGGTCGCCACGCCGCGCTGGACCAGGGCCTCGCCGGCCCGTTCACCTCCCTGCAGCACGCCCTCAGACTGCTGGAGGCCGTCGACCGGCACCCTGACGGTGCCACCCTGGTCGCCCTCGCGCGGGAGACCTCGCTCGGCCTGCCGACCGTCCGGCAGCTCGCGGAGATCCTGGAGATCGAGGGCTACCTCCAGTGCCAGGACGGCGGTTGGGTGCTCGGCGGCACCTTCGCCCTGCTCGGCCAGCACAACCGGGAGCAGCTGGTGAAGGCCCGGCTGAACCGCAAACTCGCCGAGCTGCGCGACGAGTTGGGTGCGGCAGTGTACTTCACCCGCTACCACGACGGCGAGTTGTCGGTGGAGGCGGTGTCCGCGGCCGAGTATGCGCCGGCCGTGCAGGAGTGGGTGGACTTCCGGGCCACCGCGCACGCCAGCGCGATCGGCAAGTGCCTGCTCGGCCAGCTCGACGCGGACGCCCGCTGGGACCACCTCTCCCGCCACCCGGTGGCCCGGCTCACCTCCCGGACCGTCACCGACGCCGACCAGCTGATGCACCGGCTGGAGCGGCAGCCGGCCACCGTGCCGGTGCTGGACATCCAGGAGTACGCGCTCGGTACGGTGTGCGCGGCCGTCCCGATCACGGCGGGCAGCACGGTCGGCTGCCTGGCCACGTCGATGCCGGTGGACAACGTGCACAAGCTGAAGGCCGCCGCCGAACTGCTGGCGGCCCGGGCGGCGCCGCTGATGCTGGCGATGGCGGTCTGACGGCCGGTCGCTCCCGTGGGCCCCGCCGGATCCGAGTGATCCGGCGGGGCTCGCGTGTTTGTCCGCGGGCGTGTTGGTTCACGGACATGACGGTTCGCAGGCGTGTTCGTTCACGGGCGCGTCCGTTCGCAAGCGTTTCCGGTGACGGCCCCGGAGTGCGTCACTTATTAGACTCGATGTCGATAAGAGTCGCCGAACCCCTTGTCCCGGCCGCTACCCGCGAGTACGTTTCCCTGAGTCGAGCCGCCGCCCCGAGGTCAGGAGGGCCTGCCGTGCCCCGCTCAACCCCCGTACCCGCCCTTGCCGTCCCCGCCGCGCGCGTCCACGACAGCCTCGTCCTCGAACCCCGGGACGTCCGCTTCGACTGGGACCGGCTGCCGCTGCACTGGATCCCCGACGAGCCGATGGCCACCCACGTCATCAACGTGCTGCACCTGCTGCTGCCCGAGGGCGAGCGCTGGTTCGTCAAGGTTTTCAAGGAGGCGCTGCCGCTCATCCGCGACGAGCAACTGCGCGAGGAGGTCCTCGGGTTCATCGGCCAGGAGGCCATCCACGCCGAGGCGCACCAGGAGGTCCTCGACCACCTGCTCGGCCAGGGGCTCGACCCGCGCCCGTACGTCCGGCAGATCGCCTGGCTGTTCCAGCGCGTCCTCGGCGACAAGCCCGGGCTCAGCCCCGCGCGGCGACGCGAGAACCTCATCGAGCGGGTCGCCTTCGTGGCGGCGATCGAGCACTTCACCGCCTTCCTCGGCAACTGGGCGCTCAACTCCCCTGGCCTGGACCGCGCCAAGGCCGACCCGACGATGCTCGACCTGCTGCGCTGGCACGGCGCCGAGGAGGTCGAACACCGCAGCGTCGCCTTCGACCTGATGGTCCACCTCGACCCCGGCTACCTGCGCCGGGTCCGCGGCATGGCGGTCTCCGGGCCGCTGCTCGTCCACCTCTGGGTGCGCGGCGCCCGCTTCCTGCTCGCCGCCGACCCCACCCTCGGCGGACGGCTCAAGCCCACCTGGCGCGAGGCCGGCAAGATCGCGAGGCGCGGCCTGCTGCCCGACCCGCTCCGGTCGATCCGCTCCGGCCTGCGCTACCTGCGGCCCGGCTACCACCCCACCCAGGAGGGCTCCTCCAGCCAGGCCCTCGGCTACCTTGCCGCCTCCCCGGCCGCCCGCGCGGCGGCAGGGGGCCACTGACAGAGTTCAGGCGACAGATTTCAGATAACAGATAACAGAAAACGTTATCTGTTATCTGAAATCTGAACTCTGAAACTTGTCACCCGTCGCCCGCGCCCCCTCCCAGACGCCAAGGACCGCCGGATGGACCTGCTCGACCCGCCCCCCGACCTCTACGGCCGCCCCCGCGCCGACGCGTTCATGCGCCGGCTCACCGCCTTCGGCGACCGCTACACCCCGGCTCTCGGCAGCCCCCTGCTGCGCCGCAACCCCCGCCGCCCGCTCAGCCGCCCCACCCCGCCGCTCCAGCTGGTCGTCGCCGCCCGCCGCCAACTCGCCTCCGACGTCGTCGAATTGCGACTCGCCGACCCCTCCGGCGGCCCGCTCCCCGGCTGGCAGCCCGGCGCCCACCTGCGCCTCGCCCTGCCCTCCGGCCGCGAACGCCACTACTCGCTCTGCGGCGACCCCGCCGACCGCGCCGCCTACCGGATCGCCATACGGCGACTGCCCGAGGGCGGCGGCGGCTCCGTCGAGATCCACGACACCCTGCACCCCGGCAGTCGCCTCACCGCCCGCCGCCCGCGCAACGGCTTCGCCTTCTGCGCCGAGCCCGCCGTCCTGCTGCTCGCCGGCGGCATCGGCATCACCCCGCTGCTCCCGATGGCCCGCGAGGCGCAGCGGCACGGCCTGGACTGGCGCCTGGTGCACGTCGGCCGCAGCGCCGACACCCTCCCGTACGCGGACGAGCTGCGCGCCCTCGACCCGCGCCGGGTGGTGCTGCGCACCGACGACGAGCACGGCGTGCCGACCGGCGCCGACCTGCTCGCCCACGCCCCGCGCGGCGCCGCCGTCTACTGCTGCGGCCCGGCCCCGATGCTCACCGCCGTGCAGCGCGCCCTGGACGAATCCCCGTCCACCGCCCTGCACTTCGAGCGCTTCGGTGCCGCCCCGGTCGTCGGCGGCGAGCCCTTCGCCCTGCGCCTGGGCGTCGACGGCCCGGCGCTGGAGGTCCCCGCCGACCGCTCCGCCCTGGACGTGCTGCGCGAAGCCCGCCCCGACCTCCCGTACTCCTGCCACCAGGGCTTCTGCGGCACCTGCGAGGTCCGCCTGCTGGCCGGTACGCCCGAGCACCGGGACCGCCGGCTCACCCCCGAGCAGCGTGCCGCCGGCGCCGTGCTGCCCTGCGTCTCCCGGGCCGCCGAGGGCGAGACCCTGGTGCTCGACCTGTAGCGTGCTCGACCTGTAGAAGGAGCCCCGATGGCGAACCCCCCGACCTTCCCCTACGACGAGCGCGACCTCGCCCGCTTCCGCGAGACCCAGCAACTCGCCTACGACTGCGCCGAACAGGTCGCCGCCTGGATCGAACCGGGCGTCACCGAGCGCCAGGCCACCGCCGAACTGCGCCGCCGCCTGGTCGCCGCCGGGGTGCAGGACTTCTTCCACGTCCCGTTCGCCTGGTTCGGCGACCGCACGGCCTTCCGGCACTTCCACACCCCGCTCCAGTTCTTCGCCGGCAACCGCCGCCTGGAGGAGGGCATGCCGTACGTCCTGGACTGCGCGCCCATCGTCGACGGCTACACCGCCGACATCGGCTACGGCGGCAAGGTCGGTGAGAACCGGGTCTGGGACCGCCTGGCCGCCGACCTCCAGGTGTACCGCGAGCTGATCCTCGCCGAGGTGCGCGCCCGCCGTCCGCTCGACGAGGTGTACGCGGCCGTGGACGCGCAGATCGCCGCGCACGGCTACGACAACCGCCACCAGGTCTACCCGGGCCGGGTGATCGGCCATCAGGTCACCCGCACCACCGTGCGCGGCCCGGCCGGGGTCAACGTCCTCGGCTTCGGCGTGCGCACCCTGCAGACCCTCGGGCGCGAGCTGATCTCCGAGCGCCTGCAAGGCCGTTCACCGCTCTGGGCGGACGGCCGGTCGTCCCGGCACGCGCCCACCCCGGGCCTGTGGGCGGTCGAGCCGCACATCGGCTTCCGCGGCGTGGGCATCAAGTTCGAGGAACTGCTGGTGGTCACCGAGGACGACGCCCACTGGCTCGACGACGACCTGCCGCACGTCCGCCGCTGGACGGCGGGCGCCGCCCACGACGTTGCCCTGGAGGCCGCCCGATGACCACCCCCGCCGCAGACGCCCCGAAGGCCGCAGCTGCCTCGCAGGCCCCTGACGCCGCAGCCGCCCCGAAGACACTGGACGCCCCGAAGGCGCCGGCCGCCCCGCCCGCGCGCCGCCGCACCGTGCGCTCCGACGGCCTCCCGCTCGCCGTCTTCGAACAGGGCGACCCTGCCGCCCCCACCGTCCTCCTGGTGCACGGCTACCCGGACACCCACGCGGTCTGGGACGACGTCGCCGCCGACCTCGCCCGCGACCACCACGTGGTCCGCTACGACGTGCGCGGCGCCGGCGAGTCCGGAGTACCCGCCACCCGGGACGGCTACCGGCTGGAGCACCTGGCCGCCGACCTGTTCGCGGTCGCCGACGCCGTCAGCCCCGACCGCCCGGTGCACGTGGTCGCCCACGACTGGGGCTCGCTGCAGTCCTGGGAGGCCGTCACCGAGCCCGGCTCCGAGCGGCGGATCGCCTCGTACACCACCATGTCCGGCCCCTGCCTGGACCACATGGGCTACTGGCTGCGCCACCGGATGCGCCGGCCCACCCCGCGCCACCTGCGCCAACTCCTCCACCAGGGCCTGCACTCCTGGTACATCACCGCCTTCCACCTGCCCTTCCTCGCCCCCGGCGTGTGGCGCCTGGGCCTGGCCCGGGCCTGGCCGCGGGTGCTGCGCGACCTGGAGCAGGTCACCCCGCGGCCCGACCACCCGCAGCCCGGCCTGCGCCGCGACGCCGTCCGCGGCATCGAGCTGTACCGGGCCAACTTCCGCCCCACGCTGCGCAGTCCGCGCGAGCGGCCGACGCAGGTGCCGGTCCAGCTGATCACCCTCACCCGGGACCGCTACGTCGCCCCGTTCCTCTCCGAGGGGCTGGAACGCTGGGTGCCCGAGCTGACCCGACGGACGCTGCACGCCGGCCACTGGTCGGCGCTGCTGGAGAAGGGAGCCACCGTGGCCGAGATGGTCCGCGAGTTCACCGCCCGCATCGAGACCGGGGCCGCCGAGCCGGCCCGGGAGCAGGGCGACGGCCGGCTGGTCGTCGTCACCGGCGGCGGCAGCGGCATCGGCCGGGCCACCGCGCTCGCCTTCGCCGAGGACGGCGCCCGCGTCGTGGTCTGCGACCTCGACCTCGCCGCCGCCGAGCGCACCGCCGAACTCGCCTCGCTGCTCGGCCCGCAGGCGCACGCCTACCGGGTGGACGTCGCCGACGGCGCGGCGGTGGACGCCTTCGCGCAGACGGTCGCGGAGGAGCACGGGGTGCCCGACGTGGTGGTCAACAACGCCGGCATCGGCCACTCCGGGACGTTCCTGCAGACCACCGAGAAGGAGTGGCAGCGCGTCCTGGACGTCAACCTCTGGGGCGTCATCCACGGCTGCCGAGCCTTCGGCACGCTGATGGCCGACCGCGGCCGCGGCGGCCACCTGGTCAACGTCTCCTCGGTCGCCGCCTACCTGCCGTCCAAGGCGCTCACCGCGTACGCGACCAGCAAGGCCGCGGTGTTCATGCTCTCGGACTGCCTGCGCGCCGAACTCGCCGGGCACGGCATCGGCGTCTCCACCATCTGCCCGGGCATCGTCAACACCAACATCACCCGCACCTCCACCTTCTCCGCGACCACCGCCGACCAGCAGGCCGCCAAGCAGGCCCGCGCCGCCAGGCTCTACGCCCGCCGCGGCTTCCCCCCGGAGAAGGTCGCCACCGCCATCCTCACCGCCGTCCGCACCGGCAAGCCGGTCGTCCCCGTCACCCCCGAGGCCAAGGCCGCCCGCTTCCTCTCCCGCCTCAGCCCCGGCCTCCTGCGCCTGGCAGCCCGCCTCAACGTCACCTGAGCGGCCCATGCGGGCCTGCGGTATCGGCCAGACTTGCTCCCGTATATCGCAGGCCCGCTTCGCTCCGGGAGGTTGACCCGAGGGCCCCATCGGGCCTGTGAGAGTATCGAGGCCCATGGAGATGACAACGGCTCTGTGGTCCTTCGCCCTCGTCGTGGGGCTGCTCACGCTCACACCCGGGCTCGATACCGCGCTGGTGCTGCGCACGTCCGCGCTCGGGCGGCGGCGTCAGGCGTGGGGGGTGGTGCTGGGGATCCAGACCGGGACGCTGGTCTGGGGGACGCTGACGTCGGCCGGGGTGACGGCGTTGCTGACCGCCTCGCAGGTGGCGTACGAGGTGCTGCGCTGGGGCGGGGCCGCGTACCTGGTGTGGATGGGCGTCGGCATGCTGCGCAGCCGGGGCGGGGAGGCGGCGGCCGAGGAGGAGCCGGTCGAGGGCGGCTTCGGGTACGGCTGGCGGCGCGGCACGCTGACCAATCTGCTGAACCCGAAGGTCGGGGTGTTCTACGTGGCCGTGCTGCCGCAGTTCATCCCCGCCGGGGCCCCGCACTTCGCCGCCGGGGTGGCGCTCACCTGCGTCCACGTGGTGGAGGGCGTGCTGTGGTCGGCCGTCCTGGTCGGCTTCGCCCAGGCGCTGCGCGGCTGGTTGCGTCGCCCGGCTGCCCGGAGGCTGATGGACCGGGTGACCGGCGCGGTGGTGGTGGGCTTCGGCGTGAAGCTGGCGCTGAGCGACTGACCGCCGGCCTCAGGCGGCGTGCGTCCGTCGCGTGCGTCGTGCCTGTCGCGCCGCCCGGGGCTCCTCGGGGGTGTCCGGTGCCTCGTGGTGGATCGGGCCGTCCCCGGCGTTGAGCGGCAGGCAGCTGCCGCCGCGCCGGTGGGCGATGATCTCGGCGGCGACGGACACGGCCGTCTCCTCGGGGGTGCGGGCGCCGAGGTCGAGGCCGATGGGGGAGCGCAGCCGGCCGATCTCGGCCTCGGTGAGCCCGACCTCGCGCAGCCGCGCCTCGCGGTCGCGGTGGGTGCGGCGCGAGCCCATCGCGCCGACGTAGCCGACCGGCAGCCGCAGGGCGCGTTCCAGCAGCGGGATGTCGAACTTGGCGTCGTGGGTGAGCACGCAGAGCACGGTGCGCCCGTCGATCCGGTCGAGCTGGGAGTCGAGGTAGCGGTGCGGCCAGTCGACGACGACCTCGTCGGCCTCGGGGAAGCGCTGCTTCGTGGCGAAGACGGGCCGGGCGTCGCAGACGGTGACGCGGTAGCCGAGGAAGCGGCCGATCCGGACGACGGCGGCGGCGAAGTCGATGGCGCCGAAGACGAGCATCCGCGGTGCGGGCACGTAGGACTCGACGAAGCAGGTGACGGTGCCCTGGTCGCGGTCGTCGCAGGGGCGTCCGTCGAGGCCGAGCACGATCCGGCCGGTGCGTCCGGCGTCGAGCATGGCCCGGGCCTCGGTGACGACCGCCTGTTCGAGCGCGGTCAGGAGGTGTCGCGCGGGGCGCGTCGCCGCAGGGGCGGCGGCGGGCGACGGCTGGGCCGTCGAGGGGGCGGGAGGGAGGGCAGGGGGGAGGGCGGGGGAGAGGGCGGGGGAGAGGGCGCCGTGGTGGGTGTCGGCGGTGACGGCGACGGTGGCGCCGACGAGTCCGCCGGGCCCGGCGATCACCCGGGCGAGCGCGACCGGGGTGCCGGAGGCGATGTAGGCGATGCCGGCGTCGAGCCCGTCGTCGGCCCCGGGCCGGATCGGCTGGACGAACACGTCGAGGACGCCGCCGCAGGTCAGGCCGACGGCGAAGGCGTCCTCGTCGCTGTAGCCGAACCGTTCCAGCACGGGTTCGCCGGACTCGATGGCGGCCTGGCACAGCTCGTAGACGGCGCCCTCGACGCAGCCCCCGGAGACGCTGCCGATCGCCTCGCCGGCCGCGTCGACGGCCAGGGCCGCCCCCGGGTCCCGGGGCGCGCTGCCGGAGACGCCGACGACGGTGGCCACGGCGAAGGCGCGCCCGGCCGCGTGCCAGGCCTGCAACTGCTCGGCGATGTCCTGCATGTCGGGGAGCTCCTTACACAAGCGAGGGTAGACGGGAGGTGCCGCCGTACGGGAAACGATTCCTGTACGGCGGCGGTGCGGCCAGGTCCTGTCCGGCCGGGAGGGTCTAGGGGCTCTCTTTCGGATCACGCCGGGCGCGCGACGCCGGAGCACGCACCTCGCCGCGTTGTCGTCGGTCGCCGATACTCCGCATGGACTCCCTCCTCCGCCTTGCGATGCACGCACTCCGACGCCGCGCGCTGATCCGACGTGATCCGAAAGAGAGCCCCTAGTGCACGCCCAGCCAGGACTTGATCGGGGTGAGCGCGAAGTAGACCACGAAGACCCCGGTGAGGATCCACATCAGCGGGCCGGGCTCGCGCCACTTGCCGGTGCCCGCCTTGATGACCGTGTACGAGATGACGCCCGCGGCGACACCGGCGGTGATGCTGTAGGTGAACGGCATCAGGGTGCAGGTGAGGAAGGCCGGGATGGCGACCTCGCGGTCGGACCAGTCGATGTGCCGGGCCTGGCTCATCATCATCGAGCCGATCACGACGAGGGCGGCGGAGGCCACCTCGGTCGGGACGATCGCGGCGAGCGGCGAGAAGAACAGCATCAGCGCGAACACGCCGCCGGTGACGGTCGAGGCGAGGCCGGTGCGGGCGCCGTCGCCGACACCGGTGGCGGACTCGACGAACACGGTCTGGCCGGAGGCGCCGGACAGGCCGCCGATGGCGCCGCCGGCCCCGTCGATGAACAGGGCCTTGGAGAGGCCGGGCATCCGGCCCTGCTTGTCGGCCAGCCCGGCCTCGGTGCCGACGCCGATGATGGTGGCCATCGCGTCGAAGAAGCCGGCCAGTACCAGGGTGAAGACGGCGACCGAGGCGCTGATGGCGCCCAGGCCGCGGCTGCCGAAGGCACCGAAGAGGTCGACGTGGCCGAAGAGGCCGAAGTCGGGCGCGGAGACCGGACTGCCCGGCCACACCGGGGCGGAGCTGACCCAGGTCTTCGCGGGGAGGTCGGCGACCGCGTTGATGACGAAGGCCGCCACGGTGCCGCCGGCGATGCCGATCAGGATCGCGCCGCGGACGTTGCGGGCCAGCAGGACGAAGATCGTCAGCACGGTGAGGCAGAAGACCAGGACGGGCCAGCCGGCCAGCTCGCCGAAGGGGCCGAGCGCGAGCGGCGTGGGGCCGCCGGTGTGCACGAAGCCGGCCTTGACCAGGCCGATCAGTGAGACGAAGAGGCCGATGCCGATGGTGATGGCGTGCTTGAGCGGCAGCGGGATGCCGTTCATGATCTTCTCGCGGAGCCCGGACACGACCAGCAGGACGATCAGCAGGCCGTAGATCACGCACAGGCCCATGGCCTGGGGCCAGGTGGTGTGCGGCACCACCAGCGCGGATATCACGCCGGAGACCGAGAGCCCGGCGGCGACCGCCAGGGGGACGTTGCCGACCACGCCCATCAGGATCGTGGTGACGGCGGCGGCGAGCGCGGTCGCGGTGGTGAGCTGCGCGTGGTCCAGCTCGAGGCCGTTGACGTCGGCGCCGCTCAGGATGATCGGGTTGAGCAGCACGATGTAGGCCATCGCCATGAAGGTGGTGAGGCCGCCGCGGATCTCGTTGCCGAAGGTCGATCCCCGGGCCGTGATCTTGAAGTACGCGTCCAGTGCGTTCTTCGGAGCGGGGGCCGGGGCGGGGGCGGGCGCGGCGGTGTCGTCCTCGGTGGGTCTTTCTTCTGTGGGGCTGTGTTCCGTGGGGATCTGGGTCATGTCCACTCCCAAGTGTCAAAGGGGGTTGGGGTGGGCGAGCCGACCTGACTGCCAGTCAACGAGGTTGGCGCAGGGGGACTGCTCGACTCACTGGGCGCACTGTGGCGGTGCCTGCGGTGCGTGGGTGGTGCGCACCGCTGCAGAACCCCGGCGTGGGAGAGGCAGCGGGATGGTGCGCTCGCGTGCCGGTGGGTGGTGCACGCGAGTGGGGGTGGCGCGGTGGAGCGGCCCCGGGGCGGCGCGGAAGACGGTCGCCGCCCCGGGGAGGTTCTCCTGCACCCCGGCCGTGCTCCCCCGGGGCCCGAAGCCCGGGGGAGCTTGCGGGCTCCGGGGGCGTCAGGCTCCGGGGGCCTCCGTGGTCAGGTGCTCGGGCCGGACCGGGATCCGGTTGAGGGCCAGGCCGGTGGCGTTGCGGATGGCTGCCACGATCGACGGCGTCGCCGAGACGGTCGGGGCCTCGCCGACGCCGCGCAGCCCGTACGGGGCGTGCGGGTCGGGGAGTTCGAGGATCTCCACCGGGATCGGCGGGGTGTCGAGGATGGTGGGGATCAGGTAGTCGGTGAAGGAGGCGTTGCGCACCTTCCCGTCCCGCACGATGATCTCCTCCATCACGGCGAGGCCGAGCGCCTGGGTGCAGCCGCCCTGGATCTGGCCGACGACGGAGAGCGGGTTGAGCGCCTTGCCGACGTCCTGGACGGCGGTGAGCTCGACGACCTTGACCAGGCCCAGTTCGACGTCCACGTCGACCACCGCGCGGTTGGCGCAGAAGGTGTACTGGACGTGGCCGAAGCCCTGCCCGGTCTCCTTGTCGAAGGGGACGGTCGGGCGGTGGTGGTGTTCGCGGGTGAGGTCGATGGCCTCCTCGCCGAGCAGGTCGACCATGGGGACCAGCACGCCGGCGCTCTCCGAGACGACCTTCCCGGCGATCAGCGTGATGTCGCCGTGGGTCCAGCCGTAGCGGCGGCGGCCCTTCTCGATCAGCGCCCGCCTGACCGCCTCGGCGGCCAGCTTCACGGCCCCGCCGGTCATGTACGTCTGGCGCGAGGCGGAGGTCGATCCGGCCGATCCGACCTCGGTGTTGGCCGGGTGGATGGTGACCAGTTCGACGCCCAGCTCGGTGCGGGCGATCTGGGCGTGCACGGTGACGCCGCCCTGGCCGACCTCCGCCATCGCGGTGTGCACCATGGCGACGGGCTCGCCGCCGATCACCTCCAGGCGCACCCGGGCGGTGGAGTAGTCGTCGAAGCCTTCGGAGAAGCCGACGTTCTTGATGCCGACCGAGTAGCCGACGCCGCGCACGATGCCCTCGCCGTGCGAGGTGTTGGACAGCGCCCCGGGGAGCTGGCGCACGTCCGGGTGCTCGGTGTCCAGCGGCGGCGGCAGCGGCATCTCCTTGGCGCGCCGCAGCAGTTCGGCGACCGGGGCGGGCGAGTCGATCTGCTGGCCGGTGGGCATGCGGTCGCCCTCCGACATGGCGTTGAGCTGCCTCAACTCGACCGGGTCCATGCCGAGTTCGGCGGCCAGCTTGTCCATCTGCGACTCGTAGCCGAACGCGGCCTGGACGGCGCCGAAGCCGCGCATGGCGCCGCAGGACGGGTTGTTGCTGTAGAGCGCGATGGCGTGCATCCGTACGTTCGGGATCACGTACGGGCCGTGCCCGAGCGAGGCCGCGTTGCCGACCACGGCGGGCGAGGCGGAGGCGTACGCGCCGCCGTCCAGCACGATCCGGCAGTCGGCGAAGACCAGCTTGCCGTCGCGGGTGGCGCCGTGCTCGTAGTGCATCCTGGCGGGGTGGCGGTGCACGTGGCCGAAGAAGGACTCGTCGCGGGCGTAGACGATCTTGACGGGCTTGCCGGTGTGCTGGGCCAGCAGGCAGGCGTGGATCTGCATCGACAGGTCCTCGCGGCCGCCGAAGGCGCCGCCGACGCCGGCCAGGGTGAGCCGGACCTTCTCCTCGGGCAGGTCGAGCACCGGGGCCATCTGCTGGCGGTCGACGTGCAGCCACTGGGTGGCGATGTAGAGGTCGATGCCGCCGTCCTCGGCGGGCACCGCGAGGCCGGACTCGGGGCCGAGGAAGGCCTGGTCCTGCATGCCGACCTCGTAGTCGCCGCTGACGACGACGTCCGCGAGCGCGCGGACCTCGTCGGTGACGCCGAGGCCGGAGACCAGCCGCTGCTCGTGGCAGATGTTGCCGTACCCGTGCGACTTGTACTCGTGCGGCTCGTGCACGTAGCCGTGGGTGGCGGGGTCGAGGCACTGCTCCTCGGTGACGATCGGGGTGAGCACCTCGTACTCGACCTTGATCTTCTTCACCGCGCGGCGGGCGGTCTCCGGGTGGTCGGCCGCGACCAGGGCGATCGCCTCGCCGTGGTAGCGGACCTTGTCGATGGCCAGGGCCGGCTGGTCCTGGATCTCCAGGCCGTAGTACTTCGCGCCGGGGATGTCCTGGTGGGTGAGGACGGCGTAGACGCCGGGCACCTTGAGCGCCTCGGAGATGTCCACCGACAGGATGGTGGCGCGCGGGTGCGGCGAGCGCAGCGCCGTGCCCCAGAGCATGTCCTCGTGCCACATGTCGGAGGAGTACGCGAACTCGCCCTTGACCTTGAGGTGGCCGTCCGGGCGCAGCGGTGAGCCGCCGATGCCGTCCTTGCTGGCCTGCCGGATGTCCTGGAGGTTCTTCTGCCCCTGGATGGTGCGGGTGGTCATTGCGAAACGGCCTTTCCGGCGCACGTGCGGGCGGACGCCAGCCGCACCGCGTCCATGATCTTCTCGTAGCCGGTGCAGCGGCAGAGGTTGCCCGACAGCGCCTCGCGGATGTCGTTGTCGCTCGGCTGGGCGTCCCGCTCCAGCAGCGCGTCGGTCTGCACCAGCAGGCCGGGGGTGCAGAAGCCGCACTGGACGGCGCCGGCGTCGATGAACGCCTGCTGGACGAGGCCGAGTTCGCCGTTCTCGTCGGTCAGCCCCTCGACCGTGCGCACCTCGCGGTCCTGCACCTGGCCGGCCGCGACCAGGCAGCTGCAGACCGGCACGCCGTCCAGGTAGACCGTGCAGGAGCCGCACTCGCCCTGCTCGCAGGCGTTCTTGGAGCCCGGCAGGCCGACCCGCTCGCGCAGCACGTACAGGAGGCTCTCGCCCTCCCAGACGTCGTCCGCCTCGACCGGCTTGCCGTTGGCGGTGAAAGTCACCCTCATGCCGCGCTCCTGATCTGCTTGCTGTAGTCGTTCCAGGTCCAGGTGAGGGTGCGGCGGGCCATCACGGCCAGCGCGTGCCGGCGGTAGTCGGCGGTGCCCCGGACGTCGTCGATCGGCGAGGCGGCCGCCTTGACCAGCTCGCCGAAGCGCTGGACCACCTCGGCGCCCAGCAGGTCGCCGGACTCCCAGAGGCCGCGCTCGGCGAGCACGCCCTCCAGGTACTCCTCGGCCTCGACGGCGCGGCGCGGCGTGGGGGCGGCCGAGCCGATGCCGGTGCCGACGGTGCCGTTCTTCGGGTGGAGGGCGAAACCGAAGGCGCAGACCGCGATCACCATGGCGTTGCGGGTGCCGATCTTCGAGAACTGCTGCGGGCCGTCCGCCACCGGGATGCGCACGGCCCGGATCAGCTCGTCGGCCTCCAGGCTGTTGCGCTTCACGCCGACGTAGAAGTCGTCGATCGGGATCAGCCGGGTGCCGCGCACGGAGGCGGCCTCGACCAGGACGTCCCGGCCGGCCGCCAGCAGCGCCGGGTGGGAGTCGCCGGCCGGGGAGGCCGCGCCGAGGTTGCCGCCGACGCCGCCGCGGTTGCGGATCTGCGGGGAGCCGACGGTGTGGGCCGCCAGTGCCAGCCCGGGCAGCGGCCCGGACAGCTCGTCGATGATCCGGGAGTAGGGGACGGAGGCGCCGAGCCTGACGACGCCGCCGTCGTTCGACCACTGGGTGAGCTCGGTGATGCGGTTCAGATCGAGAATCGCGGATGGCCGGTGCACGTCGAAGTTCAGCTCGACCATGACGTCCGTACCGCCCGCGATGGGCAGTGCGGTCGGGTACTCGGCCTTCGCCGCGAGTGCCTCGTCCCAGGTAGCGGGCCGAAGGAACTCCATGCGGGTGTCTCCTCAAGTCGTCGCCTGCCGGACGGGTGGGCACAGTGCCCGGAACTCGGTGTTCGGACCTCTCAACCAACCGCTTCGTCGCCTCCGCGTCGGGCCCCGGTCACCGGGCTGCGTCCGGCGGCGTGTCGCCCAGTGAACCGCCGCGACGGGGCCCACAGGCAGTCACCGATGGCATGAAGCCCCGGCTGTGCTCCCGCCCGGCATCCTGTACGTTCCTCTAAGGAGAGGAATGCGCAGCCCAGGTGTTCACCAGGTGCTACCTACGACCGTAATCCGGCCGTGATTCGCAAGCGACGGGCCCGTGATCCGGTCGCCCGCCCGGACGTGACGACAAGTACGGATGTTCGGGCACACTGTGACCCCCGACCGAACGCTCGGGCCTCCCCCGTTCGGCCCACCCCCTCAGCCCCATCCCACCCTCAGCCCCGTTAGGAGTCCGCGGATGCGTGTCCGTGACCTGCTCGCCCCCGGCGCCCCGCGACTGCGCCTGCTCGCGGCCGAGGACGAGCTGGACCGGCAGGTCAGCGGCGTCATGACCACGGACCTGCACGACCCCGGCCGCTACCTGCACGGCGGCGAGCTGGTGCTCACCGGCATGCTGTGGCGCACCGCCCCGGCCGACTCCGAGCGGTTCGTGCGGACCATCGTGGCCGGCGGCGCGGTCGCCCTGGCGGCCGGCGAGGCCGAGGTCGGCCCGGTGCCCGAGGACCTGGTGGAGGCCTGCCGGCGGCACCGGATGCCGCTGCTGGCCGTCCCCGACGACATCGCCTTCGGCACCGTCACCGAGTTCATCGGCCGCCAGGTCTCCGCCGACCGCGCCGCCGACCTCGCCGCCCTCGTCGACCGGCACCGCCTGCTGGTCTCGGCGGCCGGCGGCGGCGGGCTGGACGCGGTGCTGGACCTGCTCGGCGGCGACCTCGACCTCGACTGCTGGGTGCTCACCCCCACCGGCGCGGTGATCGCCGGCCCCGCCGACCGCCTCCCGGCCGAGGACCGCGACCAGCTGGTCCGCGCCCACCTCGGCGCCCAGCGCCAGCGCCGCCGCCCCCCGCACCGGGCCCGCCTGGCCGGCGGCTCCTACTCGCTGCTGCCCGCCCCGGCCTCGGCCGACCACCAGGCGCCGCTGGCCGACTGGGTGCTCGCGGTGGCCGGCGACGTCACCGAGTGGACCGCCAAGCGCCAGCAGCTCGCCGAGAACCTGGCCCGGCTGGTCGCCGCCGAGCGCCACCGCCGCGACGAGGGCCGCCGGCTGCGCCGCCGCCTCGCCGACGAGGTGCTGGCCCTGCTCCAGCGCGACGCCGACCCGGCCGAGATCAGCCGCACCCTGTACGCCTCCACGGCGATGGCCGCCCGCTACGAGAGCGTCGAGCCCAAACCCCAGGCCCAGGACGGGTCCTGGCTGGTGCTCAGCGCCGAGGGCACCGGCCTGCCCGAGGGCGTGGTGCGCGCCGTCCTGGAGGAGGCGCTGGGCGGCACCACCGACCGCGCGCTGGTCGCCGGGGCCGGCTCCGGCGCCGTCGTGGTGCTGCCCGCCCTGGACGGCCCGGTGCCCGCCGAGACCCTGCGCGACCTGCTCGCCCCGCTGGAGGCGGGCCTCGGCTCGGAGGGCCGGATCACCCTCGGCGTCTCCGCCCCCGCCTCCGAGGCCGGCGGCCTGCGCGGCGCCCTGGAGGAGGCCCGGCACGCCCGCCGGATCGCCGCCGCCCGGGTCGGCCGGGTCTGCGTGGCGGGCCCCGAGGAGCTGGCCTCGCACGTGCTGCTGCTGGCGGCCGTCCCGGACGAGGTCCGCCGCGCCTTCCGCAGCCGGCTGCTGGACAAGGTGATCGCGTACGACATCGAGCACCAGGCGGACCTGGTCCGCACCCTGGAGGCGTTCCTGCGCTCGGACGGCTCCTGGACGCGCTGCGCCGCGCAGCTGCACGTCCACGTCAACACCCTGCGCTACCGGATCGGCCGGATCGAGGAGCTGACCGGCCGTGACCTCTCCCGGCTGGAGGACCGGGTGGACTTCTACCTGGCGCTCGAACTGGCCTGACGGGTCGGGACGGCCGGGCCCGGGGGTTGGACCGGACGGCCGGGCCTGAGAGCCGTGCCTCATGCAGGAGGGCCCGACACGAAAAACCCCCGTGGGGCCCCCCTCCCCAGCTTTCCTCCCTGGGGATACCTCTTCTGGAGGAACACAGTCACCCCCCCCAAAACGT
>NZ_JBHVWW010000058.1:42944-61594 GCF_042882025.1 Kitasatospora sp. NPDC058243
GGGGGACCAAGACCGAGGGGCGTGGAGATTGTGCCCCAAGGAGGGACCCCCCCCCAGACCCCCCCCCGCCTCGCCCTCCTGCATGATCGTTACTGCGTGGGACTACTGCGGCGGGATGACCGAGGTCATCCACTCGAAGATGCTCGGCACCATGGTCTTCCACAGCTCGGTGGTGTGCGGGCCGTTGCTCTCCTGGACCTGCACCTTGGTCGGCTCCTTGGCCGCCGCCGCGATCGCCTGGCCGTCCTCCAGACCGTCGCCCTTCTTGCCGCTGATGTAGAGGCTGACCTTCGGCGGCTGCTGGGCGCTCTTGAGGATGTTGACCGGGTTGTTGGCCTCGCGCAGCTTCGGGTCCTTGCCGACCAGGGAGTCGTTCTCGGACGCCGGGTCGTTGTAGCCGGACATCGAGATCGCGGCCCGGTACCGGTTGGGGTGCGCCAGGGACAGCTTGGCCGCGCAGTGGGCGCCGGCCGAGTAGCCGGCGATGCCCCAGCGGTCCGGGGACGGGTCGGCGCGGAAGTTGTCCATGATCATCTGCGGGACGTCCCGGGTGAGCCAGGCGTCGGCGTTGATCTTGCCGGGGATGTCGGTGCAGCCGGCGTCCTGGTGGTTGCCGAGGAGCAGGGTGCGCGGCGAGACCAGGATGAACGGGGAGACCTTGCCCTGCTGCATCAGCGGCTTGAGCTGCTCGGAGACCTTGAGGGTGCCGTACCAGGTGGAGGAGGAGCCCGGGTAGCCCGGGATCAGCTCGACCACCGGGAACTTCTTGTCCTTGAACGCCGGGTCGTTGTACTGCGGCGGCAGCCAGACCAGGACCTCGCCGTCGACTCCGGACACCTGGCCCTTGAGCTCGGTCTTCTGGACGTCGCCGGGCACCGCCGGGTCGCCCACGCCGGCGAACTTCTGGAGCGCCTTCGGCGGCTGCTTGGCCGCGTCGCCGCCGCCCTGGCCGGCGCCGTCCTTGCCCGCGGCGCCGCCCTGGTCGGCCGGCGCCACCTGCGGCACGGCCCGGACGTGGTCGCCGGTGCCGAGCAGGTCGTCCCAGTTGCCGTAGATCAGGTTGGCGTTGTTGACCATCACGAAGACCATCAGCACGGCCGTGATCTGGCAGAACATGATCATGACGAGCCTGGACAGGATCCGCACCGGGTTCGGCCCGCGGACCTTGCCCCAGTACAGGAGCGCCACCGCGATGGACACCGGCACCAGGATGACGGTGAGGATGAAGAATGGCGTACCTGTCAGTTGCATCAAGTTCTCGTATCCGGGTTGCTGGCCGCCCGAGCCCCACTCGCCCGAACGCACTCCAATGGCATTGGACGGCGCTGAACCGATGATCGGTTGCCATCCGAATCTGTGCGGAACCTGAGAGGAACATCACGTTTCCTGTGATGTTCCTGTTTCGGGTCGGCGCTAAGTCTGCCACCCGGACGGCCGTCGTCCGGACGAGATGTCCAGCGAACTTCCAGGAAGGTCCCCCGGGGCACCTTACCTCCCGCGTCGCGGGCGCCGCCGGGCGAGGCGGTGTCATCCACGTGCCGCCCGGCCAGAGAGACTAGGGGGATGAGCACAACCCGCTTTCGCCCGTCCCGCCGCTTCTGGCCCGTCTGCGCCCTCCTGGCACTCGCGGTCACAGCGGCCGGTTGCAGCAGTACCGGAGGCCGCCGTGCCGAGGAGGCCCGCGCCAAGGCGTCGGCCGCCGGCGGCAGCGCCGTCACCACCCCGCGCTGGAAGGTCGCCATGGTGACCCACGCCGGGGCCGGCGACGCCTTCTGGGACAGCGTGCGCAAGGGTGCCGAGCAGGCCGCCGCCAAGGACAACATCACCTTCCTGTACTCCAACGACGCGCAGACCCAGAACCAGGTCCAGCTCGTCCAGGCCGCCATCGACCAGAAGGTCGACGGCCTGCTGGTCACCCTCGCCAAGGGCGACGCCATGGCCGACGTCCTCGGCAAGGCCAAGGCCGCCGGCATCCCCGTGATCACCGTCAACTCCGGCCAGGAGTACTCCGCCAAGTTCGGCGCGCTCACCCACATCGGCCAGGACGAGTCCACCGCCGGCCAGGCGGCCGGCACCGAGCTGGCCGGCCGCGGCCGCAGGAACGTGCTCTGCGTCATCCACGAGCAGGGCAACATCGGCCAGGAGCAGCGCTGCTCCGGCGCCCAGTCCAAGGCCGGCGGCGCCTTCCAGGTGCTGTACGTGGACGGCGTCAACATGCCCGACGCCCGCGCCGCGATCTCCGCCAAGCTCCAGGCCGACCCGGCCATCGACACCGTGCTCACCCTCTCCGGCCCGATGGCCGCCACCGGCCTCCAGGCCGTCCAGGACGTCCACCGCGCCGTCGAGCTCGACACCTTCGACCTGGGACCGCAGGTGGTGGCCGGCCTCAAGTCCGGCTCCGTCGGCTTCGCCGTCGACCAGCAGCCCTACCTCCAGGGCTACGAGGGCGTCGACCTGCTCTGGCTGTACAAGTCCAACCTGGACATGCTCGGCGGCGGCAAGCCCGTCGCGACCGGCCCGCAGATCCTGACCAAGGACGACGCCGACGCGCTCGCCGAGTACGTCGCGAGGGGGACCAGGTGAGCACCACCGACGTCCTCGCCCAGGACCGCCCGGCCGCGCTGCGCCGTCTGCTCGCCCGCCCCGAGCTCGGCTCGCTGATCGCCGCCGCCGCGGTGTTCACCGTCTTCGCGGTGGCCGCCGAACCCTTCCTGCGGGTCTCCTCGCTGGGCACCGTGCTCTACGCGGCGTCCACCATCGGGATCATGGCCGTCCCGGTCTCGCTGTTGATGATCGGCGGCGAGTTCGACCTGTCGGCGGGCGTGCTGGTCACCACCGCCGCGCTGACCTCCTCGATGGTCTCCTACCGGTTCACCGCGGTGACCTGGGTCGGCGTGCTGGTCTCGCTCGCCGTCACCCTGGCCGTCGGCGCCTTCAACGGCTGGATGCTCGGCCGCACCCGGCTGCCCAGCTTCATCGTCACCCTCGGCACCTTCCTGATGCTGACCGGCGCCAACCTCGGCGTCACCAAGCTGGTCTCCGGCACCGTCTCCACCAAGCCGATCTCCGACATGGAGGGCTTCGCCGCCTGCCGCTGGCTGTTCGCCTCCGAGGTCACCGTCGGCGGACTGACGATCAAGGCCACCGTCTGGTGGTGGCTCGGCCTGCTCGCGGTCGGCAGCTGGGTGCTGCTGCGCACCCGCTTCGGCAACTGGATCTTCGCCGTCGGCGGCGACGCGGACGCCGCCCGCGCGGTCGGCGTGCCGGTCGCCCGCACCAAGACCCTGCTCTACCTCGGCGTCGGCTTCGGCGCCTGGGTGCTCGGCCAGCACCTGCTGTTCTCCTTCGACACCGTGCAGTCCGGCGAGGGCGTCGGCAACGAGCTGATCTACATTGTCGCGGCCGTCATCGGCGGCTGCCTGATCACCGGCGGCTACGGCTCGGTGGTCGGCTCCGCGCTCGGCGCGCTGATCTTCGGCATGGCCAGCAAGGGGATCATCTACGCCCAGTGGAACCCGGACTGGTTCAAGTTCTTCCTCGGCGCGATGCTGCTGCTCGCCGCCCTGCTGAACGCGTACGTCAAGCGCCAGGCCGAACGGGGGCCCCGATGAAGACCGAACTGCTCGCCCTGGAGGGCGTCGGCAAGAGCTACGGCACCGTCCGCGCCCTCCAGGACGTCTCGCTCACCCTGCACGCCGGCGAGATCAGCTGCGTGCTCGGCGACAACGGCGCCGGCAAGTCCACCCTGATCAAGATCATCTCCGGGCTGCACCAGCACGACGAGGGCACCTACACCGTCGGCGGCGAGGAGGTCCGGCTCGACTCCCCGCGCCAGGCCCTGGACCGCGGCATCGCCACCGTCTACCAGGACCTCGCCGTCGTCCCGCTGATGCCGGTCTGGCGCAACTTCTTCCTCGGCTCCGAACAGGGCCACCGCCGCTGGGGCGGCCTGCGCCTGGACGCCGAGGCGATGCGCGCCACCACCCGCGAGGCGCTCGCCCGGATGGGCATCGACCTGCACGACGTGGACCGCCCGATCGGCACCCTCTCCGGCGGCCAGCGCCAGTGCGTGGCGATCGCCCGGGCCGTGCACTTCGGCGCCAAGGTGCTCATCCTGGACGAGCCGACCGCGGCGCTCGGCGTCAAGCAGTCCGGAGTGGTGCTCAAGTACGTCACCGCCGCCCGCGACGCCGGGCTCGGGGTCGTCCTGATCACCCACAACCCGCACCACGCGTACCTGGTCGGCGACCACTTCACCCTGCTCAAGCGGGGCCGGATGGCCGGCAGCCACCCGCGCACCGAGATCGGCCTCGAACAGCTCACCACCGAGATGGCCGGCGGCTCCGACCTCGCCGAACTCTCGCACGAGCTGGCCCGGCCCACCGAGCCTGAGCCCCGCACCGAACCCCAGCCCCGCACCGACCCCGAGCCCCGTCCTGACCCCGAGCCCCGTGAGGAGCGTCCGTAGCCGTGACCAGCCCCCAAGGCAGCACCCGGCCGGCCGTCCTGCCCACCCTGCTCGGCCTCGGCCCCCGCGCCGAGCGCCGCCGCCGCGCCCTGCCCGCCGGGATACTGCGACTGCCCACCATCGGCGTCGACATCGGCGGCACCAAGGTGGTCGCCGGAGTGGTCGACGGCGAGGGCACGGTGCTGGAGAAGCTGCGCACCGACACCCCCGACAAGAGCAAGAGCGCCAAGGTCGTCGAGAACGTCATCGTCGACCTGGTGCTGGAGCTCGCCGACCGGCACGACGTCCACGCCGTCGGCATCGGCGCGGCCGGCTGGGTCGACGCCGACCGCTCCACGGTGCTGTTCGCCCCGCACCTGAACTGGCGGGGCGAGCCGCTCCAGCAGGCGCTCAGCGAGCGGCTGCGCTTCCCGGTGATCGTCGAGAACGACGCCAACGCCGCCGCCTGGGCCGAATGGCGCTTCGGCGCCGGGCGCGGCGAGGACCACATGGTGATGCTCACCCTGGGCACCGGCATCGGCGGTGCCGTCGTCCGCGACGGCTACGTCGACCGCGGCAAGTACGGCCTGGCGGGCGAGTTCGGCCACATGCAGGTGCTGCCCGGCGGCCACCGCTGCCCGTGCGGCAACCGCGGCTGCTGGGAGCAGTACTCCTCCGGCAACGCGCTGGTGCGCGACGCCCGCGAACTCGTCGCCGAGGAGTCCCCGGTGGTTCAGCCGCTGCTCGCCCGGGCCGGCGGCACCGTCGAGGGCATCACCGGACCGCTGGTCACCGAGGCCGCCCGGGCCGGCGACCCGACCGCCACCGAACTGCTCTACGAGGTCGGCACCTGGCTCGGCGTCGGCATCGCCAACCTGGCCGCCGCGCTCGACCCGGGCCGCTTCGTCATCGGCGGCGGCGTCTCCGAGGCCGGCGACCTGCTGCTCGGCCCGGCCCGGGACACCTTCCGCCGCACCCTCACCGGGCGCGGCTTCCGGCCCGAGGCCAGCATCGTGCACGCCGCACTCGGCAACGAGGCCGGCCTGGTCGGCGCCGCCGACCTCGCCCGGCAGGTCGCCCGCCGGTTCCGCACCATCAAGCGGCGCCGGGTCGAGCGCAGCGGCGTCTGACCGTCCTCTCCCCGATCGCGTCGGCCGCGTCAACTACCGGTTGGTAGCGGTGCGGTGTGATTGTCGGGATCATGCCTCCTGTGAGACAACGGAGTTGACGTCGACTCAGGAGGACTCGGATGAGGGCTCTGGCCCGGATCGCACCACCGCTGCTGCTCGCCACCGCCCTGGTCTGGTCCTGCGCCGGGCCGGCCGGGGCGGCGGGGGCGGCCCCGCCGCCGAAGGCCCCCGAGGCGGTGGGCCGGGGCGGAGCTGTGGCCAGCGTCGACGCCGACGCCACCGCGGCCGGCATCGAGGTGCTGCGCAAGGGCGGCAACGCGGTCGACGCGGCGGTCGCGACCGCGGCCGCCCTCGGCGTCACCGAGCCCTACTCCTCCGGCATCGGCGGCGGCGGGTACTTCGTCTACTACGACCACGCCACCGGCCGGGTGCACACCATCGACGGCCGCGAGGTGGCCGGTCGCACCGCCGACAGCGGGCTGTTCCTGGAGGACGGCAAGCCGCTGGCCTTCGCCGACGCCGTCACCAGCGGCCTGTCCGTCGGCGTCCCCGGCACCGCCGCCACCTGGGACACCGCCCTGCGCCAGTGGGGCACCCGCACGCTCGCCGACGCCCTCAAGCCCGCCGAGCGGATCGCCGACGACGGCTTCGTCGTCGACCAGACCTTCCACGGTCAGACCGCCGACAACTACGACCGGTTCAAGGACTTCCCGGACACCGCCAAGCTCTACCTGCCCGGCGGCAAGCCCCCCGAGGTCGGCACCGTCCTGCGCAACCCCGACCTCGCCGCCACCTACCGGCTGCTCGCCAAGGACGGCGTCAAGGCCTTCTACCAGGGCGACCTCGGCAAGGACGTGGCCGACACCGTCCAGCACCCGCCGGTCGACCCGGCCTCCGGCCGCAAGGCCCGCCCCGGCAAGATCGACACCGCCGACCTCGTCGCCTACCAGGTCCGCCGCCAGGCGCCCACCCACGTCCCGTACCGGGACTACGACGTCTACTCCATCGCCCCCTCCAGCTCCGGCGGCACCACCGTCGGCGAGGCGCTCGGCATCCTGGAGGACGGCGACCTCGGCGCGTACAGCGACACGCAGTACTACCACCACTTCCTGGACGCCTCCCGGATCGCCTTCGCCGACCGCAACCGCTGGGTCGGCGACCCGGCCTTCGGCGACGTCCCCACCAAGGAACTGCTCTCCGCGCGCTACGCCGCCTCCCGGGCCTGCCTGATCAGCCCCGACCGCGCCCTCACCAGCCCGCTCGCCCCCGGCGACCCGCGCCACCCCGCCGACTGCGCCGAGGCCGGCCCCGCCGTCGCCGAGCCCTACGAGGGCCCCAACACCACCCACCTCAGCGTGGCCGACCGCTGGGGCAACGTCGTCTCCTACACCCTCACCATCGAGCAGACCGGCGGCAGCGGCATCACCGTCCCCGGCCGCGGCTTCCTGCTCAACAACGAGCTCACCGACTTCGACTTCACCCCGCTCACCCCGGGCGTCCCCGACCCCAACCTGCCCGGGCCGGGCAAGCGGCCGCGCTCCTCGATCTCCCCGACCATCGTGCTGCGCGACGGCGAACCGCTGCTGGCCACCGGCAGCCCCGGCGGCGCGACCATCATCACCACCACCCTCCAGGTGCTGCTCGGGCGGCTCGACCGGGGCCTGAGCCTGGAACAGGCCATCGCCGCACCGCGCGCCAGCCAGCGCAACACCGTCGCCACCCAGGCCGAGCCCGGCTTCCTGGCGCTGCCCGAACGGGCCGCCCTGGAGGCGCTCGGGCACAGCTTCACGTCCGTCGCCGAGATCGGCGCCGCGACCGGCGTCGAACGGCTGCCGGACGGGCGGTGGGTGGCCGCGGCCGAACCGGTCCGGCGCGGAGGCGGCTCCGCGGCGGTGGTCCGGCCCACGGGCTGACCGGGCCGCAGGCCGGCCGGGCCGCGCTGTCGGTGCCGGGCGGTATGTTCGGGGTGGGCGTCCCCTCGGGGGGTGCCCACCCCTCGTCTTGACCGGACCGCCCGTCCGTACCGAACCGCCCGTCCGTACCGAACCACCGGGAAGGCCGCCCGCCGTGACCGTCCGCATCGCCACCTGGAACATCAACTCCGTCACCGCGCGGCTGCCCAAGCTCCTGGAGTGGCTGGAGAGCGCCAAGCCCGACGTGCTCTGCCTCCAGGAGCTCAAGTGCGCGGCCGACGCCTTCCCGTACGAGGAGGTGCGCGCCCTCGGGTACGAGACGGCGGCCCACGGCACCGGCCGGTGGAACGGCGTCGCGATCGTGTCCCGGCTCGGCCTGGACGACGTCGTGCGCGACCTGCCCGGCCAGCCCGGCTACCTCGCCGACGGCGCCCTGCTGCCCGACGTCGAGCCGCGCGCCGTCGCCGCCACCTGCGGCCCGGTCCGGGTCTGGTCGGTCTACGTGCCCAACGGCCGCGAGGTCGACCACGCCCACTACCGCTACAAGCTGGAGTGGCTGCAGGCGCTGCGCACGGCCGCCACCGAGGACGCCGCCGGGCCCCGCCCGTTCGCCGTCCTCGGGGACTTCAACATCGCTCCCGCCGACGAGGACGTCTACGACGTCGCCGCCTTCGAGGGCCTCACCCACGTCACCCCCGCCGAGCGGGCGGCGCTGGAGGCCCTCGGCGAGGTGGGCCTGCACGACGTGGTGCCGCGCCCGCTCAAGTACGACCGCCCCTACACCTACTGGGACTACCGCCAGCTGGCCTTCCCCAAGAACCGGGGCATGCGGATCGACCTCACCTACGCCAACAAGCCCTTCGTGGACGCCGTCACCGACAGCTATGTGGACCGCGAGGCCCGCAAGGGCAAGGGCACCTCGGACCACGCGCCGGTCGTGGTGGACCTCGACCTGTGAATCACCCTGGGTGAGGGGCGGTAACCCGAACGGTCCCGACCGGTGGCCGGGTCCGGGCGGGCTGCCTACTGTCGGGCATAACCGGGTGCAGTTGTTCGACCACGTGGACATCGGAGTCCCCCCGGCTGCGCCCGAGAATCCCGGAGGTTCCGGCATGCGCCCCATGCGTACGGCCGCCGCCGCCCTGATCGGCGCGACGGTGCTGACCGGCCTGACGGCCCCCCTTGCATCCGCCAGGGACGGCTCGGCCTCGGTCAGCCCGCCCCAGGCCGCACCGGGCCAGACCGTGAAGCTCACGGTCTCCTGTGAGAAGTCGGACAAGCCCGACGCCAAGACCATCACCGCCCACTCCGCCGCGTTCGAGGGCGGTCCGGCCACTCTCACCCTGGGCTCCGACGGCAAGCACAGCGGCTCGGCCCGGCTGGCCGGCCAGCACTCCGGGGACAACAAGATCGACGGCACCTGCCCGGACGGCGGGGCGTTCTCCACCAAGGTCGCGGTCGCCGGCGTCCCGGTCGCCGGCTCCGACAAGGGCTCTGACAAGGGCTCCGAGAAAGGCCCTGAGAAAGGCCCCGAGAAGGGTCCCGAGAAGGGTCCTGAGAAAGGCCTCGGCGACTGGGGCAAGGCGGCCGGCGAGTGGGCGGGTTCGCTCGGCCAGTCCGGCGCCGGCGGCCAGCAGGTCGCCCCGCACGGTGCCGTCAACACCGGCCTCGGCGGTTCGGTCGCGGCCGATCCGGCGGAGCTGGCCGGGGGCCTGGCCCTGGTGGCGGGCGGCGTCGGAGGCTTCTGGCTGCTGCGGCGGCGCGGTGCCTGATGGGCACCGCGCCTTTTTGTCTTTCCCGCGCGCCGTCGGACCCTGACCGGGCCGGCGGCGCACAGGCGTGTCAGCCGGCCTGCGGCGCGGGCTTGCGCTGCTGCTGAGGCCCGTGCCCGAGTTCGTGCCCGTGCCTGTGCTCGTGCCCGTGCTTGTGCCCGAGTTCGTGCTCGTGCTCGTGCCGGAGGGTGCCGCTGGCCAGCAGGTACTGGGCCAGGACGTACGTCGCCATGATCCAGAACTGGTGCCCCGGCAGCTCCCGCCACTTCGCCAGTTGGGTGGCGATCAGCGTGTCGGACAGCAGGAACAGCGCCCCGCCCAGCCCGGTCCGCCAGCCCAGCCCGGCCGAGGTGACGGCCGTGGAGGCGAGCAGCAGGCTGTAGCCGGCCACCGGGATCCGCAGGTCCCCGAGGTCCGGCCAGAGCTGCCCGACCATGGCCGCCCAGGCGGTTGCGTACGCGGCCGCCACCACCAGGGCCCGCCGACGGTCGGTCAGCGCCCCGCGCCGGACGAACATCGTCACGTAGCAGATGTGCGCCGCCGCGAACGAGCCCATCCCGGCCAGGAACGCGGTGTCGTTCTTCAGCTGGAGCAGCACGTCCCCGCCCGCGCTCAGCAGCAGCGCCGGGGCCAGCGGCTTCGGTGCCCGCCGCCCGGCGCCGGCGGCCGCGGCGACGCTGTGCGCGGCCAGCAGCGGCATCAGGGCCGGCTTGGTGGCGTTCTGCAGCACGGACGCGCCGGAGGCGATCGCGCCCAGGTGCGTCGCCGAGGCGGCCGCGAAGCCGCCGAGCAGACCGGCGGCCGAGCGCAGGCGGCCGCCGAGGACGGCACGGGTGGTCGTACGGATGCTCATGCGGCTGCTGACCTCCGGGGTCGGGCGGTGGGGGAGTGGGACGAACCCTAGGCGACCCGTCGGTGCGGCGGAAGAGCGGGTTACCGGCGCGTAACCCGGGCGGCGCGGGGCGGGTGACGGCGCGGCGCCGGGTGCGGGCCGGTGGGTGGCATAGCGGAGGGAGGTCGGTCACTTCGGCGCACGGCCGGTTGCTGCCACCGGGTGACCCGGCCACCGTCTAGTCTGGTCCCCGACATGGAGCAGCAGGAGTACGCGGTCGGCGCCACCCGGGTGGCCACCGGCAGGCCGGACGGGCGCACGGGCGGGACGGGGCGGAGGGCCACCGACGCCCTCCTCGCCGTACGCGAACCCGCAGCCGGGGCGGCGCCCGAAGCCGTGTCCGGCCCCCGTGCTGACGCCGCGCCGACCAGGCCCGCCCCCGAGCCGGGCGCCGCTTCCGCGCTCTCGTCCGACCCGGGCCTGCTCCGGCTCGCCCACTGGTTCGCCGCCGCCACCCCCGGCACCGCCGACGACCTGTGCGCCGCCTCCTTCGGCCTCTACCCGGCCCGCCATCTCGGCGCCCCCGCCGAAGCGGCGCCCGACGCCGACGTCAGCTGGTGGCACGGCCCCACCGCGCACGCCACCGCCACCCCGCGCTCCCGGGAGCCCCGCCCCGTCGGCGGTCTGCGCCGTGCCCGGCGGGACGCCTCCGCACTGCCCGTCGTCCGGTCAGGCGCCAAGCCGGGCAGGCCCGGAAGGCACCGCAAGCCCGAGCGCACCCGCCCGGTGCCGGGCGCGCAGGATCGCTCCGGCCAGGACCTTCCGATACCGGCCCCCGCCCCGGTTCTTCCCGCCGCGGACGTCTCGGCCCCGGCCCTGCCCGCCGTCGATCTGCCCGCTGCCGAGCGCCGGATCGCTGCCCGGCTGCTGCTCGCCCACCCGCTGGTCACCGCGTCCGGCCCGCACGCCGACGGCTTCCCGCTGATCCGCCGTCACCGCGACTGGCTCGTCGAACGCTTCGACGCCCTGCTCGGCTACCGGCTCGTCGTCGGCCCCTGGCACGCCCGGCTCTGCAAGGCCGGCCTCGGCCCCGGCGCCGCCCGCCGCCTCGAACACCCCGCGACCGGCGCCCCGTTCACCCCCGCCGGTTACGCCCAACTCGCCCTTGCCCTCGCCCTGTTGGTCGACGCCCCCGAGCAACTGCCGTACGGGCGGCTGCTCGACGCCATGCGCGCCGCGGCGCCGGGCCTCGCCGCCGGCCCGGCCGACCGCGCGATGGCCCTCGCCGCGCTCGCCGACTGGCAGGTCCTCGGCGACCTGCCGGCCGGCGGGGCCGACCCGGCAGACCCGGCCGCCCGGGCCGCCGTACTGACCGTCGACCGCGAGCTCGCCCGCGCCGTCCCGGCCGGCCCGCCCGCCCTCGCCGACGACGCCGCCGACCTGATCCGCCGCGCCGCGGACGCCGAACCCGCCACCGCCGTGCGCCGCCTGCTCGCCGAGACCCCCGCCGTCCTCGACGCCGACCTCCCCGAGGACCGGCGCGCCTGGCTGCACGAGCACCGGCTGAGCGGCCCGGCCGCGCTCGCCGACTTCCTCGGCCTGGAGACCGAGCTGCGGACCGAGGGCGTCGCCCTGCTCGACCCGGCCGACGAGCTCACCGACCTCGTCTTCCCCGGCGCCGGCCCCCTGCCGCAGGCCGCCCTGCTGCTCCTCGAACGCCTGGTCGAGGAAGTCCGCCCGCTGCCCGGCGAGACCACCACCGGCGGCGACGTCCCGATCCCCGACGCGCTGATAGACGGCCTCCTCGGCGACATCGCCGACGAGTACGGCCTCCCGGCCCGCTGGCGCCGCGACTACCTCGCCGACCGCACCGCGCTGCGCCGCGACGCCCTCGACCTGCTCCACAACCTCGGCCTGATCACCCCCACCCCCCGCGGCAGCCGCCCCCCGGGCTGGCTCCTGCGCCCGCCCGCCGCCCGCTACGCCCCGGCCCCGGACCTCCACCCCGTCCCCGGCACCGGCCGCCACTCCCGCCCCGCGCCGGCCGGGGCCCGGGAGCAGCGGCGCGCCTGAGGCCGGTCCGCTGCGCCGTCGCGCTCCGCTCCGCTGCCCCGCTCCGCCGTCGCCGGAAAGGCGGAAGCACCGCGTCCGGGGGCGGACGGCGGTGCTGAGGGGGTGGATCGGACGGCCTGTCGGTTTCCTTCTCGCCGGTCGCTTTCTCGCGGGTCACTTCCTCGCGGTGGCCGTGGTGGCGGCGATGGTGTCGTGCTGGACGGTCTCGACGGTGGCGCCGACGCCGAAGGTGCCGAGGGCGATGGAGGCGAGGACGGCGGTGGCGGCGAGGAGGCGGCGGTGGCGCCGGGGGAGCGGGAAGCGCGGTTCCTGGTAGGGCGCCTGAGGGCTGGCGTTCATGACAGGGAGGGTCCCAGGGTGGTGTGAACGGTCGGTACGCGCGGGTGAAGTCCGGGCGGGGGTTGGGCGTCGGTTGGCCGCGTACGCCCCACCTGCACGGGTGGGGCGTACGCGCTGGTCAGCGGCGTGGTGTGCGTTCGGCGAGGGCCTCGCCGACGGCGACCCGGACGGCGTCGCGCAGGCCGTGCACGGGGTGCAGGCGGGACGGGCCGGCCGCCGGGTCCTTGCGGAGCTCCTTCACCAGGGACACGCAGAGCAGCAGCATCACGACCACGAACGGCAGCGCGACCAGGATCGTCGCGTTCTGCAGCGCGGTGAGCCCGCCGGCCAGCAGCAGGGCGGCGGCGACCCCGCCCATCAGCACGCCCCAGACGACCACGAGCCAGGTGCGCGGGTGCAGCGAGCCGCGGCTGGAGAGCGAGCCGAGGACGAGGGAGGCGGAGTCGGCGCTGGTGATGAAGAAGGTCATCACCAGCAGCACGGCGACGACGCTGGTGGCGGAGCCGAGCGGCAGCGCGCGCAGCATCTCGAACAGCGAGGCCTCCGCGCCCTTCGGGATGGTCGCGACCAGGTCGGCCGCGCCGGTGGAGACCAGCCGGATCGCGGTGCCGCCCATCACGCAGAACCAGATCACGGTGGCCCCGCTGGGGACCAGCAGGACGCCGATCAGGAACTGCCGGATGGTGCGGCCGCGGGAGATGCGGGCGATGAAGGTGCCGACGAAGGGGGCCCAGGAGAGCCACCAGGCCCAGTAGAAGATCGTCCAGGAGCCGAGCCAGCTCTCGTCGGTGAAGGCCCCGGTCTGGGTGGACATGCCGAGCAGGTCGGAGAGGTAGCCGCCGACGGTGGAGGGGATCGCGTCCAGCGTGAACACCGTCGGGCCGAACACGAAGACGAAGAGCATGATCAGCGAGGCCAGGACGACGTTCGCGGTGGAGAGCCACTTGACGCCCTTGTGGACGCCGGAGAAGGCGGAGAGCACGAAGGCGGCGGTCAGCGAGCCGATGATGATCAGCTGGGCGTTCTGGGTGTTGCGCACGGAGGTGATGTAGCCGAGGCCGTCGGCGACCTGGAGCGCGCCGAGGCCCAGGCTGGTGGCGGAGCCGAAGACGGTGGCGAAGACGGCCAGCAGGTCGATCGCGCGCCCGGGCCAGCCGTCGGCGCCGCGCTGGCCGATGAGCGGGACGAAGGCGGCGGAGATGCGGTTGCCGCGGCCCTTGCGGAAGGTGGTGTAGGCGAGGGCGAGGCCGCCGACGGCGTAGATCGCCCACGGGTGCAGGGTCCAGTGGAACAGCGAGAACTCCAGGGCCTGCTGGGCGGCGGCCGCGCTCTGCGGTTCCAGGCCGGAGCCGGGTTGCGGGGTGGCGAACAGTTGGAGCGGCTCGCCGACGCCGTAGAACATCAGGCCGATGCCCATGCCGGCGCTGAACATCATGGCGACCCAGGCGAGGGTGGAGAACTCGGGTTCGTCGTCGTCGCGGCCGAGCCGGATGCGACCGAAGCGGCTGAAGGCGAGCAGCACGGTGAGGACGAGGAAGACGTCGGCGGCGACCACGAACAGCCAGCCGAAGTTGTGCAGGACCCAGCCGAGCGCGCTGCTGGAGGTCCGGCCGAGCGAGTCCTCGGCGAACACGCCCCAGGCGACCACGGCCAGCACCAGGGCGGCGCTGATCCCGAACACCGCCCGGTCGGCGGGCAGGGTCGCGGCGGGTTCGTCGGGCTCCTCCGCGCGTTGGTCGGGCTGCGGCGGCTGGCTGCTCATCGGGTGGACTCTCCTACCTCGGGGGCGGACGTGGGCTTCGGCGACATCGGCGGATTAAAGCTGCATGTCGCACTATGTCCAGTTCGTGCCGCGAGGGGCGGGAGGGCGCGCCGGGGAGGCGGTGGGTGGGGACTTACGTCCCGTCAGGCCGGGTGCTCATGGGCCGGGGCGTGCGCGGCGAGCCGGAACCACGGGCGGAAGCCGTCCGGCGCCGGGGAGTTGGGCCGGCTGTCGCGTCGGACGGGGTCAGGGCCGGTGGGTGCCGGACGGGACCTCGTACGGCGCCGGGTACGGCGTCTCGTACGGGTTCAGCACCAGCCGCACCACGTCCTCCAGCCGCCGCCGGGCGTCGCCGAGGGTGGTGCGGCCGGTCACCCAGGCGGTCAGCTCGCCCTGCCAGGCGTGGGCGACGATGTGCCGCACCAGGTCGCTGGCGGCGGCCGGCACCTCGGCCGTCACCGCCTGGAGGGCGGTGCTGTCGGCCCGCGCCATGCCCTGCAGGGTCTCGCTGGCGAACGGATCGGTGGAGGCGGCGACGGACACCCGCAGCCGGGCCAGCTCGGGCTGGCGCTGGTAGGCCCGCATCCCGCCGCGGACGAAGCGGACCGCCCGGTCGGTGGCCCCCAGCCCGGCGCGCGGACCGCGCAGTTCCGCCACCAGGTCGGCCAGCAGCAGGCGGTGCCACTCGGCGATCGCCGCCGCCAGCAGGTGGTCCTTGGAGGAGAAGTAGCGGTACGCCGTCCCCAGGGCGACTCCGGACCGCTCGCAGACCTGTTTCATCTGCAGCCGTTCGACGCCGATCTCGTTCACCAGGGCGAGCGCGGCCGCGATCAGGCTTCCGCGGCGTTCGAGCTGACGCGGAGACATCGCCTCCACCGGCCGTGGTGACAGGTCAACCTTGGTCACCCGCACCATGATACGGGCCGGGGCCGCTCAGGAGTATGACGCCGACCGGCCCCCTTGCGTTCGCCGTGCGGTCACCGTCGCCGGGCCCGTCCCGCGCCGTCCCGTTCTGTCCCGGGTCGGCGCAGTCGGTGGATCAGCGCAGTCGGCGGATCAGCGACTCCTGCACGGCGGAGGCGACCAGCCGCCCGTCCCGGTCGTAGAACTCGCCGAGCGACAGCCCCCGGCCGTCCGAGGAGGACGGGCTGCGCTGGGCGAACAGCAGCCACTCGTCGGCCCGGAACGGGCGGTGGAACCACATCGCGTGGTCGAGCGAGGCGATCAGCAGCCGGGGCGGCTCGGTGCGCTGGAAGAAGTTCGGCTGCTCGTGCAGGCCGGCGGTGGAGGCCAGCGTGAGGTCGGACAGGTAGGTGAGCGCGCAGACGTGCAGGAGCGGGTCGCCCTCGGGCAGCGGGGAGGCGATGCGCAGCCAGACGAACTGCTGCGGCATCCCCGGCACGGACGCCGGCACGCCCGGTGCGTCCGGCGGGACGAAGCGCAGTTCGAGGTCGCGGAAGCCGCCGGTGCCGGTGATCGCCGCGCGCAGGGCCGGATCCCAGAGCGAGAAGGCGTCCGGCAGGGTCTCCGGCCCGGGCAGCGGCGGCATCGTGCGGTGGCGGTCGGTGGCGGTCTCGGGGCGCTTGAAGGAGGCGGAGAGGGTGAAGATCGCGTTCTGGTTCTGCACCGCCGTCACCCGGCGGGTGGTGTAGGAGACGCCCTCGCGGACCCGTTCGACCTCGTAGCGGATCGGCTGGGACGGGTCGCCGGGCAGCAGGAAGTAGCCGTGCAGCGAGTGCACCGCGCGCGGGCCCTCGCAGGTGCGGCCGGCGGCGGTGAGCGCCTGCGCGGCGACCTGCCCGCCGAACGCGCGCATCGGCGCCCCGGCGTGGCAGCGGCCCCGGAACGTGTTCTCGTCCAGTCGTTCCAGCTCCAGCAGTCCGGCGAACGAGCCGGCCGGGCGGTCGGCCCGGATTTCCTGTTCTGTCAGGTCGGTCACGGGCCCATAGTGGCAGAATCCCGCCGCGCCGCGGTGTGACCTGGGTAACGCCCCGGGGCTCCGGAGCCCGGTAGAACCTGTTCCAGTGCGGTCGCGGCCCGACGGATTGTCAGTGCCCTCACCTAGCGTGTTCGACATGACGCAATCCGCACACGCGTACGCCTATCTGCGCCCGTCCGCCGTCCTCGACGGCGCCGACGGCCGGCACCTCGACCTGGCCACCTCCGGCGGCGCCACCCCGCTCGGGGAGGCGGCCAACCCGCGCTTCTTCGCGGGCTTCCTGGCCGACCCGGCGCCGGCCGCCGCCGCGCTGCTCGCCGTCGCGGACGTCGCCGCCGCGCGGTACTACCAGCCGCAGCTGCGCTCCTCGCTCGACCCGGTGGTCACCGCCAACGGGGACCGGCTGCGCTTCGAGTCGTTCTCCGGCTGCTGCGGCGTCTACGCCCGGCTCGACGTGCTCCAGGCCGGCCTCGACGGCGACGAGATCGGCCACGGCACCACCAACGTGGACGTCAACAACCCGCTGCGGGAGGCCCTGACCAGGATCGGCCCGAGCGACCCGCTGCACCTCGCGGTCGGGCCGGACGCGCTGGAGGTCACCAGCTTCGACGGGCCGCTGGTCGAGAAGAAGGTGCCGCTGCCGCAGCGCTGGCTGCGCGGCTTCGCCGAGACCCAGGTCGTCGCCGCCGGCTTCGACCTGCGCGCCGAACTGCCCGCCGCCGAGGCGGTCCGCTTCCTGCGCTCGCTGCCGCGCGGCGGCCGCTCCAGCACCGCCTGGGTCGTCCCGGCCGGGCGGACGCTGCGGCCCACCACCCGGCCGGTGCCCGGCGCCGTCTGCCTGCCCGGGCCCGACCGGCTGGTGGCGCTCCAGCGGGTGCTGCGGCACGCGCTCGCCCTGCGGGTGTACGGCCCGGTCGCCGCCACCGGCCCGGCCGCCTCGGCGTGGGAAGTGGTCCTGCCCGGCATGCGGCTCACCCTGACCCTCTCGCCCGACGCCTCCCGGGGCTTCTCCGGCGAGGGCGGGGTGCTCGGCGCGCTCGCCACCGGCACCGCCGAGCAGGACGCCGACCTCGTCGCGGTACTGCTCGCCTGGGAGCCGCGGATCGAGGTCGCCGACCTCGCCGAGCAGTCCGGGCTCAGCCACGAGCGGGTCCGCGCCGCGCTCACCCGGCTCGGCACCGCCGGGCAGATCGGCTACGACACCGCCGAGGCCGCCTACTTCCACCGCCAGCTCCCGTACGACGCCGGGCGGGCCGAGGCCGCCAACCCGCGGCTGCGTGCCGCCCAGGCCCTGGTCGCGGCGGGCGCGGTGCGGCTGGAGCCGGGCGGCACGACGGCCGTCGTCACGGTGGACGACCACATCCAGCGGGTGCGTACGGACGAGGCGGGGCGCCTCGGCTGCACCTGCCTCTGGTGGGCCAAGTACCGTGGCGGGCGCGGTCCGTGCAAGCACGCGCTGGCGGTCGCGATGGTGCGGGAGGCGGCCCAACGGGCGGACGGGGAACAGGTTCCGGCGGTCCCGGCGGTCCCGGCGGTCCCGGCGGTTCCGACGACGGATAAGGGGGTCCAGGCATGAGCGCGGCGGCAGGGGGGTCGGAGGCGGTGCGGGGCGCGACGGCGGTGGCGCCGATGCCGGAGGCGGTGCGGGGCGAGGCGGCGGTCGAGGACCTGCTCGCCGCCGTCCGGGGCGGACGGATGCCGCAGATACCGGCGCTGGTCGCCGCGCTGGACCAGGCGCAGCGCCGGGACTGCCTGCTCGCGTTGAAGGCGCTGCGCAAGGAACTGCGCGACGAGTGGTCGAAGGAGGCGCTCGCCACCAGGGGCGCCCTGCTGCTGGCCGGCGCCGGCTGCCACGCCGGCCCGGCCGGGGCCGCCACCTGGCTCGGCGCCCGCGACTTCACCTCGCTCGGCTGGGCCCGCCACCCGGCGGTGGGCCAACTCGTCGCGGCGCAGCCGGTGGAGTGGCAGATCGAGGTGGCCACCCGGCTCGCCGCCCGGCCGGCGCCGAGCTGGGGCTGGGCGCTGTACCCGGTGATCGAGGCCGTGGTGCGCCGCACCGGCTGCGCGGTGCCGCAGAGCGAGCCCTTCGTCCGCGAGTGGATGGAACGCCAGCGCCGGGGCAGCGGCGCACGGCCCACCCTGGTCGAGCTGCTGCGGGCCGACGCGTTCACCCCGCTGCTGCTGCCCCGGGTGTTCGAACTCGCCGACATCGGTGGCGCGGTGTCCTTGCGGTTCAGCCCCCGCCCCGGGGACGCCTTTACGGAGGCGATCGCCGAACTCGCCGCCGCCGGCGACCTCGACCGGGCCGACCTGATCGACCGCTGCCTGGCCCGGCTGCTGCGCGGCGGCAAGCCGGCCGACCAGCGCTTCTTCCTCGACGTGCTGCGGGCCCTCGCCCCGACCCCGCAGGAGTACGCCGCCCGGGTACGGGACGTGCTGCCGC
>NZ_JBHVWW010000059.1:0-60674 GCF_042882025.1 Kitasatospora sp. NPDC058243
CGCCGAGCTTGGCGGCGACCACCGGGCGAGGGTGCGGGCCGTTCTGGCGCAGCTCCTGGAGCCACTGCGGCGGGTCGGCCTGAAGCGCGCTGAGCTCCTCGCGGGAGACCACACCCTCCTGGAAGCCGGTCGGCGCCGCGTCGAGGTAGATCCCCAGCTTCTTGGCGGCGGTGGCCGGCTTCATGGTCTGGCTGGTCTTCTGCTTGAGCGATGTCATGGTGACAAGGGTAAGGGAGTGCGCGGGCGCTCCCGGTCACGGTCGGTAGCCTTGCCCTGTGACAGACATGCAGGTGAACCCGTCCTTCCGGCTCGCGTACGTCCCGGGCGTGACCCCCGGCAAATGGGTCCGGGTGTGGTCCGAGCGGCTCCCGGACGTGCGGCTCGACCTCCTCGCCGTCCCGGCCGGGGACGGCGAGGGGACGCTGCGCGAGGGCACCGCGGACGCCGGGCTCGTCCGGCTGCCCGTCGACCGGGACGTGCTCAGCGCGATCCCGCTCTACGCCGAGACCACCGTCGTGGTCTTCCCCAAGGACCACTGGCTCGCGGCCGCCGAGGAGGTCGCGCTCGGCGACCTCGCCGAGGAGGTGGTGTTCCACCCGCTCGACGACACCCTCGGCTGGCCGGGCGCGCTGCCCGGCCGCCCGGCGATCGAGCGCCCGGCCAGCACCGCCGACGCCATCGAGCTGGTCGCGGCCAACGTCGGCGTGCTGCTGGTGCCGCAGTCCCTGGCCCGGCTGCACCACCGCAAGGACCTCACCTTCCGGCCGGTCGCCGAGGCGCCGCAGTCCCAGGTGGCGCTCGCCTGGCCGGAGGACCGCACGACGGAGCTGGTCGAGGAGTTCATCGGCATCGTCCGGGGCCGCACGGTCAACAGCTCGCGCGGGCGCGGCGCCCAGCCGGCGGCCGAGCCCCAGAAGGCCGCGGCGCCGCGCAAGTCCCAGCCGCAGAAGGGCGGCCAGCAGAAGTCCGGCCAGCAGAAGGGCGGCCAGCAGAAGGGCCGGCCGAAGCCCGCGGCGGGCGGCCGGGGTGCGGCCGCGGCCAAGCGCGGCAAGCCGAAGCGCCGCTCGTAGGGCGTGTCCGGCCGGGGACCCGGGTTCGTCCGGGTGCTGGCCGGGGCCTGGCGGGGCGCGTACCGTCGGGCCCGGGCGCTGCCCGCCCCGTCCGGCCGAGGGGTTGAAGGAGCGGGGCCATGTGGCACGACCTGGTGATCGTCCAGATTCCGATCGTGGAGAAGATCCTCCGCACGATCGCGGTCTACGCGCTGATCCTGATCCTGTTCCGGATCGCGGGGAAGCGCGGGCTGGCGGGCCTGAACACCTTCGACATGGTGGTCATCTTCCTGCTGTCCAACGTGGTGCAGAACGCGATCATCGGCAATGACAACAGCCTGCTCGGCGGCGCCATCGGTGCGGTCACCCTGATCGCGGTGAACGCCGCCGTCACCCGCTGGCTGGCCCACGACCCGCGTGCCGCCCGGCTGTTGGAGGGCACCCCGACCACCGTGGTGCGCGACGGCAAGCTCGTCCCGGGCGCGCTGCGCGGGCTGGCGCTGCGCGCGTCCGAGATCGAGCACGCCGTCCGCGTCCAGAACGGCGACACCATCCGCGACGTCGCGGTCGGGCGGCTGGAGCCCGACGGCCAGCTGGTGATCACCCTCAAGCCCGCCGAGCAGAGCGCCACCCGCGGCGACGTCGAGGACCTGCAGCGCCGGCTGGAGGCCATCGAGCGGCTGCTCACCACCCTGGCGGCCGACCGGCGAAGCGAAGGCTGACCCGGCGGCCACCCCAGAGGTCTGGGATGGGAACGGCCGCACCCGGCCCGGCAGGATTGGCGTAGACCACTTCCGTCCACACTCGCCGGGCCTCCGTCCGGCCGGAGGATCGAATGCTGCGCAGACTCTCCTGGATCCCGGCCCTGACGGCCGTCCTGCTCGCCCTGGTGGCCGGGCCGGCGGCCGGGACGGCATCCGCCGCGACCGAACGCGAATTCCTCCAGGGCTACGGGCAGTTGGTGCCGCTGCCGGCTCCGGTGACGCCGGCGCAGCAGTGCGTCGAGCGGCGGCTGTTCCTGGACGCCGGCACGTACGCCTGGAGCTTCGGCACGCCGGGCGGCAACGTGCCGTCCCAGGACGTCCAGCTCTCCTCGGGCTGGTTCCGTTGGACGATCTGCGTGTACCCGCGGGCGTCCGTCTACGGCGCGACCACCTGGCTCGACCCGGAGACCCCCGGCCAGCCGCACCTGGAGCGGACCACCAGCTTCGACGTCACCTTCGCCCACACCTATACGTGGGAGTCCATGCTCTACCGCTGGCAGGGCATCCCCCGCCCGCCGCGCACCATGTGACGAATCGTCAGGCGCGGCTCCCGTCTGCCGCCGGCGCGGGGCGGGAGCCCCGGTCACCAGGCCCGGCGGGCGAGGGTGGCCGTGAAGGGGCGGGGGGACAGCGAGGAGCTGCGGGCGGGGCGGACCGGGCGGCCGGGGGTGGGGGTGACGGTCCAGCGGGCCGCGATGGTGGCGATGGCGAGGGCGGCCTCGGTGGTGCCGAACACGTCGCCGATGCAGCGGCGGGCGCCGAGGCCGAAGGGGGCGTAGGTACCGGGGGAGGGGCGGGTGATGGTGAGCCAGCGGTCGGGGTCGAAGCGGGCGGGGCAGGCGAAGACGTCGGCGCGGCGGTGCAGCAGGTACGGGCTGAACAGGATGGTCGCGCCGGCCGGGACGCGGTGGCCGCCGAGTTCGGCGTCGGCGGTGGCGACGCGGCTGAGGATCCACACCGGCGGGTAGAGCCGCAGCGTCTCGGTGACCACCCTGGCGGTGAGCGGCAGGGCGGGCAGGTCCTCGTGGCGGGCGGGGCGGCCGTCGAGCACGGTGTCCAGCTCGGCGTGCAGGCGGTCGCGGATGGCCGGGTGGGCGGCGAGCAGGGTCCAGGCCCAGGAGAGGGTGGCGGCGGTGGTCTCCATGCCGGCGAGCAGGAAGGTGACCACCTGGTCGTGGATCTCGGCGTCGGTGAGCCCCCGCCCGTCCTCGTCGCGGGCGCTGAGCAGCGTGGACAGCAGGTCGTTGTGGTCGGTGCCGGCGGCGCGGTAGTCGGCGATCAGCCGCCGGGTGACCTCCTTCAGGTCCTGTTGGGCGCGGCGGAAGCGGCGGTTCCCCGGGGTGGGGATGCGGTCGGTGCCGGGCAGCGGCATCATGACGCGCCGGCCGACGCCGCGGGTGATGACGTCCATGCTGTCGTGGACGGGCAGCGAGCCGGCCCGCTCGTGGGCGGCGAACAGGCAGCGGGCGGTCACCGCGGTGGTGAGGCGGTACATCGCGGCGGGGACGTCGACCACGTCGCCGTCGCTCCAGGAGGCGGTGGTGCCGGCGATCTCCTCGGCCATCATCGCGGCGTAGCCGGGCAGCCGGTCGCGGTGGAACGCGGGTTGCAGCATGCGGCGTTGGCGCCGGTGCGCGGCGGCCGGGCAGGTGGCCAGGCCGTCGCCGAAGACCTCGCGGGCCTTGTCGAGGACGAGCCCGCCCTTGTCGTAGGTGCGGTCCTCGGTGAGCAGTTGGCGGACCAGCTCGGGGTGGCAGGCGACGTACGCGTCCAGCGGGCCGAGCCGCAGCCGGACGAGGTCGCCGTGGGCGGGCAGGCCGGCGACGAACTCCAGCGGCCGGCGGACGAACGCGGGGACGTGGCCGAGCAGGGGGAGGGCGCCGGGGGCGGTGGCCGAGGTGTACTGGGTGGGCACGGGCGTCACCTTGGGGTGGGGGGTGGACCGGATCGGTTCGTGATCCGGCCTTTCCCCGGGGCCGTCGGCGAAACGATCTCCGACCGGCGGGTGGGGTGAACGCGGGGGCGCATGCCGAACGCCCGTGCGCCGTCGGGGTTCGGCGGCGGGCGCCGGGGGTGGGGTATCCCCGGGCGCCGCCCCGCGCCTACACTGCGAACTCTTGCGCGACTACCGGTCAGTAGGGATTGGGGAGTTCGGATGACCGACGAGCGGGCCCACGGGTTCACCGACGACGCCCTCGGCGCGCACGACGCCGTGGCCCTGGCCGCCCTCGTCCGCGCCGGCGAGGTGGCCCCCGCCGAACTGGCCGCGGCCGCCGCCGCTCGCGCCGCCCGGGTCGACCGGACGCTCACCCCCGTCGCCCACCCGTCCTACGACCGGCCCCGGCTCGGCCCGGACGGCACCGACGGCCCGCTGTACGGCGTCCCCACCTTCCTCAAGGACAACGTCGACCTGCGCGGCCTGCCGACCGGCATGGGCAGCGAGGCCTTCCAGGCCCGCCCGGCCCGGCGCAACTCCCGCTTCACCGACCAGTTCCTCGCCACCGGCCTGGCCGTCCTCGGCAAGACCCGGCTGCCCGAGTTCGGCCTCAACGCCTCCACCGAGTTCGCCACCGCCCAGCCGGTGCGCAACCCGTGGAAGCCCTCGCACTCGGCCGGCGCCTCCTCCGGCGGCTCGGCCGCGCTGGTCGCCGCCGGAGTGGTGCCGATCGCGCACGCCAACGACGGCGGCGGATCGATCCGCATCCCGGCCGCCTGCTGCGGACTGGTCGGACTCAAGCCCACCCGGGGCCGCCTGGTCACCAACGCCCAGGGCGGCAAACTGCCGATCGACCTCGTCACCGACGGCGTGCTCACCCGCTCCGTCCGCGACACCGCCGCCTTCTACGCCGCCGCCGAGCGCCACCACCGCAACCCCGTGCTGCCCCCGCTCGGCCTGGTCGAAGGCCCGGGGCGGCGCCGGCTGCGGATCGGACTGGTCGTGGACTCGCCGCTCGCCGGCACCGACGAGCCCACCCGCACCGCCGTCGAGCAGACCGCCGCCCGGCTGGCGGCACTGGGCCACCACGTCGAGGAGACCACCCTGCCGTTCGGCGAGGAGTTCTCCCGCGACTTCGTCCTCTACTGGGGCTACATCGCCTTCGCCATCGCGGTCAGCGGCCGGCTGATGCTGGACCGCAGCTTCCGGATCAACCGGCTCGACGGCCTGACCACCGGGCTGCGCCGGCTCTACCAGCGGGAGTTCCTGCACACCCCGGCCGTGCTGCGCCGGCTGCGCGGCGCCGAAGCCGCGTACGCGGGCCTCTTCCGCACCCACGACGTGATCCTCTCGCCGGTCCTCGCGCACGCCGCCCCGCCGATCGGCCACCTCAGCCCGAACGTGGCCTTCGACGAGCTGATCGAGCGCCTCCAGCGCTACGTGGCCTTCACCCCGGTCAACAACGTGACCGGCGGCCCCGGCATCGCCCTGCCCACCGGCGCCGCTCCGAGCGGCCTGCCGATCGGCGTGCACCTCTCGGCCGCGCACGGGCAGGAGCGGCTGCTGCTGGAGCTGGCCTTCGAACTGGAGGCGGACCGGCCCTGGCGGCGGATCCAGGACTGACCGGGCCTGCGGCGGGACTGGCCCGGCCTTCGACGGGGCGGATGCCCGAGCGGCCGCTCCAGGACCGGCCGGCCCGGCCCTCAGGCGGGCACCACCGCCCGCGCCGCCTGCACCTCGCGGTGCAGCCGGCCCAGCGCGCAGTCGGGCCGGAGGTCGTCCGGCCCGGCCTCGGGCAGCGGCCCGCCGCTGCGCAGCGCCCCGGCCAGGTCGGACAGCTCCCGGACGACGGCGCCGACCTCGGCCGGGGACGGCGCCGGAGCGCCGTGCTCGACCCGGACCCGGGTGGCGGTCGTGGTGTCCACGATCCGCTCGACCGCGATCACCAGCGGCCACCAGGCCTCGGCCCGGGCCCCGACCGGCGGCGGTTCGGTGAGCGCCCGCTGGAACTCGCTGCGCACGGCGGACAGGTCCCGGTAGAGCCGCCGCCGGTACCGGGCGCGGGCCGGCTGGTCGGCCCCGGGCCCGGTGGTGAAGGCCAGCGAGACGTACGCGGCGGAGTCCGCGACGGCGTCGGCCAGCCGCTCCCCGATCCGGGTGTGCCAGGACTCCGGCCACAGCAGGTAGCCGGCCAGCAGCGCGATGCCGCAGCCGATCAGCGAGTCGTACAGCCGGGGCAGCACCAGGTGGAAGCCCCGGTGGTTGAGCAGGTCGGAGAGCAGCAGGATCACCGGGGTGATCGCCGCGGTCTGGAACGCGTACCCCTTCGCCGACAGCACCGGGATCAGGGCCGCCAGCGCCGCCATCACCGGCACGTCCCACCAGCCGTGCGGCACCTCGGCCAGCACCGGGATGGCGATCAGCAGCCCGGCGGCGGTGCCGAGCGCGCGCAGCACCGCCCGGGAGAACACCGAGCCGAAGTCGGGCTTCAGCACGAAGGTGACGGTCAGCGACACCCAGTACGAGCGGGGCACCGCGATCACCGACACCAGGATCTGGGCGAGGCCGATGCACAGGGCCAGCCGCAGCCCGTACCGCCAGGATGCGCCGGACAGCAGCAGCGCGTGGGCGGCCCGGCGGGTGCGGACCCGCAGCGCGGCGGGCCGGCCGAGCGGGTCGTCGTCGGCGTACGGGTCGGGTGCGGGCTCGTGCGCGACGGCCCGGGCGTGGCCGATCGCGGCGACCAGGGCGCGGGTGGACGGCCCGGCCGGATCGGGCAGTCCTGGCGGCGGGGTCGATCCGGAGCGGCCCCGCTCGACGGCCGCGGCCAGCTCGCGCACCGCCGCCGGGTAGGCGGGCGGCAGCGAACCGCACTCGCGCGGGCGCAGCTGCGCCGCCGAGGCGGCCTCCACCACCGGGATGGCGGCGTTGAGCTGGGCGAGCAGCCGGACCAGGGTGGGGGAGCGGCCGTGCCGGCGGGCCCGGCGGGCGAGCAGCAGGTCGTAGGACTGGTTCAGCGACTGGGTGAGCGCCTGCCGCGCGTCGTCGGCTCCGGGGGTGCCGGCGGCCTCCAGGAAGGCGGCGACCGACCGGTAGGTGCCGGCCACGGCGGAGCGCTCCGGCGCGCCGCCGCGCAGCGGCCAGGCGAGCAGGGTGAGGCCGAGCACCAACAGGCCGCCGAGCAGCAGCAGTCCGGGCGGCGCCCACCAGGGGGAGGGCAGCGGCAGTCCGGCGCCGACCACCGCGTTGAGCAGCAGGAGCAGTCCGGACACCGAGGCGACCGCGCCGATCGAGGAGATCATGCCGGAGACCAGGGCGACGGCGGTCAGCACGGCGACGGCCGTCCAGCCCGCACCGTACACCAGGGTGCCGAGCAGGACCCCGAGGGCGCCGAACAGCTGCGGCACGGCGATGTTGAACACCCGCATCCGGTAGGCGTCCGCGGTGTCCCCGATGACCCCGGACAGCGCGCCCATCGACACCAGCGCGCCGTACCCGGGCCGGCCGGTGGCCGTGCCGACCGCGAGCGGCGCGGCCAGCGCCACCGAGGCCCGGGCGGCGGCGGCCCAGGGGACCGGCGCGGCCTTGGGGCGCAGGCTCGCGGTCAGCCAGCCGGGCGGGGTGAGCCGGGTGGCGGCGGGGCGGTGTGCCATAGGCCCAACGTACGGCGCGAAGGACGGGGCGCAACGCTGGGGAACTCGTTTTGGTTCACGTCCGGGTATGTCAATTCCCGAAACATACCCCGACTTATGTCACTCTCCGAAACATAAAGCGAACCCCGAGGGGCCATCTGAACTGCAGGGATTTCCCTATTGGTAACCAGCCGTCGAGGGTTGACACCATTAGTTGGTCTAGTCCAACGTATGAGGGGCGTGGTTCGGCCAGGGCTGAGGCAGGGTGAGGGGCCTTGCCGGACCGTCGAGTTGGCCCCTTGACGTGGCGAAACCTTGCACGGCCGGAGCCCTGGGCGAGGTGGAGCGCATGCGGACGGCATGTGGTCCGCGGGCTGAATTCCACGCACGGCCGGTGACGGGCCGTCGGCTCGCCGTGCCCGCACTGTGCGTCCAGGAAGCGCTGCGTCGACTACGAACCATGGAGTGACTGCCCATGCCGAGCCCTGACGGATATCTGCACCGAGCCGCCTCGGCGCGCCCCTACTTCAGCGAGGACGGGGAGAGCTACCTCGCGCGCACGGCGCTGCGCGAAGTCCGCAAGGAGCGTCCGCTGCGGGTGCTCTCCGAGGAGGACTTCGCGTTCTGGCAGACCTACGGCTACATCGTGGTCAAGGAGGCCATCCCGGCCGAGGCCGCACGGCGCCTGCTCGACTTCGCCTGGGACTTCCAGGGCCTCTCGCCCGACCGCCCCGAGGACTGGTACCGCGAACGCGACCACCGCGACGAACTCGACCGGGAACTGCACATCTACGGCTTCGTCGAGGCCTACCACCACCAGCTGATCTGGGACAGCAGACAGGCCCGGCGGGTCTACGACGCCTTCGTCGACGTCTGGGACTGCGAGGAGCTCTGGGTCACCCTCGACCGGCTCAACCTCAACCCGCCGAACATCCGCAACCGCGACCGCGCGCTGATCGAGCCCACCGACCGGGGCTTCGACATCGAACTGCACTGGGACGTCGACACCACCCAGGGCATGCTGCCCCAGCGCGTCCAGGGCATCATCGCGCTCGACGACACCCGGCCCGACCACGGCGGCTTCCAGTGCAACCCGGAGCTGTTCCGCCGCTTCAACGAGTGGCAGGCCGCCCAGGCCGCCGACCGCGACCCGATCCGCCCGGACGTCGACCGCACCGAGTTCCCGGTGGTGCGGCCCGAGTTGAAGGCCGGCGACCTGCTGATCTGGAACGGCCTGCTCGCCCACGGCGTCGCCCGCAACACCTCCGAGAACGGCGTCCGCGCCGTGCAGTACCTGTCGATGATGCCCGCGCTGGAGGAGGCCGCGCAGCTGCGCCGCTCCCGGGTGGAGTCCTGGCGCACCCTCGCCACCCCGGACTGGAACCGCACCCTGGTCGGCGACGCGACCCGCCACGAGTCGCTGCGCTACGGGCCCGCCGAACTCACCGAACTCGGCGAGCGGTTGCTCGGACTGCGCTCCTGGCACGGCCCGGAGTCCACGGACGACCGGCCCGCCCCGCAGCCCGCCGAGTCCACGGGGGAGCCGGCATGCGCGCCGTCTGCCTGACCCTGCCCACCAACCGCGAGTGCGCGGCCACCATCGCGGCGATCGGCGCCGAAGCCGCCTACGCCGCACGGCGGTTCGGCGTCCGGGTGCACCTGCTGATCCTGGACTCCGCCGATCCGGCCACCTACCGGCGGCACGCCGAGGCCGTCGCCGCGCTGCCCGCCGCCGGGTCCGGCGCTGCGTCCGCCGTCGGCTCTGGTGCCGCTTTCGAGGCTGGGGAGGTGGTCGTCCACCACCTCGACGAGGCCGCCCAACGCGCCTTCCTGCGCGACGTGATCGAGCGCTCCGGCGCCGCCGGCCCCGACGGGCCGCTCGGCGACAAACTGCTCGACCTGATGCTCCCCGACGCCGTCTCCTACGGCGCCTGCACCAACCGGGCGTTCCTGCTCGCCGGCGCGCTCGGCTGCTCCTCCGTGCACCGCCGCGACTCCGACAGCGCGTACCAACTGCTCGACGGAGAACCGGTGTTCCCGATAGAGCGCGAGCTCGCCACGCTCGGCCTCAAGGCGGCCGACGCGGCCGCCGCCGTCACCGAGGTCACCCTCGACCCGGTGCACGCCGACAAGCCCGTCGCCCTGGTCGGCGGCTCCTTCATCGGTGAACTCTCCGTCGACATCGGCGAGATCCGCGAACTCGACCCGGACGCCTACCACCAGGTCGTCGCGCTCTGGGCGCCCACCGGCGCGAGCGAGCAGGAACGCCGCGAACTCGTCGCCGACTCCTTCACCGGCGGCGGCACCGACCCGTTCCGCCACGACCGCGCCGTGCTCGACCTGCCCGACATCTGGCGGATCGACATGTGCAACGTCGCCCTCGACCACGAGGTCTACGACCGCGTCCCGCTGCCGCCCGCCACCGCCACCATCGGCAGCGACTACTTCCTGCTGCACCTCGTCCGCGACGCCACCCTGCCCGGCGTCGTCCACAACCGGCACATCGTCAACTACTACACCCCGGAACGGCGCACCGGCGCGGGCTTCACCGCCTACCAGCTGCGCTACGCCAAGTTCCTGCTCTCCATGCTCTACCTCTACCCGGTCTACTCCGAGATGGAGGCGGCCCGCGGGGCCCTCCTCGACGAGGCGCACCACATCCGCGCCGACGTCATCGCCGACTCCGCCCGCCGCAGCGCCGCGACGGACCGCGCGGAGAACCACCGACGGCTCGACGCGCTGGACCACTGCTACCGGCAACTCGGCGGTAAGTACGCCGAGTTCGCCGACCACCTGGCGCCCCAGCGGGCGCGTCTGCTCGACGAAGCGCAGGCGGACATCGAGGACTTCGCGCTGCTGATCGACGCGTGGGGTCCGCTCATGCGGGCGAGCAAGGCCACGCCCGCCGACCGGCTGCCGCGGTAGCCGCACCGGGAGCCATTCGTGATACGTCAGACCATCGCCCACCGCGCCCCGGCGCACCACACCACCGCCCACACCGGCGTCGCGCCCGACCCGGCCGCGCACGACCGGACGGCGCTCCGCGCCGCCCTCGACGCCGCCACCGACGACCGGATCATCTACGACCTCGACGGCATCGAGCGCCAGTACACCGACCTGATCGGCGAACTTCCCGACGTCACCGTCCGGTTCGCCATGAAGGCCTGCCCGGTGGACGAGGTGCTCGGCCGCCTCGCCGCCCTCGGCTCCGGCTTCGACGCGGCCAGCCCCCAGGAGATCGCCCAGGCCCTGCGCACCGGGGTGAGCCCCGACCGCATCCACTACGGCAACACCATCAAGTCCGACCGCAACATCGCCGAGGCCTACCGGCTGGGCGTGCGCGACTTCGCCACCGACAGCCTGGAGGACGTCGCCGCCATCGCCGAACACGCCCCCGGCTCCCGGGTGTTCTGCCGGGTCGCCACCTCGGGCGACGGCGCCCTGTGGGGCCTGAGCCGCAAGTTCGGCTGCTCGCCCGAGGACGCCCTGCGCGTCCTGGACGCCGCCCGCTCGGCCGGCCTCACCCCGTCCGGACTCTCCGTGCACGTCGGCTCCCAGCAGATGACCGCCGAAGCCTGGGGCGCCGCCGTGGACTCGCTCGCCGCCGTCCTGGAGGCGCTCAACTGGCGCGGCATCACCCCGCAGCGGATCAACCTCGGCGGCGGCCTGCCCGCCCTCGGCGTCCTGGACCGGCACGGCCGCCCCCTCGACCCGCCGCTGGACAAGATGTTCGCGGTCATCCGCGAGGGCATGGACCGACTGCGCACCGTCAACGCCGCGCCGCTGGAGTTCCTGCTGGAACCCGGCCGGCACCTCGTCGCCGACCACGGCGCCATCCGCGCCCACGTCGCCCGGCTCTCCTCCCGGCACCAGCTCGACGGCACCCGCGAGGACTGGCTCTTCCTGAGCTGCGGCAAGTTCAACGGCCTGTACGAGATGGACGAGCTCCAGTACCGGCTCGAATTCCCCACCCACCCCGGCGGCCAGTTCGTCAACGCCGTCGTCGCCGGCCCGACCTGCGACAGCGACGACGCGTACGCCCAGGAGGACGGCCTGGTCCGCGTCCCGCGTGCGATCGCCTCCGGCGAACCGGTCTGGATCCACTCCTGCGGCGCCTACGCCACCGCCTACACCACCCAGGGGTTCAACGGCTTCGAGCCGCTGCCCTACACCTGCATCGGCGGAGCCGGCGGCCCGGACGGAGGCACCGGCAGATGACCGACCTGCGCATCCGGCTGCTCCAGGAGGAGGACTGGGACGGCGTCGTCGCACTGGAGGAACGCGCCTACGCCGCCAGCGGCCTGTCCGAAGGCCGCGAGGCGCTGCGTTCGCGCCACCGCGCCTCGCCCGACACCTGCTTCGTCCTGGAGCACGCCGGCGGCCTCGGCGGCTACCTGCTGGCCCTGCCCTACCCGCTGTTCCAGTGCCCCGACCTCAGCCGGGCCGAGGCCGGCGGCGTCCGCGCGACCAACATGCACCTCCACGACCTGGTCGTCGCCGAGGACCTGCGCGGCCGCGGCCTGGCCCACCGGATGCTGCGCGGCCTGGAGGAGACCGCCCGGGCCCGCGGCTACCGCACCATGTCCCTGGTCGCCGTCCGCGGCTCGCAGGTGGTGTGGGCCCCGCTGGGCTACCGCGCCCGCCCCGAGATCGGACTGCCCGGGAGCTACGGCCCCGAGGCGCTCTACATGGCGATGCGGCTGAGCCCGGTCGCCGCCTCGGTCGCCGCCCCGGCCGCCGTCCCGGTCGTCGTCCAGGCGTTGACCCCCTCCACCGACCCGTCCCTCGGGTTCCCACCCAGAGCCGAAGTGGGCTGATGCACATGTCCCCCGTTCGCGACGACTTCCGCCGGTCCCAACTGGCCATCGCCGCACTGTTCTTCCTGCTCGGATTCCAGTACGCGACCTGGGTCTCCCGGATCCCCGCGCTGAAGGCCCGGCTCGACCTCGGCGAGGCCCAGATCGGCCTGCTGCTGATGACCTGCGGGGTCGGCGCGGCGGTGTCCTTCCCGCTGGTCGCGGTGCTGATGCGGCGGTTCGGCTCCCGCCTGCTGTCCGTGCTCTCCGCGCTCGCCCTCGGCGTCGTCCTGGTCGCCCTGTCCGTGGTGCCCGACTACCCGCTCACCCTGCTGGTGCTGTTCTGCGACGGCGTCGCCGTGGGCTGCCTGAACGTCGCGATGAACGCCCAGGGCGCGGCGCTGGAAGCCCGCTACGCGCGGACCACCATGTCCCGCCTGCACGCCACCTTCAGCGCCGGCTCGCTGCTCGCCGCGCTGCTCGCCTCCGGCGTCACCGCCTTCACCGGCACGCTCGCCGTGCACTTCGGGCTCGCCGCCGCGCTGCTCGCGGTGCTGGTCGTGGTCGCCCGGCCCGGTCTGCTCACGGACGACGCGCCGGCCGCGGCGCAGGACGGGCCGGACCAGGAGCAACCGGACCAGGAGCAGGCGTCGGCCGCGAAGAAGGACCGCCGCCGCTTCGCCCTCCCGGCCGCGGCGACCCTCTGGATGGGCCTGGCGATGGTGTTCGGCACCGTCACCGAGGGCGCCATGAACGACTGGTCCGCGCTCTACCTCAAGGACGTCGTGAACGCCGGTGCCGGGCTCGCCCCGCTGGGCATCGCCGTCGTCTCGGTGATGATGGTGCTCGCCCGGATCTTCGCGGACGGCTGGCGCACCCGCTTCGGCGACGGCCGGATCGTGCGGACCGGCAGCCTGCTGGCCGGCGCCGGACTGGCCCTCGCCCTGCTCGTCGGCGGCGTCGTGCCGACCCTGATCGGCTTCGCCTGCGTCGGCCTCGGCGTCGCGGCGGTCACCCCGTGCGTCTACGTCGCCGCGGCCCGCCAGGGCTCGGACGCGCTCTCCCTGGTCGCCGCGATGGGCACCACCGGGCTGCTCGCCGGGCCCGCCGTGATCGGCTTCATCGCCGACGCCACCAGCCTGGTGTGGGGCATGGCCGCCGTCGCCGTCTCCGCCGCGGTCGTCTCGCTCTGCGCCACCCGGATCGGCTGGCCCGCCCCGGAGCCCCACCCCGAGCCCCTCGACGGCCGACTCGCCCCGGACGCCAGCTAGCTTCCCCCGCAGACCTCGCCCGGAACGCCGCGCCTCCCCCGTCGCGGTGTTCCGGGCGAGCCGTGTTCCGGATGGTGGACCAGGTCAGCCCGGCAGGTCCGCGCCCCCGGGGGCGACGTGCCGGGCGAGGCGCTCGCGCAGGGCGGTCAGCCGGGCGATCTCGGCGTCCAGGGCGGCGAGCCGGGCGGTGACCACCGGGGCGAAGGTCTCCAGACCGGGGGAGTCCGAGCAGCGGCGCGGCGGCTCCTCGGTGAGCAGGTCCAGGCGGTGCGGGCGGCTGGCCAGGTCGTCGACGGTCAGCCCGACGGCCAGCAGCCGGCGGATCGCCCGCACCCGGGCGACCTCGGTCGGCCCGTACTCGCGCTGGCCCGAGGCGGACCGGGCCGGCGGCGGCAGCAGCCCCCGCTGCTCGTAGAAGCGCAGTGCCCTGGGCGTGGTGCCCGCCGCTGCCGCCGCGTCCCCGATCCGCATGGCCGTTCCTCCTCGGTGCTATGCGAGGTCGACGATCGTCGCCCCGAAGGTGTCCCCGTCGAACAACCTCCGCAACGCCTGCGGCGCCTGGTCGATGCCCGCCACCCGCGTCGACGGGAAGACGATCTCGCCGGTGCGCAGCCAGCCTCCGAACCGCTGCCGCCACTCGGCCTCCAGGTCCGGTTGGTCCACGCCGGTGAAGCCGCGCAGGGTCAGGCCCAGCATGATCACCCGGAAGCTGTCCACCAGAGCCGGCGAACTGCCGCCCCGCCGCTCCGGCGCCAACTGCCCGGACAGCGCGCCGACCAGGGCGAACCGAGCCCCCGGCCGGGCCGCGTCGACGGCGGCCGTCAGCTGCTCCCCGCCGACCAGGTCCAGCAGCACGTCGACGCCCTCCGGCGCGGCCTCGGCCAGCTGCGCGGCGAACGGCCGCTCGCCGCGCACCAGTACCGCGTCGTAGCCGAGTTCGGCGGTGAGCCGCTTCGCCTTGGCGGGGGAGCCGGTGGTGCCGATCACCCGGGAGGCACCCAGCAGCCGGGCGACCTGCCCGGCCAGCGTGCCGACCGCGCCCGCCGCGCCGGTCACCAGCACCACGTCCCCCGGGCGCACCCCGGCGCCGCGGGTCAGTCCGCCGTAGCCGGCCGTGCCTGGGGAGAGCAGCGCCACCGGGTCCGGGAACCCCGGGTCGACCGGGGTGAACCCTGCGGCGTCCGCGACCACGAGGTCCCGCCACCCCCGCAGGTGGGTGACCAGGTCGCCGGGCCGAAGGGGCCCGCCCGCCGGAGCGGCCAGCACCTCCCCGAGGGCCGGCCCGTACAGCGCGTCCCCGGGCCCGATCGCCGGCAACGGCGCCCCTGTGAGCTCGCCCCCGATCAGCGTGCGCAGGCCCGGGAAGACCAGGAAGGCCCGATTGCGGACGACCACCTCGCCCGTCCCCGGCGCCGGCAACGGCTCCTCCACCACCGCGAAGTCCCCGGGCCCGGGCAACCCGCCCGGCTCGGTGACCAACCGGACGACCCGGGCCGTCGTGGGCAGCGTCATCGCAGCACTCCTCCAGAACCGACGCGGCGGCCGATCCGCCGCGGGTGCCCGGACGCTAACCCCTGACCCGTGCGTCAGGGGCAACCCGGCCGGCCCGGGAGGGTGTCCGACGGGGTGTGGGTGTGGGGGTCTTCTAGAGTCGCCTGCGGAACGACCGTATGACCATGCGACTGTGAGCTGCACCGAGAGGGACGAGCACCATGAGTGAGCAGGCCGTCGAGCCCTACCAGCCCGTCGACGAGGACTGGCAGACCGCGCTGGCCGTCGTCGCCCACCCGGACGACATGGAGTACGGCGCCGCCGCGGCCGTCGCGCGGTGGACGTCGCAGGGCAAGAAGGTCGTCTACGTGATGGTCACCAGCGGCGAGGCCGGGATCGACTCGATGAACCCCGAGGAGTGCGGGCCGCTGCGGGAGGCGGAACAGATCGCCTCGGCGCGGGTGGTCGGCGTCGACGTGGTCGAGTTCCTCGGGCATCCGGACGGGACGGTGGAGTACGGGCTGCCGCTGCGCCGCGACATCGCCCGGGCGGTGCGCCGGCACCGGCCGGACATCGTGATCACCAGCAACTTCCGGGAGACCTACGGCGGGACCGTCCCCAACCAGGCCGACCACATCGCGGTCGGGCGGGCCGCCCTGGACGCGGCTCGGGACGCCGGCAACCGGTGGGTGTTCCGGGAGCTGCTGGCCGAGGGCCACGAGCCGTGGAACGGCGTCCGGCAGGTGTGGGCGGCGGCCTCGCCGGAGTCGGGTCACGCGGTGGACACCACCGAGCACTTCGACCTGGGCGTGGCCTCGCTGGAGGAGCACAAGGCGTACCTGGCCGGGCTGGGCGGGGCGATGGCGGACGCGCGCGAGTTCCTGGAGGGTGCCGGGCGGGGAGCGGGCGGCCGGCTCGGGGTGCGGTTCGCGGCGTCGTTCGAGGTGTTCCCGCTGCGCTGAGCCGCGCGGCCACCCGGATGGGCCGGCTGCCCGGCTGCCCGGCTGCGCGGCCTGGCTGCCCGGTTACCCGGTGTCGGTGCCGGCGTACACGGAGGCGAGCACCAAGGCGGTCTGCCCGGGCACCGGGATGCCGCAGTTGTCGAGCAGCACGAGCAGCGCCACCGCGAGGTACCCGTAGTGGTCCAGCAGTGGCGCGAGCCCGGCGAGCGCTCCGGGCAGCGGGGCCGTGGGGGCGGACACCGCTGCTCACCGCCTCGCCCGGGTGGGGTGCGGGGCGGTGGGGGAGTCGGTCAGCGGTCCGCCGGGCGGTGCTCGATGGCGCAGTCGGGGCCGGGGTAGACCAGGCCCTCGTGGCCGTCCTCGAAGCGGACCATGTACGGCGGTTCGCCGTCGGTGCCGCGCACCTCGACGATCTCGCCCTTCTGGTCCGTCATGCCCACCGACCTGCTGTGGATGTGGAGCTGGTCACCTACCGCTGCGTGCATGGTCTGCTCCTCGGGTCGTGGCGGCCGCCTCTGCGGCCGTTCCGCCTTCCACTGTGCTGCGGCGGCGGCGGGCTCGCAACGGCGCGGGCGGGCGGGACGCGGGGGCGGGGCGGGACCCGAGGGGCGTGCGGGGACCGGTCTCAGCGGGCGGGCGGCTGCTCCGCGAGGTAGCCGCGGACCAGCCGCTTGCACTCGGCGATCAGCGCCGGATCGCCCTGCGGATCACCGCGGAAGGCCAGCTTGAGCACCGCGTCGGCGGCCTCCAGGGCGACCCGCAGGGCGAGGGTGAGCGCCGCCGGGTCGCCGGTGGCGAACACCTCGCCGCCGAGCGCCTGGAGGCGCAGCGCGACGGCGGTGTTGTTGTCCACGCCCGGGTCGAGCAGGTGCCGGTCGTCCCGCAGCCCGGCGGGGGCGGTCGCGTCGGCGAGGCCGAAGTCGAGCTGGCCGAAGCCGGGCACCGCGCGTTTCATCGCGACGAACTCCTCCACCGCGAGGTCGGTGAACCCGGCCGGGCCGAGGGGCGCGGCGGTCGCCAGCCGGTGGTCGAGCCGCTGGAGGTAGCGGTCGAGGTTGCGGCCGGCGAGGGCGGCCAGCAGGTCCTCCTTGCCGGCGAAGAACTGGTACAGGGTGCCGATCGGCACTTGGGCGCGCTGGGCGACCTCCTTGGTGGTGAGCGCGGTGGCGCCGACCTCGTCGAGCAGCCCGGCGCAGGCGTCGAGGATCCGGCCGTACCGCTCCTGGCTGCGCTGCTGGACCGGACGGCGCCTGGTCACGGGGCCCCGCCCGGCGCTCTCGTGACTCCTGGTGTCGCCGCTCATGACGTCACTGTGCCGCATCCGCTGTGCCAGCGGCGAATCACCGGGGCGCAATGGGTCCGGAGTTTCGGGTGGGGAACGGGTCGATTGGTGGCTGGAGCTGAACGTCACGGTGGCGGGAAGGTGTCCAGGAGTCGGCGGTGGTCTTGTGGTGGACACGATCAACGGTTCATACTCCTCAGCGGACTACCTTGCGTGATCAACTCGTGCCCTTTCGTGGTGAACGTGTGTCAGCTGTGGCGACGACGGACGAACCCGGCGCCACCCGAGGTCTGGATGATCCCGTGCGTTTCATAGAACCCGAACCTGTTCAGGTCCGATCCGCCGTGCCCGACTGTGCGACCCGTCATCCGGAAGGAGGGGGCCGGTTCGGTGACGCAGACTTCCGGAGGGCGTAAGGCCCTAGACACCGAGCAACACCGCCAGTTCCTGGAGTCCGGATACCTGGTCCTGCCCGGCCTGGTGCCGGAGCCGCTCGGGGCCAGGCTCGCCCCCGAGGTGGACCGCTGGGTGGACGAGGGCCTACGGGCCCGCTCGATCGCCGCCTGCACCGACCCCGCCCGGCACGGCCCGCCCCCGGTGCTGGAGCTGGAACTGCCGGCCCACGGCGAACTCCTCACCCACCCACCGCTGTTGCGGACGCTGTCCGGTCTGATGGGGCCGTCCTTCGTCTTCCACCACCTGCACAGCGACCGCCAGGCCCCGGGGATCCCCGGCAAGGCCTGGCACCACGACTGCGAGCCCAACGACCGCGCCGACCCGTCGCTGCTGATGGTCCACGCGCTGCACTACCTCGGCGGCCTGGACGAGAAGGTCGGCAGCCTGGCCGTCCTGCCCGGCTCGCACCGTCGTACCGTCGGGAAGACGGCGTACGCCCACCACGGCACCGCCGAACTGCCCGGCGAGGTGGTCATCGACCGGCTGCCGCCCGGCTCCACGGTGCTGCTCAACTCGGCGCTGTTCCACACCCGCAGACCGGCGCCGGACGGCCCGGGCAGGCCCCGGTACTTCATCGACGCGTCCTACTGCCAGGTGGGGGCGCGCTGGCGCCCGGTGAAGCCGCACTGGCGGCTGATGCTCGCCCGGGCCCGTGAACTCGGCCTGGCGGAGGGCCGGTGGCCGGAGCTGTTCGCGGAACGGCACTTCACCGAGTACGTCGGAACCGCCTGACCGGAACTGTCCGGCGAGAACTGTCTGACGAGAGCTGTCTGGCGAGAACCGTCTGATCGGAACAGCCTGATCGGAACTGTCTGAGGAGCACCGCGTGGAGATCGTCACCGCCGTCGCCTACGCCGAGGTCCACCACGCCTACCTGCGGGACCACCCGGTGGAGCGCACCCACGAGGCGAACAGCAACCGGGACGGCGAGGAGAACGTCGAACGCGCCGGCCGGATCCCCGGCGGCTGGTGGCGCGTCCGGCTCTCGCGCTCGGACGTCCTCGGCGTCGTCCTGCCCTGGCACCTGAGCGAGGGCGGCGCGCGCGAACTCGTGCCCCGCTCCGGCCTGACGGTGGCCGAGGCGGCCGTGCGCATCCGCTCCGACGAGGCCGCCTGGTCGGCCGCGAACCCGGTCTGCGCCGCCAAGCTCCGGTTGCTGCGGTGGGCCCCGTTCACCCCGGTCTACCTGAGCACCGGCGCGGTCGACCACTCCGACTACACGGACCTGCTGGTCCGGGAGGGACTGATCCACATCGACGGCCTGCACCGCATGCTGGCCTGGGAGCTGGCCGGACGCCTGCCCGACCGGCCCCGCCTGGACGCGTTCCTCGCGGGTGACCCCCGGCTCGTGGACCCGCACGCGGCCGGGACGGTCCGCGCCGGGCGGGCGGCCCGGACGGGAGGCGAGCCGGAGTGACCTTCGCGACGCAGCACGTCCGGTCCACGCCGTCCGCATCGTCCACGCCGCCCACGCCGTCCAGTCAGGCCGCGTCGTCCGCCCGGTCGCTGTCCGGGTTCCTGTTACGGCTCGCCCGGGAGCACCCGGACCGGACCGCCCTGACCGACGGCGACCGCACCCTCGACTACCGCACCCTCGACGCCGCGGCGGGCCGGATCGCGGCCCGGCTGGCCGCGTCCGGCACCGGCCCGGGCGACCGGGTCGCCCTGCTCGGGCCCCGGGACGCCCGCATGCTGGTGCTGCTGCACGGCGTGCTGCGCTCGGGCGCGGCGGCGGTGATGGCCGACCCGGACTGGTCGGCGGCCGACCTCGCCCGGCGGCTGGCGGCCGTCCGGATCGGCCGGGTGCTCAGCACCGAGGCGGCCTTCCCCGGGCCGGAGGACCATCCGGCCGAGGTGGTGGACGTCGACCGGCTGGCCGGGCCCGAGGGACTGTCCGACGCACCGGGCAGCGCGCTCGGTGCGACCGGTGACCTCATGCCCTGCGGGGCCGAGGACCTCATGCTCTGCGGGGCCGAGGAGCTGATGCTCGGTGCGGCCGAGGACCCCGCGTACCTGTCCTTCACCTCGGGGTCGAGCGGTGAGCCCAAGGCGGTGGCCGTCACCCACGCCAACGCGGTGCACTACGCGCGGGCGCTGGCCGACCGGCTGGGTTTCACCGAGGCCGACGCCCCGTGCGTCGCGCACGTCACCACGCTGGCCGCCGACCTCGGCCACACCGCCTGGCTGCTGGCCCTCGCGGTCGGCGGTTCGGTGCACGTGGTGCCGGACGGCGAGGTGCGCGACCCGGAGGCGTTCTGGGCGTCGCTGCGGCGCGCCGGGGTGTCCGTGCTGAAGACCACCCCCTCGCACCTGACCGTCCTGCTGGAGGGCCGGCCCGGCGACGCCCCGCCCCTGCACACCGTGCTGCTCGGCGGTGAGGCGCTGCCGCGCCCGCTCGCGGCCGCCCTGCTCGACACCGGTGTCACCGCCCGGCTCGTCAACCACTACGGCCCGACCGAGACGACCGTCGGCGCCACCTGCTTCCTCGCCGCCACCGCCCGCCAGCTGCCGGCCGAGGAGCCGACCGTCCCGATCGGCACCGGGATCGGCGAGGTGCGGCTCGCCCTGCTGGACGGCGACGGGCGGCCGGTGCCCGACGGTGCGGTGGGGGAGCTGCTGATCGGCGGCCGGGGCGTCAGCGCCGGCTACTTCGGCCGGCCCGCCGAGACGGCGCGCGGCTTCGTCCGCCACGACGGTGAACGCATGTACCGCACCGGCGACTTGTGCCGCCGCCGGGCGGACGGGAGCCTGGTCTTCCTCGGCCGGGTGGACCGCCAGGTCAAGATCCGGGGCTACCGGGTCGACCTCGCCGAGATCGAGCGGGCGATGGACGACTTCCCGGGCGTCGCCCGGTCCGCGGTGCTGGTCCGGGAGACCGCCGTGGGGAACCAACTCCTGGCCGCCGTAAGGTTGTCGGCCGACGGCGCCGGGCTGGCCGGGATCGGCTCCTACCTGCGCGACCGGCTGCCCGGCTACTCCGTGCCGCAGCCGATCCTGACCCTGCCGGAGTTTCCGGTCGGGCCGAACGGCAAGCTCGACCGGGAGCGGCTGGCCGAGCTGGTCGCCGAACTGGTCGAGGCCCGGGCGGAGTCGGGGCCGCCCTCGGACGGGGACGCGCTGGCCCGGTCGATCGCCGGGTTCTGGGCGGCCGCACTGGGCCTGCCCGGGGTCGGGCCGCACACCGACGTGCTGGACCTCGGCGGGGACTCCATCCTCGCCATGCGCACCGTCGCCTTCCTGCGCCGGTCGGGCCTGCGCGTCCACTACGACGACTTCTACCGGCACCCGACCGCGCACGGCCTGGCCGCGGCCGCCGCAGCCGTTCCGGTTCCGGCCGCCACTCCGGCCGGGCGGGCCGGAAGCGGCGACCGGGGGAGTCGACTCGCCCCTGCCCAGCGGTGGTTGTACCGCCAGAAGTCCGTCGACGACCTGCGGCACTGGAACCAGTCCGTCCTGCTGCGCTGCCGGACGGCCGTCGACCCGGCCGCGCTCTCGGCCGCCCTCGCGGCCGTCCTGGACCGCCACCCGGCACTGCGGCGGCCCGTCTCGCCGGAGGGCTACGACGCACCCCGGCCGGTGGCCGACCTCGACCCGCTGTCCTTCTCCCGGATCCCGCGCGGGACGGCCCCGATCGCCGAGACCGTCGCCGGGGTCTGCACCGAACTCCACCGCAGCCTCGACCCGTTGGCCGGCCGGCTGCTGCGCGCCCACCTGTTCACCGGCCCGCCCGGCACCGACGACCGGCTCGCCCTGATCGCGCACCACCTGGTGGTCGACGGGCTGTCCTGGCGCATCCTGCTGGACGACCTCGCCCACGCCTACCGGGCGGTGCTCGACCAGAAGCCGGCCGACCTGCCGCCGACCCCGGACTTCTACCAGTGGGCCGCCGCCGCGCCGCCGCCCCCGGCGCCGGTGCCGCCTCCCGCAGCGTCCGCGCCGGCGTCCGCGCCGGAGCCCGTGGTCCGCGCGCAGCCGGCGGCCGTCGGCTGGACGCTCGACGAGGACGGCACCGCCCGGCTGGTCGGCCGCCACGGCGGCGGGACGGGCCTGGAGGCCTTCCTGCTGGCCGCCTTCGCCGACGCCGTGACCGGCTGGAGCGGCCACCCGCGGCTGCCCGTCGAGGTGGAGACCCACGGCCGGGACACCGCCGGTGATCCGGGCGAATTCCTGGACACCGTCGGCTGGTTCACCGCCGTCAAGCGGCTGGTGGTCGAGGCGTCGGCCGGCCCCGAGGGGGCCGCGCAGCGCCTGCGCGAGGCCCCCGTCCAGGCGATGGACGCGCCCGGCACCCGCCCCGCCGCCGGGTTCAACTTCCTCGGCACCTTCCGGCTGCCCGACGAGCCCGCACTGGACTGGACCGTCGCGGACGAGCAGGCCGGAGTGGCCCGTTGCACCGGCGGAGACCCGCTGTACGACCTGCGGCTCACCGCCCGCATCGTGGAGAACCGGCTGGTCGCCGACCTGGTGTACGGGTGGCCCGGCCTGCCGCACCCCGCCGCCGAGCGGATCGTCGCCGCGTTCGCCGGGACGGTGGCCACCGAGGCCGGTGCCGGTGCCGAGGCTGGTGTCGGTGCCGGTACCGCCGCCCGGCCCGTCCGGGCGCCGCTGTCGACCTCCGGCCAGCTGCTCCACCCCGGCACCCGGGCACCCGCCGTACCGGCGGCCCGCACCACGGTGCGCGAACCCGCCCGGGTGCTGCTCACCGGCGCCACCGGCTACCTGGGGCGGCACCTGCTCGACGCCTTCGTCCAGCGGGGCGCCCACGTCACCTGCCTGGTCCGGGCCGAGCACGACGCCGGCGCGGTCCGACGGTTGGGCGCCGGCGCGGGCGCGGGTGCAGACGACGGCCGGATCCAGGTCGTCGCCGGGGACATCGACCGGGAGGGGCTGGGCCTGTCCCCGGCCGGGCTGGCGCGGGCCCGGTGCGCGCAGCTCGTCGTGCACGCCGCCGCGGACGTCCGGCTGGTGGCCTCGCCCGACGACCTGGAGCGGACCAACCACACCGCGGTGCGGCGGCTGCTCGGCTGGATCGACGAGCACGCCCCGGCGGCCCGCGTCCACCACGTCTCCACGCTCGCCGTCGCGGGCGGCGTGGACGGCCCGCCCCGCCGCTTCAGCGAGGCCGACCTGCGGATCGGCCAGCACTTCCGCACCCCGTACGAGCGGACCAAGTTCGCCGCCGAGCAGACCGTCCGCGCCTGGGCGGCCACCGGGCGGGCCGCCTACCTGTACCGCAGCGGCCACATCGCGGCGCACAGCCGGACCGGCGCCTTCCAGGCCAACATCGGCGACAACCGGATCTACCAGCTGATCCGCGGCTACCTGCTGGCCGGCGCCGCCCCGCGCCGGCCGCGCACCACCTACGCGTTCTCCTACGTCGACACCGTGGCCGCCGGGATCGCCGCGATCGCGCTGGACCCGTACGCCGCGCCCGGCGCCTACCACGTCGAGAGCCCGCACGAGACGCCGCACGACGAACTCGTCCGCTGGCTCGCCGGCCATGGCCACCCCGTCCGGCTCACCGACGACGAGGCCTTCGCGGCGGCGATCGCCCGGGCCGAACGCGACCACCCGACGGCGGCGGGGCTGGCCGCCGCGTGGTCCCTCCAGGAGGAGCGCAACGTCCTCGTGGACCGCGCGTACACCACCTCCGTGCTGGACCGGCTGGGCGTCCGGTTCGCCGAGCCCACCCCGCAGTGGTGGTCGGCCGCGCTCACCCGGGCCGCCGAGGCCGGCTACCTGCCGCCCGTCGCGCCGCCGCACTGACCCCCGTCCGCCGCACTGACCCCCGTCCGCCGTACCGATCCGTCCGCCGCGCCGGCGCCCCGTGAGCTGCGCCCCGTGAGCCGCGCCCCCACCGACCCGTACCCCCAGACCCATGGAAGGCGGACCTCGTGTCCCAGCTGTCCCCGGTGCTCAAGCAGGCCACCCCCGTCGTCGCCACCCGCGGCGAAGGGCTCCACCTCTTCGACGCCGACGGCCGCCGCTACCTCGACTTCACCTCCGGCGTGGGGGTGACCAGCACCGGCCACTGCCACCCGCGCGTGGTCGAGGCGGTGCGCGAGCAGGCCGGCCGGCTGATCCACGGCCAGTACACCACCGTGCTGCACGACCCCCTGCTCACCCTCACCGAGCGGCTCGGCGAGGTGCTGCCGCCCGGCCTGGACTCGCTGTTCTACGCCACCGCCGGCACCGAGGCGGTGGAGGCGGCGCTGCGGCTCGCCCGGCACGCCACCGGCCGGCAGAACGTGATCGTCTTCGAGGGCTCCTTCCACGGCCGCACCATGGGCGCGGCCGCGCTCACCACGGCCGGCAGCCGCTTCCGCGCGGGCATCGGCCCGGTGATGCCCGGTGTCGCGGTGGCGCCGTTCCCCGACGCCTTCCGGCTCGGCCTGAGCCTCGGGCTGAGCGAGGCGCAGGCCGTGGAGCACGCCCTGCGCGGGCTCGACCAGGTGCTCGCGACCGTCAGCGCCCCCGCCGAGACCGCCGCCATGTTCGTCGAACCGGTCCTCGGCGAGGGCGGCTACGTGCCCGCGCCCGCCGGGTTCCTCGCCGGGCTGCGCGAGCGCGCGGACCGGCACGGCATCCTGCTGGTCGTCGACGAGATCCAGACCGGCTTCGGCCGCACCGGCCGGTTCTGGGCCCACCTGCACCACGACGGCGTGGTGCCCGACGTCCTGATCACCGCCAAGGGCCTGGCCAGCGGCTTCCCGCTGTCCGCGATCGCCGCGCCGACCGACCTGATGCGGCGGGCCTGGCCCGGCTCGCAGGGCGGCACCTACGGCGGCAACCCGGTCGCCTGCGCCGCCGCGCTGGCCACGCTGGACGTCATCCGGGACGAGCGGCTGGTCGACAACGCCGCCGAGCAGGGGTCGCGGCTGCTGGACGGCCTGCGGGCGGTCGCCGCCGGAGCGCCGGGCGTCGCCGACGTCCGGGGCCTCGGGCTGATGATCGGCAACGAGTTCTGCCACCCGGACGGCTCCCCGGACCCGGACACCGCCAAGCGCGCCCAGCAGGCGGCGGCCGACCTCGGCCTGCTGCTGCTGATCTGCGGCGTCCACCTGAACGTGGTCAGGATGATCCCGGCGCTGACCGTCACGGCCGGGCAGGTCGACGAGGCGCTGGCGCTCTGGTCCAAGGCGGTGGCGGCGGCCGCCGCCCAGCGGTAGAGAGGAGTGGTTCCGCACATGTACGACGACACGGTGTCCGAGATCGGCTGGAGCAGCGAGGAGCTGGAGGCTCGGCGGGAGCAGTGGTCGCTCCCGCTCGACGAGGGGGAGCGACAACTGCTCTGGGCGGACGCGCGGGCCGAGCGGTGGGGCGCGGCCGAGCCGGTCCGGGCGAAGCTGCGCGCGCTCGTCCAGGGCGGCGCCCGCTCCGTCGGCGTCGCCCACGTCGTGGGGCTGATGGATCCGACCGCCCCGGAGGAGGAGGTCGCGGCCGCCTTGTCCTTCCTGCTGCGGGACTTCGGCGAGATCGTCCCGCAGAACGGGCGCGGCGACCTCACCCAGGTGCTGCGCGACCAGGACGGCGACGGCAACACCGAACTCGGCTTCCACTGCGACACCTGCGACCTGCTCGTCCTGCTCTGCATCCAACCCGCCTACAACGGTGGAGGGTTGACCAAGCTGGCGAGCGCGCGGCACGTCTACGACCTGATCGGGCGGGAACGGCCGGACGCCCTCGCCACCCTCACCGAGGAGTGGACCTTCGACCGGACCGGACGGGCCGGGCCCCAGGTCGTGGTCTCCCCGATCCTCTACACCCAGAAGGACGGGACCATCGCCTGCTACTACCAGACGCGCACCGTCCGCTCGTCCCCCGACCGCGGCGGCCCGCCGCTGACGGACCGCCAGTGGGACGCGCTCGGCGTGCTCGACGAGGTGCTCTACCGGCCCGAGATCGCCTTCGGCCTCCCGATGGCCGCCGGAGACCTGCTGATCATCCGCAACAGCCGGGTCCTGCACGGGCGTTCGGCCTACGTGGACGAGCCGGAGCCCAACTCCCGGCGGATGCTGCGGATCTGGATGAACACGGAGGACATGTGACCGGGAGCGCGCAGACACCGCACGGGCGGACCGCCGTCGTCACCGGCGGCGGCAGCGGGCTCGGCCGGGCCGTGTCCCTGGCGCTGCTGGGCGCCGGCTGGTCCGTCGCACTGGCCGGGCGGCGCAAGGACGCCCTCCAGGAGACCATCGCCCTCGCGGACGTCGACCCCGCCCGGGTGCTGGCCGTCCCGACCGACATCCGCCAACCGGAGGAGGTCGCGGCCCTGTTCGACGCCGTCCGCGACCGCTTCGGCCGGGTCGACCTGCTGTTCAACAACGCCGGCGCCGCCGCCCCGCGCCGACCCATCACCGAGACCCCGTTCGAGGACTGGAACCGCGTCCTGGACACCATCGTCACCGGCGGCTTCCTCTGCGCCCGCGAGGCCTTCCGGGTGATGAGCGCCCAGTCCCCGCAGGGCGGGCGCATCATCAACAACGGCGCGCCGTCCGCCCACGTCCCGCGGCCCAACTCCATCGCCTACACGGCCGCCAAGCACGCCGTCCTCGGCCTCACCAAGGTGCTCTCCCTGGACGGCCGCGTGCACGGCATCGCGGTCGGCCAGATCGACGTCGGCAACGTCACCCCGGTCGACGGCGGCCCGCAGCCCGCCGCCATGCAGGCGGACGGCACGATGGCGGTCGAGGCGACCATCCCGGTGGAACGCTTCACCGAGGCCGTCCTGCTGATGGCCTCGATGCCGCCGGACACCAACGTCCAGTCCCTGACCGTCCTGCCCACCACCATGCCGTACATCGGGAGGGGCTGAACCGTGCTGGTCAGCGCACGTTCCTTCGACGAGTACCGCGCGATGTTCGCGCTCACCGACCTCGACCTCGCCCCCGGCCGGCGCATCCTGGACTGCCCGGGCGGCGCGGCGGCCTTCACGGCCGAGGCCGGCCGGCGCGGCATCGACGCGGTGGCCGTCGACCGCGAGTACGCCCACCACCGGGAGGACCTCGGCGTCCTCGTCGAACGGGAGACCCGGCACAAGCGCGACCAACTGGTCAGGGAGGCATCGGACTTCGTCTGGACGTGGTACGGCGACCCCGATCGCCTCACCCGGCAGTGGATCGCCAATGCCCGTGACTTCCAGGCCGACATCGCCGCCCGCCCGGACCGCTACGTCGCCGGCTCGCTGCCCGAACTCCCGTTCGCCGACGACTCCTTCGACCTGGTCCTCAGCTCGCACCTGCTCTTCTCCTACGGCAACCGGCTGGACGGGGACTTCCACCTGGCGGCCCTCCTGGAACTCGCCCGGATCGCCCGCCGCGAAGTCCGGCTCTTCCCGGTCATGGTGTACGACACCGGCGTCCGCTACGGGGAGCTGGACGGGCTGCGCCACCACCTGGACGCCCTCGGGATCCCGAGCCACGTGGAGCGGGTGGACTACGAATTCCAGCCCGGGGACAACGAGTTGCTCGTGCTGTCGTGCGCCGACTACCGGCCGCTGGCGCGGGCCGGGGCGCCAGGAGCCGATGCGTTGGTGCCGGGCGCCGCCGACCCGGTGCGGTGGCGGCACCGGGAGAACCCCTGACCTCAGGCCCGAGTCTCAGCCCTGGGCCTGACCGACGCCGAGTCTGCGTCGGCCAGGTCCAGGGCCAGGCCCCGGGTCACCCGCCGACGGGGGCGGATCCGGCGGCGTCGCCTTCGAGGTGGGCGGCAATCCTCCGCGCGCACTCCAGCGACTCGGTGCGCGAGGTGTCCACCTCCAGGTCGTAGCGCACGCCCTGGTGGACCAATTCCGCCTGCGAAGCGGCCATCCCCAGGATCCGGTTCCCCCGGGCGAGCTCCCGGCCGGTGGCCACCGCCGCCTCGCAGCGGACCCCGACCCACAGCACGTCCAGTCCCACGAGAGCCTTCTCCCACCGGAGTTGGGACTCCGCCCGGCCGAGGAAGACCTCGTCGACGATCACCCGCGCGCCCGCCCCCGCCATGGTCGCGACCCCCGCGATCCACGCCGCCTGCAAGGCCTGGAACTTCGACCCGACGCTCACCCCGCCGTCGGCCGCGAAACCGATGCCCCCGTCCGTATCGTGCAGGGACGCGGGCATCGCCTCGATCAGGGTGTCGACCCCGACCGTCAGCCAGGGCTCCGGCAGCACCGCCTGAAGACACCGGGCAATCCCGGACTTGCCCGAGCTGGAACCACCGTTCAGCACAATCACCTGAGTCGCCATCCCGCCACCGTAGCGATCCCGGTGCCATGTCCCAACCGGATATCGGACGCCCGGCGAGAGCCTGGCCGCGGCCGGGTGGGGCGTGCCGGGAGGGGCCGGGCGGCACGCGGGGAACGGTCACGGTCCGTGTCGACGTGGTGACGGCGCGATCACTCGTGCGGGGGAAAAGCGATGGTTGCGCTTTGAACAGTCGCGGTGGCTGGCCAGACTGGTCCTTCTCCGACCGGCCGGTCGGAGGTGGTGAGCGAGGGGGAGCACGGGCATGGGCGTTTCGTCGTACCGCGGCATGTGTGGCCTCGCCGCCGAGCACCCCGGAGGCCCGGACCTCCTCGCGGGAGTCGCCAGACCGGCGCCGCACGGCGAGGCCGGCGCCCTCCGCCGCGACGTCGGGGCGTGGCTGGTGGCGAGCGGGGTGCTCGGCGGTGACGTCCAAGGGTTCCTGGCACAGGGCCACCTGGACCTGGTGGCGGAGGCGTGGGGCGACGTCCCCCGGGGGCCGCGGCTGGTCGCGGCGGCGAAATGGCTGGTGCTCACCTGGATCCTCGACGACCGCTTCGACGACCAGTGGATCGGCCGGCCCGTCACGGCGGCCCGGCGGACCGTCCGGGCGCTCACGGACGTCCTGGACGGCGGTTCGGGCGTCGACTCGGACAGCGTTCCGGGCGGCGGCTCGGACGGCGTTCCGGACGGCGTTCCGGGCGGTGGCCTGGATGGTGCCTCGGACGGCGGCTGGGATGGCATCGAGCCGCCCGGCGACGCTCTCGTCGAGGCGTTCGCGGTGCTGTGGCGGGAGACGGTCGAGCTGACGCCGCCGCAGTGGCGGGCGCGCTACGCGGCGTACTTCCGCGCGTACCTGGACACCTCGCTCGGCTACCTCGACGAGGCCTCGCTCCGCGACACCGCCTTCCGCGACACCGCCTTCCGCGACGCGCCCTTCCGCGACACCCCCTTCCACGACCTCGGGGCCGGCGCCGTGCAGACCGTCCCCGAGTACCTGCGCCGACGGGACCAGGACGGCGCCGTGTCGTGCGCGGCGGGTTGGATCGAACTCGCCCACGGCCTGGACCTCGCCGACGAGGTGTTCCGGCACCCGAGGGTGGCGGACCTGCTGATGCGCTTCAACCACGTCGTCTGCTGGGTCAACGACCTCTACTCCGCCGAGGGGGAGTCCGCGGCCGGGAACGGCAAGAACCTGCTGCGCTCGTTCACCGTCCACGAGGGCCTGGCCCCCCAAGAGGCGTCGGACCGGCTCGGGGCGCTGTGCGAGGCCGAGTCGACGACGCTGGAGTTCCTGGCGGACGGCATCGCCCGCGACCCGTCGTCGCCCGGCGAGGTCCGGGCCTTCGCCCTCGGGCTGGTCCGCTTCACCCGCGCGCTCATCCACTGGACGGCGACGGCCGCCCGCTACCGTACGGAGTCACCGCGATGATCCCCCGTCCGCCCGGCGGTCTGCCGCTGCTCGGGCACCTGGTGCCGTTCCTGCGCGACCCGCTGGCGTTCCTGCGTTCCCTGCCCCGGTACGGCGGCCTCGTCCAGATCAGACTGGGGCCGGTCTCGGCGGTGGTGGTCTGCGACCTGGAGCTGACCCGGCACGTCCTGCGCGAGGACCGGGTCTTCGACAAGGGCGGGTTCCTGTTCGAACGGGTCCGCGACTTCGCCGGCAACGGCCTGGTGACCTGCCCCCACGCCGACCACCGCCGCCAGCGCCGCTACGTCCAGCCCGCCTTCCGCGCCGACCGGATCGCGCGGTACACGGAGGTGATGGCCCGGGAGGCCCGACGGCTGGCCGGGTCCTGGAGCGACGGGCAGGAGGTCGACATCACCGCCGAGTTGAGCCTGGCCGCCGGGCGCAGCCTGGTCTCGACCCTGTTCACCCGGCTGCCGTTCACCGGCCTCCAGGAGACCGTCGACGACTTCGTCCTGCTCATCGGCGGCTCCTACCGGCGCATGCTGCTGCCCCACCGGCTCAACCGGATCCCGCTGCCGGCCAACCGCCGCTACGACGCCGCCCGCACCCGGCTGGTGCGCCTGGTCGACGAGGTCGTCACCGCCTACCGCGCGGATCCGGAGGACCGGGGCGACCTGGTGTCGACGCTGGTGGCCGCCGACGCGGGCGGGCAGGCGCTCTCCAACGCGGAGGTCACCGACCAGGTGATGACGATCTTCGCCGCCGGCTTCGACACCATCGCCAACTCCACCGTGTGGGCCCTGCACCTGCTCGCCCAGCACCCGGACATCGCCGACCGGGTCCGGGCCGAGGTGGACGCGGCCCGCGTGGACGCGACCGGGGTGAACGTAGCCGAGGCGGACGTGGCCGAGGCCGACGCCACCACGGCGGCCGGCGCGTCAGCGAGCGTGGACGGCACGTCGGCGAGCGTGGACGGGCTGGAGCTCACCACCCGGGTCGTCCGCGAGGCCGTCCGGCTGTACTCCCCGGGCTGGCTGCTCACCCGCGTCACCACCACCGACACCGAACTCGGCGCGCACCGCCTGCCCGAGGGCACCTCGGTCATCTACAGCCCCTACCTGCTCCACCGCCAGCCCGCCCTGTTCCCCGAGCCCGACCGCTTCGACCCCGAGCGGTGGGTGGGCGTCCACCCGCAGCGCGGCCCGTTCATCGGCTTCGGCGCGGGACCGCGCCGCTGCGTCGGCGAGCAGTTCGGCATGACCGAGTCCGTCCTGCTGCTCGCCACGATCATGCAGGCCTGGCACCTGGAGCACGTCCCAGGCCGGACCGTCCGCGAACTGCCGCTCGCCACGCTGCGCCCCGGCCCGGTGTGGATGCGCGCGACCCGCCGTGACGGCCTCGTCCGCACCGGGGCCGCCGGGTGAGCACGGCCCTCGTCCTCGGCGGCGGCCTGGCCGGCACGCTGGCCGCCGCCGCCCTGGCGCCGCACGCCCGGAGCGTCACCGTTCTCGAACAGGACGTCCTGCCCGTCCTGCCCGGCCCGCGCCGGGGCCTGCCGCAGGGCGAGTTCAGCCACATCCTGCTCGGCGGCGGCGCGGACGCCGTCGAGGAGGTCCTGCCCGGAACGCTCGACGCCCTGCTCGCCGCCGGCGCCCACTACCGCTCGATCCCCGCCGGCCTGCTGATGCGCCTCGGGCCGGGCTGGCTCCAGGGCTTCGACTCGCCGGCCTACCTGATCGCGTGCAGCCGGCACCTGCTCGACCACGTCGTCCGGCGGCGGCTGCGCGAGCAGGCGAACGTGACGGTCCGCGAACGCACCTCCGTCCTCGGTCTGGTGGGCGGCCCGGGCCGGATCGTCGGGGTCCACATCGAGAACCCGGACGGCTCGCGGGAGACCCTGCGGGCCGACCTGGTCGTCGACGCGACCGGCCGCCGTTCCCGCGCCCCGGAGTGGCTGCGCGCCCTGGGGGTCGAGGGACTGTGCGAGGAGACGGTGGACGCCGGACTCGCCTACGCCGCCCGGGTGTTCGAGACGCCGGGCGGAAACGAGGGCTTCCCGGTGGTGAGCATCGTGCCCGTCCCGGGGCGCGGCCGGCCCGGTCGGGGCGCCACCATCATCCCGATCGAGGACGGGCGCTGGATCGTCACGCTCTCCGGCACCCGTGGCGGCGAACCCGCGCGGGGCGAGCGGGAGTTCCACGACTTCCTGAAGGCGCTGGACCACCCGGTCGTCCACGACCTCGCCCGCGCCGCCCGCCCGCTCGGCCCGATCCGCACCTGCCACGGGACGCTGAACCGCCGGCGCCGCTACGAGTGCTACGAGGGCGGCCAGCTGGCCGGGTTCGCCGCCACCGGCGACGCGGTGGCGGCGCTGAACCCGGTGTACGGGCACGGCATGACAGTCGCCGCCCAGTGTGCCGCCGCCATCCGCGCCGCCGTCGACAGCGAAGGCCTGCACCCGGGGGTGAGCGCACTGATCCAGCGGCGGATCGCCAGGGTCGTCGACACGCCCTGGGACATGGCCAAGGACCAGGACGAGGGCTTCCCGGACGCGCTTTCGAGCCACCCCGCCACCGCTGCCGGGCCCGCCGCCGTGTTCACCCGCTGGTACACCCGCCGGGTGCTGGGCGCAGCCCTCACCGACCCCGCCGTCTCGGCCGCCTACTTCGAGGTGTTCTCCCTCGCCGCCAGACCCGCCCGGCTGGCCAGACCCGCGGTGGCCCTCGGCGCACTGCGACCCCGGCGCGCCCACCCGCCGACCGCCGGCCAGGCGATCGCCCGCTTCCCGGGGGTGGCCGCACTGGCCGGGCCCTACTGACCGGCCCGGACGGCCGGAACCGCCCAACCTCCCGTTCCCGCAATCCTGTTCACGCCGTTGCCGTCGAAGCCGCCCTCGAACGCCCAGGTCCTGTCCCACCAAGATCGGTCGGACGGACCTGGGGTCCGTCTTCAGGTGGACCCCAGGGCGACCTGAAGGCTTCGGTCACCGAGCCGCCGCGGCCATGGCCTCGCGAACGGTGATCAGGCATGGATCGCAGTAACGGTCCGGGCCCGCCGACTCCTCGACGCCCGCAGCCGGCGCGACGCGCTGGGCGGGTTCGAGGAAGCGTCCGCACAGGGACGTCGACGAGTCGTTCTTCGTCACCACGTGCCACACCACGGCCGGCGGTGACACCGCCGGGTCGTGCTCGGCCCACATCTCGTACACGGTAGCCTCCCGAATCGCTGGGGCCCGGTCACCCCATGCAACCCCCCTCCCCGGCGGTCGGCCACCGGACGGGGCCCGGTGGGATGGCGCGCGGACGGTCGGGGCGTGCGGGTGGCGGCTGTTCCCTTGTGGTGGTGGCCGGTTGCCCCTGGCGTTTCGGTGTCGCGCCAGTAACATGAGTTCCCCTCACGTTCACGTCAGGAGGCAGTCATGCCGGACCGCTACGACCTGCCGACGGGGTTCCGCTGGGGCGCCGCCACCGCCGCCTACCAGATCGAGGGGGCGGTGGCGGAGGACGGCCGCGGGCCCTCCGTCTGGGACACCTTCGCCGCCCGCCCCGGCGCCGTCCGCGACGGCCACACGGGCGCGGTGGCCTGCGACCACTACCACCGGTACCCCGAGGACATCGCGCTGATGAAGGACCTCGGGCTGGACGGCTACCGCTTCTCCATCTCCTGGCCCCGCGTGCTCCCCACCGGCGCGGGCACAGTCAACCCCGCCGGACTCGCCTTCTACGACCGCCTGGTGGACGCGTTGTTGGAGTCGGGCATCACCCCGCTCCCCACCCTCTCGGCCACTACCCCGACCTCTCCGCCCTCGGTGTCCCCGACGACATCTTCGGCGCCGTGCGCGACGGCGACCTCGACCTCATCCACACCCCCGGCCTCGACGGCCTCGGCCTCAACTTCTACAACCCCACCCGCATCGCCGCCCCCACCGAACCGGGCCTCCCCTTCACCCTCGTCGACATCCCCGACGTCCCCCACACCGCCTTCGGCTGGCCCGTCGTCCCCGACGCCCTCACCCAACTCCTCGTCCACCTACGGGACTCGTACGGCAAAGCCCTCCCAGCCATCACCATCACCGAAAACGGCTGCTCCGTCACCGAGTCCACCACCCCCGACCAACCCCGCATCGACTTCATGTCCACCCACCTCGACGCCCTCGCCCGCGCCGCCGCCGAAGGCATCGACATCCGCGGCTACTACACCTGGTCCCTCCTCGACAACTACGAGTGGGCCGAAGCCCGTCGAACGTACTGTCATTCGACGGCCGCGCCCAATCGCGGTCCTCCCGGAGGATCCGGTCCATGCCCGCGTACCACCATGAAGCATCGATGCGGCACCCGTCGACGGACCCGGCCGACTGGCCGGAGATCGACCTGTACCTCCGCAAGTCCAAGGTCGTCCGGGAAGGCGACAAGCGCGACATCACGTCCATCCGAGCGCAGGAGTCCGAGGGCCGTGAGTGGGCCGCGCGGAACCACTACCGCGTCCGCAAGGTCTGGGTCGACAACCTGTCCGCCTGGTCGGCCGTCGCCCGCCCCGGCTTCGACAACGCCCTCACCGCCGTTCTCGAAGACCAGGTGCCCGCCCTCTGGTGCTTCGCGCTCGACCGCTTCACCCGCAAGGGCATCGACGACATCGGTCCGGTGCTGGGAAAGGCGCGGGTCATCTTCCACTGGGAGCGGCTCGACAGCTCTGACCCCAACGACCGCCGCTGGATCATCGACCGGGCAGAGCAGGCGCGGGAGTACTCGGAGCGGCTCAGTTACAACATCAGGGTCACCAAGAAGAACCAGCTCAAGAACGGCCAGTGGTCGAGCCGCCCGCCGTACGGCACCGAGGCCACCACGGACCGCAAGCTGACGAACGGGACCCTCTGGCCGGTCGTCCCTGCACATCTTTCGAAGTGTCGCCGACGGCATCAGCGCGCGGCTGCTCTGTAGGGCGTTCAACTCCGGCCCGAATCCGGTACTTTCGCTCCTGGGCGGCGAATGGGGCGTGTCGATGATCTCCTACGTGATCCACAACCCCGTCTACGAGGGCTGGCAGACGATCAAGCACCCGAGCGACCCGAGGACCCCCATCCCGTACCGGAACGAGAATGGGGAGCGGATACGGGTGTGGGCAGACGAGGCCGAACCCATCCCGAGCGAACTCGCCGCACGGGCACGGCAGATGCTCACCGCCGGCAACTTCCCGAACCGCGAGGTCGTGGACAATCGCAAGCAGCACCTCCTGACCGACACCACCCGGTGTGCCGGCTGCCGCGGCGCCGCGTCGGCCGACGGCCGGAACCACCTCTGCAACCGCCACAAGGCCGGTCAGACCTGCCCGGCACCGGTCTCCGCAAGTCGTAACCTCCTGGAGGACTGGGTGGTGGAGGCCTGGTTCTCCAGGCTGAACGGTGCCGATATCGACGACCCTCTGCTGGTCATCGCGGCCGAGCGATGGACCGGTTACCAGCAGCCGGAGAACGCCGCGAAGCTCGCCGACGCGGTCGCCGCCCTCGCGGCGGCTGAGGGCGTCGTCCGCAGACTGGCCAAGCAGCAAACCGACGGATTCTTCGACCCGCCCTTCGACGCCCACCTTCCCAAGCTGCAGGCGGAGGCCCGGGCGGCCCTGCTCACCGCGAAGGAGAAGGTCGCCGCAGCTACCCCGAAGCAACTCGACGTCACCTGGCTGCTCGAAGACGCGAGCATCCGCAAGGCCTGGAACGACGCAGACCACGAGCTGCGCAGGGAACTTATCAGGCTCCTCGTGCGACGCGTGGTCGTCGCCAAGGGACACCGGGGAGTCGAGTTCGACGGCGACTCCCGCATAGAAATCCACTGGCTCGACGAGCCGGACCCGTGGGCCGACGAGCTGGCGCCAGAAGCGGCGGGCAGCCGCTGAGGAAGCCCCACGGAGTCGTTCGGCCCGGGCAGGCCGAGACATCGAACTGCCCGGGCCCCTTCGTGGTCCGAGAAGGCCCGGGCACCGCGCACCGAACTGCTTCCGTCGGCGTCGCGGCAGCCCCAGCGCCGCTAGATCCGACCACGGTCAGGGTGGACAGCCACGTGGTTACCTCCAGCCAGGAGAGCTTGACCCCACGATGGCTGCCAGCGTTCGGAGAAGGCAGCTGGCGGAGCATGGCGTTTGAGATGCCATCACTCCGCCATCACCCGCCACCGTGCGCTGCCGGGACCAGGGGGTGCCCTTGGCAGTGCGCAAGTGAGCGGCACCAGATCGACTTGCGACGAGGTCGAACTCACTGCAGTCACCCACGAGAAGGTCTTTCGTCAGCGCTGCCGCGGGATAGGCAAGGGTTCATGACGGTGCCAGATCAGTGATCGGTCTTCGCGGCGGAGCTCCGCAGATCCCCATTCCAGGCGGACCACACCGTCAGCCAGCGAGCAGGCGTAGGCGACGAGAACGAGCTTGGTGTCCGGTGAGAGGCGTGTGAGATCCACATGAGGTTCGTCCTCGTCCGGCAGTTCGATGCCGAGATCCAGCTCTCCCTGACGCGGGTCGGGACCGTGCCTGCGGATGAGGTCAGCGCGAAGTCCTGATGCGCTGCGGAGCCTGGCAGTGGTCACGGGAACGTCCTTTTTCGCGTACCGGTAGGGGTAGACGAGATGGCCGGCGACGACAGCGACGGTACGCGCCTGGAGACGGACCAGCTCAACACCGGGAAGCTGTGAGAGGCCGGCCGACAGTTCCTCGTACTGGGCGGCGTAGAGCCCGTGTCCGTACGCTTCGAGCGTCTGCGTGTGAACGCCTTCGTGGCCGCCTTGGGCGCGTTCGTGGGCTCGGACAAGGCACGCAGGCACGATTGCTGTGACCTCGGCGGCGAGGGGGCCGAATACCGTGCGTGCCCACGGACTGGCGGAGTGTGCGTCCGACATGAGAATCCCCCGATCGATCGTCCTATGACCAACTCCACGGTCTGACGGTCCGCTGATCGGCATGGTGGATCAAGGGCGCATTGGGGGATCTCGGGGTGCACGGAGCAGGGAGTGCTACGTGGTGAGGCTGAGGATTGGCCCGTGGATCTCCGCGACCAGTTCGGGACCGCATCTCGTGTACGACGCCGATGCCAGGACGATGTCCTGCTCGGAGGCTTGAGGCTGAGGTGGTGTCGGTGTCCCGGAATACGCTGGGCGGCCATGGGCTGGCTGGAGCGGGTGGCGAAGTTGAGACGGTGGACGAACAACGACGTTCGGGCGCCGCATAAACCACTGTTGCTGCTGTACGCGCTGGGCAGCTTCCAGCGCGACGCCGACGGCGAGTTGGAGGAGTTGAAGCGGCTGCTCGAGGAGTACGGGCCGTCCCATCCGACGACCCCTGCGTACCCGTTCCACCATCTGGTCAGTGACGGCGTGTGGGAGGTCAGGACTGATCAGGGGGCCGGGAGCCCTGGAAGCGGGGTGCGGGTCCTCCGCGCCAGTGGCGCGACCGGAAGGCTCGCACCCGAGTTGCGAGCGGCTCTGCGGAAGGAACCGGCGCTCCTGGGGCGTCTGGCGCGGGTGCTCCTGGACTTCCACTTCCCGCCGTCACTGCTGCACACCGACCTGTGCGAGGCTGTCGGACTCGAGCTGGGCCTGGCCGAGGCAGACGGCGTGACCGGAAACAGCACGGGCGGAAGAGAGCGGGCGGTGCGACGGCAGCGAGACCGGAGAATGCGTGAACTCGTCTTGAAAGCCTACGAGTTCCAATGCGCCTTCTGCGGCTACGACGGGATGTTGGGCACGAGCGCGGTCGGCCTAGAAGCAGCGCATGTGCGCTGGTGGTCCTACGACGGGCCGGACGAGGTCGACAACGGTCTGTGCCTGTGCTCCCTGCACCACAAACTCTTCGACAAGGGCGTCCTGGGCCTGGGGGAGGGGCGCCGCATACTCGTCTCACAGCGCTTCGTCGGACGCAGCGAGGCCAGCAGGCAGCATGTGCTCGCCTTTGCCGGGCGGCCGGTCATCGGCCCGCAGGCAGGTAGTCCATCGGTCGCCGGCCAGCACCGGCAGTGGCACGCCGAGCAGGTCTTCCGGGGGGAGCCCCGGGAGCCGATGACCCCGGCGTATGTGGGCTGACGGAGGCTACCCGATCGCTGACCCGTCAGCTTCGGCCACGTGCAGGCTGACTCCGGTCTGCGCGGCGTGTTCCCGGCCGCGCAGACCGGATGGCACCAGGTGCCCCGCGTGGAATCAGTGAGTGGTCATCAGTCGCGGCGGCCGTGCTCCACTTCGACCAGTCCGACCTGCTGATCGGTGACCAGATCCCGCAACTTGGCGCGCGTCTCCGGATCCGTCGAGTACACGACCGTTCCGATCATTCCACGGGTCAGCAGCACCTTGTAGGTGTTGCGGATCAGGCGGTCGATGTCGGCGTCGGTGGTGGACTTGCGGAAGACGGGGTCCTTGGATGCCGTCCGGTCGGTGATCCATTGGTCGGTCCGCCAGACGAGGTCCGGTCCGAGGACGACGCCGCTCCAGTCGTACTCGAAGCCCTGGGCGGTGTACACGCAGCCGACCTGGCCGAAGCCGGCCGGGTCAGTGGCCCACAGCGCGGCCGGCGGGGCGCCGGCGATCGAGCGGTCGCCGTACACATTCCACGGCCGGGCCCAGTCACCGATGTGCACGTCGAGGGGGAGCGGATCACCCGGAGCCACCTTCGTCGTCCACTTCCAGCAGTACCCGGCCGAGATGCGCGCGCCGTACCCGTCCGTGCGCCGGGCGTTGAGGAACGCCTCCAGCTCCTGGGGACTGTCGACCACCTCCAGGGCGACCTTGCCGTCGGGCTCCCATCCGACGGGGCCGCCGGGCTCGAGGTCCAGCAGGCGTACCACCCAGTGCAGGTAGGCGTCGCTGCCGCCGCATCGGAACTGGCTGTCCAGCTCGACCACCTGGCAGTCCAGGCCCTTCACGGCGGCGGCGGCCCGGATCTGGGCCACGGTGCCCATCTCGCCCGGCCGGACGACCTGGTGCTCGTCCAACAGGAACACCGGCACCCGGGCGGCGTCGATCAGCTCCTCGATCTGGGGCTTGCCGGTGCGCTGCGCGGCCCGGGTGTAGCGGTTCGCCGACGTCTCCCGGATCCGGTGGGCCTCATCGCAGATCAGCACGTCCAGGCCGTTGCGCTCCGCAGTCATGAAGCTGTTGAAGTACTTGAACAGCTCCTGCACCTGCTTCTTCCGCGCCCCGGCAATCCGGCGCATGGTCGTGGTGAACGAGCTCGACCCGGTCGCGTGCAGAGCCGTGACACCACGCCGGTACAGATCACCCAGGAGGGACAGCGCGATCACGCTCTTCCCGGTGCCGGGACCGCCCGTGATGACGACGACCTCCTTGTGATCGGACTGCTGCGCCTGACGGACCGCGCGCAGCACCAGCTCGTAGGCGACCCTCTGCTCGTCCAGCAGGACGAACTGCTCGCGCTCGCGGACCTCCTCGGCGGCGACCGCCATCAACTGCTTGGACGGGGCCACCTTGCCCGCGAGCAACTGGTCCGCCGCCTCCGCGCCGGAGACCGGCTTCAGCTTCGAGCGGAGGTACTGGACGAACTCCCCGCGGCGCTCGGCGGTGAAGAGCCGGCCGCGATTGTCCTGCGGCACCTCGTAGAGGCCCTGAACGCCGAAATCCGTCGCGTTGTGGAGGAAGGCAACGCCGGACAGCCGCTCGGGACGGGCGGCGAGTGCGCCGTTGAAGGAGATCAGGTAGTCGCAGTAGCCGCGGACCTGCTCGATCGGGTTCAGTACCGGCCGGGTGTAGGCGTCGACCCGGCAGAGCAGCGGCTCGCCGTCCTCCGGAAGCGCGTTGCTCCACTGCTTGAGCTCGACCACCACGTACGACGGTTCGCCCGTGCTGGGGTGGACGCCGGCGAGTATGACGTCCGCGCGCTTGCTGTTGAGCGGCAGCGAGTACTCGAGGAGCACCTCGACCATGCCGAGGCCGGCGTCCAGGAGAGCATTGGTCAGGACCGGGATGCTCCGCTCCCAGGAGCGCACCTCTGACGGGCTCGGCTTGTGGCCGTGCTTGTGCACGAACTGTTCGATGAGGCGCACGAACAGTGATCCGGCCAGGCTCTCGGCGGCGACCGCGGACGCGGAGTCGCGGAACAGCAAGACATGCTCCCAGGCAGCACGAAGTGACTCGTGCGGGTGGGGGCATGTCCCTGGAGGGAAGCCCGGCGGGCCGCGCTGATGACAGGGCCAAACCTACAACGGGGAGACTGAGCTCGTATCCGAACGCCTTACAGATGCGCCAGCGTTCACCGACGCGGTTGGTGCCGCGATCGGCTGGCGCAGGAGGCTTGCATGGCTAGCAGCACCACAGGGGCTGGCCTCACGCCGTCACCGTACGGGAGCACGGGCTGTCGTGCGGGTGGTCGGCGAGGCTGTCGGTCCAGCCTTCTCGATCGGCGCGATTACGCTGGTGGCTCAGGCGAGACTAAGCGCGTCAGCACGTGATCGTTCGGCCGACACGAGTTGACGGGTGTACGAGTTGGACGATTCCAGGCCAGAAGGGTGGGCCGGGGTCGTACTCTGATGCGACCTGCAGGCAGAGCTCGACAGGCCAGCGAATCCACCAGGCCGTTACGTTCGGACGGCTCAACGTCGGGGGGACCGATGGATCAACTGCTCACCGTGGAGTTGGGGGGAAGCGCCGGGTCCGTCGCCGTCTTCGAGGTGGACAGTCGGCTCGCAGGCTCGGATCTCGAACTCGCTGCGGGTGGCAGCGGTGTGGTTGGGCGTGCGAAGGTCACGCTAGACGAAGCACTTGAACAGGTGAGGCCGGCACTGGCCAGTGTGGTGCAGACCGTGCGATCGCTCAGTCCTGACGAGGTCGAGTTGGAGTTCGGCCTCAAAGTGGGAGGCGACACGAGCGTGATCATCGCCAAGGGCACAGCAGAGGTGAACTTTGCCGTGCGTCTGAGGTGGAAGCAGTCCTGAGAACGTGCACGTCAGCCGGGAAGGGTTCGTCGTTCGAATCCGACGGGTGGGGAGCGAGGACTCGGTCGGAGTCGGGTTCGTCGTGGGTGATCGCCGAATCATCACCTGCGCCCACGTGGTCAACGCAGCGGTCAACCGAGACAAGGCGGTCAGGGATCGTCCCGCGGACGGCCTGCGCATTCAGATCGACTTCCCCTTGGTCGGTGACTCCGAGGGCGCGCCCCTGCGAAGCTGCAAGGTCGAGGCCTGGGACCCCCCTCCCGGGCAGGGAGCCGCTGGCCGTGACGTCGCCGGGTTGGTCCTGGTCGGCGGCGACACGCTGCCCATGGGGGCTGGACCCGCACGGCTGGTCGACCACGGCACGGTTCGGGACGTCAAGGCCAGCGTCTTCGGATATCCCGGCAATCCGCCAGGCCGGACCAACGGTGGTTGGAGTCGATGCGTCCTGCGGGGAGCGATCGGAGGCGGACTGATCCAGCTTGATACCGAGTTGGAGGCAGCGCTGCGCACGCAGCCTGGTTACAGCGGCTCGCCGGCTGTTATCACGGATGAGTTCGGCGATGCCGTAGTCGGGATGGTCGCCGTCGCCGGCCGGGACGGAACGGCGGGCGATGCCTACGCAGTTCCGTCGACCCACCTGGTAGCCGCATGGCCCCAAGAGCTGGGCAGCAGCATATTGCCACCCTGCCCATATCGAGGACTCCAGTCCTTCAGCGCGGCAGACGCCCGACGCGGGCTGTTCGTGGGCCGCGAGGAGGAGGTGTCCCGCCTTCGCTCGATGGTCAGGGTGAAACCAGTGGTGGCGGTCGTGGGTCCGTCCGGCGTGGGAAAGTCCTCAGTGGTGTCAGCAGGCTTGTGGCCGACGCTGGTCAACGATGGGTGGCTGGTAGCCTCCTTCCGCCCCGGCGTCGCACCGTTCGATGCCGTGGCTCGTGCGCTTCTCGAACTCGAACGGCCGGCCGGATCGCATTCGCTCGACGACCTGGTGGCACGCTCGGCCCAATTGCGCCGCGAAGGCTTTTGGCGTGTGGCCTCGCAGGTTGCTCTCCTGACCGGCCGCCGTATAGCGCTGCTCGGAGACCAGTTCGAGGAGGTCTTCACCAACCGGACCGACGGCGGCGGGTACATCGAGTTCCTGGAGCGAATGCTTCCGCCGCTCGACGGCCCGGAGGCCGTAGGAGACGTGCGTCTGATCTGTACCCTGCGTGCCGACTTCCTTCCTGACCTCCTGGCCCTTTCCGACATCGGTCCCCGCCTCCAGGACCGTCAGCTGAACGTCTCGCCGCTCGACGTGGACGCGCTGTCGCGGGTGATCGTGGAGCCAGCCAAGACGGCCGGCGTTACCTACGTTCCGGGCCTGGCCGAGGCAATCGCGCGGGATGCAAGCCGCGGCCCCGGAGGGCTTCCCCTGCTGGAGTTCGCCTTGACGGAACTCTGGCCGCACCAGCGCAGTAGGCGGATGAGCTTCGACTCCTACTACCAGCTCGGTGGGGTGTCCGGCGCCCTGAACCAGCATGCCGAGACGGTGTACTCGTCCGTCCGCGAGAGCTTCGACGAATCGAGGATCCGCCGCGTACTCATGGCCATGACTCGCGCCCGTGGAGGAGCGAGCAGTGCTGTCCGCGTGGTCGCTCAGCGCGAGCACCTTGGCGTCGACTGGGAAGTCGCCCAAGCGCTCGCTCATGCCGAACACCGACTCGTCGTCATCGGCCCCGAAGGCCACGGTTCTGCGGAGATTGCACACGAGGCACTCATCCGAGAATGGTCGAGACTCGCCAACTGGGTCGATGAGGACGCCGAGTTCCAGCGGTGGCTGGCCGTCATGGAGGAGCGGGCCGCGGAAGCGGAACTCCTGTCCGAGACGCGGGTGACAGAGGCGCAGCGCTGGCTGGCCGAGCGGGACACCGACATCCCGGAGGAGATCACCCACCTCGTGGCGCGCAGCCAGTCCGCCATCATCGCTCGCCGTGCGACCGAAGAGCGCCTGGACAAATCGGAGCGCCTCACTCAGCAACTCGTCGAGCAGCACAGGCAGCTGCAGGAGGCGTCGTGGAAGGACCGGAACCTGGCCCGCATTTCGGGAATGCTGCAGGGGCGACGTGACTTGGAGGCCACAGCCACCATCGTTTTGTACGAGGTGGCACCGGTCATGGCAGCGTCTTATGGTTCTTTCTACCTGGCTCAAGAGGTCAACCGCAGCATCACGGAGATGATCGTCGGCTACGACGAGAAGGAGAACTCCACACTGCGGCTGATCGCGAACTACGGACACGCTCCGGTCGGTGCTGATCCGGCGGCACACTCAGGCGAGGCGGTCGTCAACGAAGGTGCCACATTGAGGTCCACAGTCGTGCGGGACGTCCCTCCGGGAATTCTGACCCGATCTGCGGAACTCGGATCGGTATCGGCGCACGTGGCTGCGGTCCCGATCCAGCACGAAGGCCGGCTGCTGGGCCTACTCGAGGTCGCTGCTGCCAAACCGTTCAGTGCTGTCGCCCTGGAGTTCCTGAACGAGATCGCCGACGTGGTCGGGACGACCGTCCATACCATCAGCGTCAATACCAAGACCGAGGGCCTGCTGTTGGAGTCGCAGCGCCTGACGGCCGAACTTGCAGTTCGTTCAGCTGAGTTGGAGGCACGTCAGGAGGAACTGGAGCTCACCAACGATGAGTTGCAGGAGAAGGCTGAGCAACTCGCCCAGCAGAATCGCGCCATCGAAATCAAGAACAGCGAGATCGAGGAAGCCAGGCGGATCCTCGAGGAGCGCGCCGAGCAGCTCGCCCTGGCCTCCCAGTACAAGAGCGAGTTCCTCGCCAACATGTCGCACGAACTGCGCACGCCGCTCAATTCGATGTTGATCCTCGCCAAGCTGCTCTCCGACAACACGGAGGGCAACCTGTCCCCCCGGCAGGTCGAGTTCGCGGAGACCATCTGGGGCGGGGGCAGCGACCTGCTCCAGCTGATCAGCGACATCCTCGACCTGTCCAAGGTCGAGGCAGGGAAGATGGACGTCGATCCGAGCAGGGTCGATCTCGGCCCGATTGGCGACTCCCTCAGGGCAACGTTCCAACCGCTCACCGCTGAGAAGCGCCTGGACTTCGCAGTCCTGGTGTCCCAGGACCTGCCAGCCGCCGTCCACACCGATGGGCGGCGGCTCCAGCAGGTGCTGCGAAACCTGATCTCCAACGCGGTCAAGTTCACCGACAGCGGTGTCATCCGCCTCGCGGTCGACCTGGCCGGGCCCGCCACGCCGCAGTCCATTCGTAGCCGGCTGCTCGAAGCCGGCGCGATCACCGACTTCGATGAGCCGCTGATCGCCTTCGCGGTCTCCGACACTGGCATCGGTATCCCCGGTGACCGGTTGGAGGACATCTTCGAGGCCTTCGCACAGGGCGTCCACAGCAGTATCCGCAGGTACGGTGGGACGGGCTTGGGGCTGTCGATCAGCCGGGAGATCGCCCAGCTGATCGGTGGAGAGATACACGTGGAGAGCAAGGTTGGCGTCGGCTCCACCTTCACCCTCTACCTACCACTGGCTCCGCTGGCTGACCGCCTGGACGGCTCCGTGTCTGTCGCCGGAGTCCAGCACCCGGCCGAAGCCGAGGCCCTATTCTCGACCCGCTACCGTCCTCTGGAATCGAGCGCTGGCAGGGATGCGGCCTTCCGTGGCGAACAGATCCTGGTCGTCGACGACGACATCCGAAGCGTCTTCGCACTCGTCAGCATGTTGGAGCGCCAAGGCTTGAGTCTGTTTTATGCGGAGGACGGTCGCGAAGCGCTCGACATACTGAGGGACCATCGGGACATCATGCTGGTCATCATCGGAACGCGGCTGCCTGGGATGGACGGCTGTGCCACTATCGACGCCATCCGCCGACAGCCGCATGTCGCTCATCTGCCAGTCATCGCACTTACAGCCGAGGCGATGAAGGGTGACAAGGAGCGGATTTTGGCCGCAGGAGCCGATGCCTACATCACCAAGCCGATCGTCGGTGACGGCCTGATGGAGGCCATCAGCCGGTTCCTATCGTGCCGACGTCCGGGTGTTACACGGGCGCCGGTCTGCGATGTAGGTTCGGACGGTCCCGAGCCTTCGCTGCACTGAAGCCTTGACCGTCCTCTGCTGGAAGGGTGTCGAAAAACTTCGTCGGCCAGGCTCGGGATTCCGGGCACTGCAGACCGTGAGACCAGGAGAAGGAGCCTTAACCGATGTCATGCATTCGGGGACTCGCAGGGGACCACGCGTGTTCACTGCTGCCTGTGAGGCGTCGTTCGGTGAACGAACAGCGCGGGCTGTCTACGGTCTGACGTGCAGCGATGGCTACGCCCGGGCGACTGGGGGTCAAGCGGGCTCTGGGGCACCGGTTGTGTGGTCTCCAGGCGCGATCGACGGTCCTCTGGCGTTTCGGTGTCGCGCCAGTAACATGAGTTCCCCTCACGTTCACGTCAGGAGGCAGTCATGCCGGACCGCTACGACCTGCCGACGGGGTTCCGCTGGGGCGCCGCCACCGCCGCCTACCAGATCGAGGGGGCGGTGGCGGAGGACGGCCGCGGGCCCTCCGTCTGGGACACCTTCGCCGCCCGCCCCGGCGCCGTCCGCGACGGCCACACGGGCGCGGTGGCCTGCGACCACTACCACCGGTACCCCGAGGACATCGCGCTGATGAAGGACCTCGGGCTGGACGGATACCGCTTCTCCATCTCCTGGCCCCGCGTGCTCCCCACCGGCGCGAGCACCGTCAACCCCGCCGGACTCGCCTTCTACGACCGCCTGGTGGACGCGTTGTTGGAGTCGGGCATCACCCCGCTCCCCACCCTCTTCCACTGGGACCTCCCGCAGGCCCTGGAAGACAACGGCGGCTGGCTGAACCGCGACACCGCCTACCGCTTCGCCGAGTACGCCACCGTCGTGGCCGACCGCCTCGGCGACCGCGTCCCCGCCTGGATCACCCTCAACGAGCCCTTCGTCCACACCGTCTTCGGCTACGCCCTCGGCACCCACGCCCCCGGCCGCACCCTGATGCTGGAGGCCCTCCCGGCCGCCCACCACCAACTCCTCGCCCACGGCCTGGCCGCGTCCCTGCTCCACGACCGCAGCCTGGAGGTGATGCTCTCCAACAACCTCACCCCGGTCGAGCCGGCCACCTCCTCCGACGCCGACCTCGCCGCCGCCCAGGCCTACGACGCCCTCCACAACCGCCTGTTCACCGACCCCGTCCTCCTCGGCCGCTACCCCGACCTCTCCGCCCTCGGCGTCCCCGACGACCTCTACGGCGCCATCCACCCCGGCGACACCGACCTCATCGCCGCCCCCGGCCTCGACGGCCTCGGCCTCAACTTCTACAACCCCACCCGCATCGCCGCCCCCACCGAACCGGGCCTCCCCTTCGACTTCGTCGACATCCCCGACGTCCCCCACACCGCCTTCGGCTGGCCCGTCGTCCCCTCCGCGCTCACCCAACTCCTCGTCCACCTACGGGACTCGTACGGCAAAGCCCTCCCGCCCATCACCATCACCGAGAACGGCTGCTCCGTCACCGAGTCCACCACCCCCGACCAACCCCGCATCGACTTCATGTCCGCCCACCTCGACGCCCTCGCCGCCGCCACCGCCGAAGGCCTCGACATCCGCGGCTACTACACCTGGTCCCTCCTCGACAACTACGAGTGGGCCGAGGGCTACCACCAGCGCTTCGGCCTCATCCACGTCGACTTCGCGACGCAGAAGCGCACCCCGAAGGCCTCCTACACCTGGTACCGCGATCTGATTGCCAGTCATCATGCGAAATTTGGACGTTAGTTGCGAGCTGCGCGAGGGGTACGAGTCAGGATCGCGACTGGGAAGGAAGCGACTGGCGAAATGCGAACCCGTAGCCGAGTACCCCGCGCTCGGCGGTGATGACAGGGTGTCCGATAGGTCGGACGGTCTTCGCCGGCGGTTCGGCCGGGGGCCGCCGCGGCCCCCGGCCCGTCGATCGCGCCCGTCCCGGCTCCGAGTATCGTCTGATCCTTGACGGCAATGGGAACTCCGCCCGCCTCCGCGCGCCGTCACTTGTCCTCACCACCCGTGCCATCGGGTGACTACGAACGGTGAGGATGCCGGTCGACCGACACACCAGGGAGGGCCCGGATGGCGGACAGCGAGCACGAGGACGGCGATGCGAACCCCTCGGAACTGCCGGCGCTGCGACTGAAGCTCTACGTCGAGTCGCTCCAGGTCCTGATGCCCGAGCGGCAGTTCAAGCTTCTGATGGACGTCCTGCGCGGCTATGCCGAGCTCGGCGGTGGGCGGATCGCGGTGAAGCTGGACGACGAGGAGCGGGAGCTGTTCACACCTGCGGTGCAGCGCGAACTGCTCGTTCTCCTCGGCCTGATCGGCGCCCTGACACCCGGACACGAGGACCGCGCCGACCGTGTGGTGGCCGACCTCGGCGACGGGGAGTGGGCCAAGGAGGTCATGTCGCTCGTACCGCTGGAGGTCGCCTCCGACCCGGCCCGACTGCGGGAAATGCGCGACCGGCTTGACGCCGCTGAGGGCCGGCGGGCGAGCGACCGCGCGACGGTCGAGGGAATCGCAGAGGCGAGCGGGATGGCGGGGACAGAAGAGACCGGGCCCTCCTGACTCTCGACGTCAGCGCGGTCGGCCGCATGATCCGTCCGCGTGTACCGCGGCCCGAACACCTGCTCAGAACGAGCCAGTAGTGAGAGCGATACCCCAGGAATCCGAAGCAATCGCGAGCACGGGGGTTCGTGGCCCCGCGACCTACGACCTCGTGATCAGTCGCTGAATGGCGGGCTCGTCGTCGACCGCGCCGGTCTCACGCTGAAGTCTTGACCTCGGCCACGCTGAACCACCCTGGCCGCACCTCGACCAGCGGTGGTTTCAGCGACTCCACTGCGGACCGCAGGTCCTGCTCCGTGGGGTCGTGAGGCGCGGGCAAACTCCGGCCATAGCGGCGCAGCCGCCAGAGATCGAAGATCTCCCTGCCGTCGGCTGCGAAGTCCACGTCGATCTCGGTGCCGTTGTCGCTGATGAAGAGGCAGCCTGCCCCGTGGACCTGGTAGGAGTAGGTGCCGATTTCGCCGCGCGCGGCGATGCGCTACCGGGGGCCGTCGGCGGGTGTCTGTTGCCTGGCCCGGTAGGCGCGCTTTTTGACGAGGGCGCCGCAGGTCTTCATCGAGCACCAGCGGCGGGCGCCCGCGCGGGAGGTGTCGACGAAGGGGGCGCCGCAGTCGGGGTTCCCGCAGATGCGGACGCGGGTGCGGTGTTCCGATGCGCAGAGGGCGATCAGATCCCGGGCGACCATCGAGAGCACCGCCGCGAGCGCGTCGCCGTGCCAGCGCACGGTGGTCGCGTCGGGGGCGAGTTCGGGTGTCGAGGGGGGCTCGGCGGCGGCGCGGTTGACGAGCGCGATGTCCTCGGGCGAGGGCGGCGCGGCGTCCGCCAGGGCGCGGCCGGTCCGCTGGATCGCCTCACGCAGCTGCCTGGCGCGGCCGAGGTCGGCCTCGGTGCAGGGCGGCGGCGCTGTCGTGCAGTCGCTTTCGACGGCCCAGCGGCTCAAGTCCTCGGGCCAGGCGAGCCGTTCGAAGGGCGTGTCCGCGCCGCGGTCGGCCAGGGTGCCGGCGAAGGCGAAGCACAGCCGCGCGTCGTCGAAGCGGAAGTCGGCCTTGGCGCGCTGGCGCCCCTCGCGGCTGTCGTCCATGTCCACCACTTTATGCGGTTGACATGGTTCCGGGCAAGCGGCTAGCTTCAAAGTCCACCACTTGAACCGGTGGACTTCAGGCGGTTGCTCCCCGCTCCCGTCGACTCCCTTCAACTCCCGCCAACGCCCTTCAGCACGAGGAGGCCGCGCCATGCGCGCCGCAGTCATCGAGGAACTCCACAAGCCGCTCGTCATCCGCGAGGTGCCCGATCCCTCCTGCCCGCCGGACGGCGCGATCGTGCGCGTCGGGGCGAACGGGATCTGCCGGACCGACTGGGCCCTGTGGGCCGGGGAGTTCTGGACGGGCGGGCCGCGTGTCGAGGCCCCGTTCGTCCTCGGCCACGAGTTCGCCGGCACCGTCGTGGAGGTCGGCCGCGAGGTACGGGGGTGGAAGGAGGGCGACCGCGTCATCTTCCCGATGAACCCCGGCGAGGGCGCGTGCGAGATGTGCCGCAGCGGCAATCAGCACGTCTGCGAGCACGTGGACTCGCTCGTACCCGGGGTGTCCTACTGGGGCGCCTTCGCCGAGTACGTCATGGTCCGCTTCGCCGACGTCAACCTGGTCGAAGTGCCGGAGGGCGTCGGCTTCGTGGACGTCGCCGCGCTGGCCTGCCGCTACATGACCGCCTTCCACGGCGTCGTCGACCAGGCGAAGGTCCGCGGCGGCGAATGGGTCGCGGTGTACGGCGCCGGGGGCGGCATGGGACTGTCGACGGTCGAGATCGCCGCGGCGACGGGCGCCAACGTCATCGCGATCGACATCACGGACGACAAGCTGGACGCCGCCCGCGCGCTCGGCGCCGTCCACACCGTCAACGCGGCGACCGATGACCCCGCCGAAGCGGTGAAGACCCTCACCGGCGGCGGTGCCCACGTGTCGGTCGACGCCGTGGGCATCGCCGCCGCCTGCCGCAACTCCGTCCTCTCCCTGCGCACCCGCGGCCGCCACCTCCAGCTCGGACACACCACCGCCGCGGAACAGGGGGACGTCGCGCTGCCGGTCGACGTCATGATGGTCAAGGAGCTGGAGTTCCTGAGCGCCTTCGGCATGCAGGGCCAGCGCTTCGGCACGATGCTGAACATGATCGCCGCCGGCCGCCTCGACCCCGGCCGCATCGTCTCGCGCACCGTCGGCCTCCACGAGGCGAGCGAGGTCCTGGAGTCCCTGGAGACGTACGGACCCACCGGCGTGGTCGTCATCGACTCGTTCCGCCCCTGAAGCGTCTCCCCCAGACCCCCTCGAAACACCTCCCCCCGAAAGCAGGAACGGCCATGCCCGCATCCCGTCAACTGATGGACCAGGAACTGAGCCTGGCCCTCGACGCGGTCCCCATGACCCCCAACGGCGCGTTCGACCTGACGGACCTCGCCGCAACGCGCGCGGCGTTCCGCGCCCAGGCCGAGGCCGCCGCCGACGCCCAGCCAGGCGACCCGTCGGTCACCATCGAGACGCACCTCGCGCGCCGAACGGACGGCCCCGACGTACCGATCCGCCTTCTGTGCCCCACCGGAGCGCCCGGACCTCTGCCGGTCCTGCTCTGGTTCCACGGTGGCGGACAGGTCCTCGGCTTCGCCGCCCAGGACGACCCGTGGCTCACCCGGCTGGGCGCGAGCCTCGGCTGCGCCGTCGCCGTGGTCGACTACCGGCTCGCCCCCGAGACACCCGCTCCCGGCGCCGCCGAGGACGGCTTCACCGCCTACCAGTGGCTCGGCCGCGAGGCGGACGCCCTGGGCCTGGACGGCACCCGCATCGGCATCGCGGGCCAGAGCGGCGGCGGAGGCGTCGCGGCGGCCACGACCCTCCTGATCCGCGACCGCGGCGGCGTGACACCCCTGTTCCAATCACTCACGTATCCGATGCTCGACGACCGCAACCGCACCGCATCGAGCCACGAGATCACCGACATCGGCATCTGGGACCGCTCGACCAACCTCCTCGCCTGGCAGGCGATCCTGGGCGACCGCGCCGGCACCGACGACGTCTGCCCCTACTCCGCCCCCTCCCGCACCACCGACCTCAGCGCCCTGCCACCCACCTTCATCACCGTCGGCGACCTCGACTGCTTCCGCGACGAGAACCTCGACTACGCCACCCGCCTGCGGGCCCACGGCGTCCCGGTCGAATTCCACCTCTACCCTGGCGCCTACCACGCCTTCGACCTCATCGCCCCCCACTCCCGACTCGCCACCACCTTCCACCAGACCTGGTCCAACTACCTCACCCGCCAGTTCCACACCTCCCCGTCCCCCGCCTGACATCCGCGCCGAGGACTGTTCGGTCGTGGAGGAGACGAGAGGAGACGAGAGGAGAGGAGACGAGAGGGAGGAGAGGAACGGTGAGGGGCGGCCGGCCGGCCGCGGGGCGGGTGAGCCGTTCGGTGTTGCGGCGGGACACGCTGCCACCTGCGCTTCGCCCCCATCAGCGTAGTGTGGCCCGCTCGTGACCGGGGTGCGGTGGATCATGGGTGTATGGCCAGAGACACGGGCCGCTCCTCCTGGCTGCCCCTGCGTCGATCGGGTAGCCGTCGTGAGCGGCGACACCCACGCTCAGCCCCGCGGGAGCAGTCGGCGCATCGTCTGTGGTCGGTGATGAGCATCCGGAGTGTCGCCGGTCAGATGTTCGTCCTGCAGGTGCTGATCGTGCTGTTGCTCGTGGTGACGGCCGTCGTCGTGCTGCTGGTCCAGTCCCGCAGCGACCGGTTCGAAGCGGCGCGCGGCCGCACGCTCGCCGCGGCCCAGGCGTTCGCCCACGGTCCCGGTCTGGTGGCGACGATGCAGGGCCCCGACCCCAGCGCGGTGCTCCAGCCGCTGACCGAAGCGGCCCGCACGGCTGCCGGGGTCGACTTCATCGTGGTGACCGACCGCAACGGCATCCGCTACACCCACCCCGATCCGGAGCTGATCGGCAAGATGTTCATCGGCACCATCGGGCCGTCGCTGCACGGCCAGGTCACCATCGAGGACGTGAACGGCCCACTCGGCTCCGAGTACCAGGTGGTCGTCCCGGTGGAGGACTCCCACGGGGCGGTCGTGGGCATCGTCTCGTCCGGGATGAAGGTCTCCAACGTGAGCAGCGCGTTCAACCGCCAGCTGCCGGTCGTCCTGGGCGTCGGCGCCTTGGCGCTGGGCCTGGCCACGGCCGGCACGGCGCTGGTGGGCAGGCGTCTGCTGCGGCAGACGCGCGGCCTGGGGCCGGAAGAGATGACCCGGATGTACGAGCACCACGACGCGGTGCTGCACGCGGTGCGCGAGGGCGTGGCCATCGTCAGCGGCGACGGCCGGGTCCTGCTCGCCAACGACGAGGCGCGCCGCCTGCTCGACCTGCCGCCCGACGTGGAGGGGTGCACCGTCGCCGACCTCGGCCTCGCCCCCCGCACGGCCGAACTGCTGCTCTCCGACCGTGCGGTCACCGACGAGGTGCTCCCCGTCGGAGACCGCCTGCTGGCCGTCAACAGCCGCCCCACCGACAGCGGGGGAGGACCGTCGGGCAGCGTCACCACCCTGCGCGACTCCACCGAACTGCGCGCCCTCGCGGGGAGGGCGGAGGTCGCCCGCAGCCGGCTCAGGCTGCTGTACGAAGCGAGCCTGGCCATCGGCACGACCCTGGACGTCCGGCGCACCGCGGAGGAGCTCGTCCGGACGGCCGCCCACGAATTCTGCGACTACGCCACTGTCGACCTCGCCGAAGCGGTCCTGGACGGCGAGGAACCACGGGTGCTGGTGGTCGATGCCCCGGTGGAGCTGCAGCGGGTGGCGCTCGCGGGCGCCCGGGACGATTCGCCGCTGTACCCCCGAGGGGAGCTGGTCAGGTGGGACCGGGGCACCCCGCAGGCGGCGGGTTTCGTCGGGGGGCGTCCCACGCTGGTCACCGAGCTGGCGACCGACGCCGGCTGGCGCATGCAGGACACCGAGCGTACGCAGGCGGTGCTGGAGTTCGGCCTGGCATCGCTGATCGCCGTTCCGTTGTCGGCACGGGGTGTGCTGATGGGCATCGCCTGCTTCTGGCGCAGCCGTGACAGAGGTCCCTTCGAGGAGGAGGACCTGTCCCTGGCCGAGGAGCTGGCCGCCCGGGCCGCCGTGTCCATCGACAACGCCCGCCGCTACACGCGCGAGCACATGATGGCCGTCACCCTTCAGCACAGCCTGTTGCCGCGCGCGCTGCCCGAGCAGAGCGCCCTCGACATCGCCTACCGCTACCTCCCCGCCCAGGCGGGGGTCGGCGGCGACTGGTTCGACGTCATCCCGCTGTCGGGCACCCGGGTCGCGCTCGTCGTCGGGGACGTGGTCGGCCACGGCCTGCACGCGGCCGCGACCATGGGCCGCCTGCGCACCGCGGTCCAGAACTTCTCCACCCTCGACCTGCCGCCGGACGAGCTCCTCGGGCACCTGGACGAACTGGTCGCCCACATCGACCAGGAGACGGCGGCAGCCGAGGGCGAGCTCGCGATCACCGGCGCCACCTGCCTCTACGCCATCTACGACCCCACCACCGCCACCTGCGCCCTGGCCCGGGCGGGCCACCCGCCGCCCGCGCTCGTCCACCCGGACGGCACGGTGGAGGTCCTCAGCCTTCCCGCCGGTCCGCCGCTCGGCCTGGGCGGGATGCCCTTCGAGGCCACGGAGGTACGGGTGCCCCAGGGCAGCAACCTGGTCCTCTACACCGACGGCCTCATCGAGGACCGCACCCGCGACATCGGTGTCGGCCTGGACGTCCTCACCGCCACCCTGGGCCGCGCCGACCGGTCGCCCCAGGAGGTCTGCGACGCCGTGCTCGACGCCCTGCTGCCCGTCCGCCAGACCGACGACATCGCCCTGCTCGTCGCCCGCACCCAGGTGCTGGCACCCGATCGGACCAGCGAGTGGGAAGTGGCCGCGACCCCCGAGGCCGTGGGCCGGGCGCGGGCCGAGGCGACCCGACAGCTCACCGAGTGGGGCCTTGAGGAGGCCGTGTTCGTCACCGAGCTGGTGCTCAGCGAGCTGGTGACCAATGCCATTCGCCACGGGACCGAACCGATCAAGGTGCGGCTGCTGTACGACCGCACGCTGATCTGCGAGGTCGCCGACACCAGCAGCACCGCCCCGCACCTGCGCTACGCGGCCGCCGAGGACGAGGGTGGCCGCGGCCTGTTCCTCGTGGCCCGGCTCGCCGAGCGCTGGGGCGTGCGCTACACCCCTTGGGGAAAGATCATTTGGGCCGAGCAGTCGCTGCAGCCGAGCGCCTCGATGGCCTGGCCCATGCTCGAGTAGCCGGGGAAAGCCCGTGCTCGGCAGGCCCGCAGCCGGGGCAGGCCCGTGGGGGTCGATCCGGGTCAGCCGGTGGTGAGCACCATCCGGAAGCGGGCCTTCCCGGCGAGCATCTTCTGGTACGCCTCCTCGGCGTGGTCCAGCGGCACGGTCTCGGTCATCGGGCGGATGCCGTGCAGGGCGCTGAACGCCATCGTGTCCTCCACGTCCTGCGCGGTGCCGGACGGGTGGCCCCGGACGACGTTGGCACCCATGAGCAGTCCGGCCGGACTGATCGCCATCGGAGCGGCGTCCGCCCCGATCACCACCAGCTCCCCGCGGGGGGCCAGCCCGTCCAGGGTGGATGCGATGGCCTCGGAGTTCCCGGCAGTGGCCAGCACGGCCCTGGCGCCGCCGAAGGATTGCAGCGCCTCGGCGACCGGGGTGCCGGCGGTGCTGTCGACGTAGTGGTGGGCGCCCAGTTGCTCGGCGAAGCCGGCCTTCTCGGCTCCCCGGGCGATCGCCACCGTCTCGAAGCCCATCGCGACCGCGTACTGAACCCCGAGGTGCCCGAGCCCGCCGAGCCCGAGCACCGCGACCAGATCGCCGGGCCGGGCGGCGCTGCGCCGCAACCCGTTGTACGTGGTCACGCCCGCGCAGGCCATCGGCCCGGCATCGCCCGCCGCCAGTTCGTCGGGGATCCGGGCCAGTGCGTCGGCGGGCGCGATCACCTTCTCGGCGAAGCCCCCGTCATACGCCCATCCCGGGACCTTCAGGTTCCGGCACACGATGAAGTCGCCCTGGCGGCACGGTTTGCAGTGGCCGCAGCTGCCGCCGAACCAGCCGACCGCCACCCGGTCGCCGATCTGCCATCCACGGTCCCGAGTGCCCTCGCCGAACTCCTCGATGTGCCCGGCGATCTCGTGTCCGGGCACCACGGGGAACGACACACCCGGTAGCGCCGCGTTCACGAAGAGTGTGTCGGAGTGGCAGACGCCGCACGCCTCCACGGCGATCCTCACGTGGCCGGGTCCCGGCTGCGGCACCTCTCGCTCGGCCGGGTGGAGCGCACCGCCCGGGGCGGTCGCCTGTGCCACTCGATAGGTACTCATGATCAGCGCTCCTCCGGGAAGATGATCGGCGCTCCTCCGGGAAGTCGTCGCCGTACGTCGGCAGGCTGCTCAGGGGTCCATCCGGGGGGCCTTTCTTCACCATAAGGCCGTACGGGCCACTGCGCAGGGCAGTGGGAGCAGCAGGCCGAGGGCCACCAGCGGCCCCTCGGCCTCGTCCGTGTCGACTTCGTCCGAAATCACCGCTCACGCAAGTTTGTTGACACCTCGTTCTGCCGGAGCGGTCCTGCGGGAGCCCGAAGGGGCCCGGCCCCGCTGTGCTCGCCGCGCGGCCGGGTCCTCGGGGGGTGGTGGTCAGCTGAGGGTGCGGAGCGCGTCGGCGTCGTAGGGGCGCAGGTCGGCGTGGCGGCCGGAGAGGACCTTGGCGGCCCACTGCGGGTCCTGGAGGAGGGCGCGGCCGACGGCGACCAGGTCGAACTCGTCGCGCTCCAGCCGGTCGAGCAGGTTGTCGATGGCCTGGACCGGGGAGCCCTCGCCCCTGAAGGCTCCGACGAAGTCGCCGTCGAGGCCGACCGAGCCGACGGTGATGGCGGGCCGGCCGGTGAGCTTCTTGGTCCAGCCCGCCAGGTTGAGGTCCGAGCCGTCGAACTCGGGGACCCAGTAGCGGCGGGTCGAGGCGTGGAAGGCGTCGACGCCGGCCTCGGCGAGCGGGGTGAGGACCGCCTCCAGCTCCTCGGGGGTCTCGGCGAGACGGGCCTCGTAGTTCTCGGACTTCCACTGCGAGTAGCGGAAGATCACCGGGAACTCCGGGGAGACGGCCGCTCGCACCGCGGCGACGAGCTCGGCCGTGAACTTCGTCCGGGCCACCGGGTCGCCGCCGTAGGCGTCGGTGCGGCGGTTGGTGCCCGCCCACAGGAACTGGTCGAGCAGGTAGCCGTGGGCGCCGTGCAGCTCGACGCCGTCGAAGCCGATCCGCTCGGCGGCCGCGGCGGCCTCGGCGAACGCGCCGATGACGGCGTCCAGATCGGTCCGGGTCATCGCCTGGCCCGTTCCCTCGGTGCCGTCCAGGCGGATCCCGGACGGGCCGACGGCGGGCGCGTCGGCGAACGGCGGGTCGCCCTGCTGGCGCACCATGCCGATGTGCCAGAGCTGCGGCACGATGGTGCCGCCCGCCGTGTGGACGTCCTCGGCGACGCGGGCCCACCCGGCCAGCTGTTCCTCGCCGTGGAAGCGCGGGATGTCGTCACTCTGGCCGGCGGACTCGTGGCCGACGTACGTCCCCTCGGTGATGATCAGGCCGACGCCCGCGGCGGCCCGGCGGGCGTAGTACGAGCGCACGTCCTCGCCGGGCACGCCGCCCGGGGAGAACCTGCGCGTCATCGGCGCCATCGCGATGCGGTTGGGAACGGTCAGCCCGTTGAGCGTGACGGGCCGGGACAGGATTTCGGCCGCGCGGGAGGCTGCGGGCTCGGTGACGGTCATGGGATCCCTCGTGGGTACCGGTGGAGTGCGCCGGGGCGGAATTGGTTGCCTGTGCAAACAACCTGGGAGGCCCCCGCATTTCGCCGACTGCGCGAATCCTGCTGTGATCAGCGCCACTGCGCACCGGAGGGGGCGGCTGGCTCGTCGCGCCCGGTCGTGGCCCAACCCGTCTGCTGCGGTGTGGACTTGGCGGCCGTCAGGGGCGGGAGGGCGGGCCCTGGCTACAATCACGACGTGTTCGACGGCCTGAGGCCTTCCGCCGGCGCTCCGGAATCGTCCACGTCGACTTCGTGGCGCAGCGACTTCGCGGCGCGGTGACTTCGTGGCGCAGTGATTTCGCGGCGTAGCGACTTCGTGGCGCAGCGGCGCACCCCGAAGGCCTCCTACGCCTGGTACCGCGACCGATCGCCGACCGAAGGAGCTGACGATGACTCCACGACAGATCGCCGACGACTACGTGGCCCGGGTCGCCGCACACGATCCCGTCACCTCCACGTCCCTGGGCCTGGCTCCGGGCGACGACCGGATGCCCGACCTGTCGCCGGACGGCGTCGAGGAGACGGTCCGGCTCGCGCGGGAGGCGCTGGCGCGTCTGGACGCCGTCCCCGAGGCCGGGCCCGACGGGGATCCGGCGGAGCTCGTGTGCGCGCGGCTGCTGCGCGAGCGGCTCGACGCCGAGGTGCGGGTGCACGAGGCCGGCGAGAACTTCCGCGCCGTGCGGAACCTGCACACACCGGTGCACCAGCTCCGGGGCATCTTCACGATGATGCCCACCGCCACCGACGACGACTGGGCCCCGGTCCTGGGCCGACTGCGCAACCTGCCCGCCGCGCTGGACGGTTACCGTGCCACGCTGGCGGAGGGCGTCGCCCGCAAACTGCTCGCCGCGCCCCGCCAGGCCGACGTGCTGTGCGCGCAGCTCACCGCGTGGACCGGCGAGACGGCCGGGGGCCCCGGCTGGTTCGCCGAGTTCGTCGCCCCCGCGCCGCAGCGGCTCCGCCCCGAACTGGACACCGCCGCGAACGACGCGACGGCCGCCGTGGCTGCGTTCCGGGACTGGCTCCGCGACAGCTACCGGTCCGCTGCGGAAGGCACGCCGGACGCCGCCGGCCGCGAGCGCTACCTGCTCGGGGCCCGCCGGTACACCGGCGCCGACCTGGACCTGGACGAGACCTACGACTGGGCCTGGGAGGAGTTCCACCGGGTCTGGGCCGAGCTGCGCACAGAGGCCGAACGGGTGCTGCCCGGCGCCACCGTCCAGGAAGCCCGGGCCCACCTGGACGAGCACGGACACACCGTGCACGGCGCCGAGCAGATGCGCGGCTGGCTGCAGCAGATCACGGACGACGCGATCGAGGCACTCGACGGGCGCCACTTCGACATCACCGGCCCGCTGCGCCGGGTCGAGACCAGGATCGCCCCGGCCGGCAGCGCCGCCGCGCCGTACTACAGCGGACCGAGCCTCGACTTCGCCCGCCCGGGCCGGACCTTCCTCCCGCCGGCCAACGGCGACGCGCAGGAGCGGTTCCGCACCTGGCGCCTGGTCAGCACCTGGTACCACGAGGGCGTCCCCGGGCACCATCTGCAGCTCGCCTCCTGGACCGCGGCGGCGGAGCAGCTGTCCCGCTACCAGGTCACCCTCGGCAAGATCAGCGCCAACGTGGAGGGCTGGGCCCTGTACGCGGAGCGGCTGATGGACGAGCTCGGCTTCCTCACCGATCCCGGACGCCGCCTCGGCTATCTCGGCAAGCAGATGATGCGCGTCGCCCGCGTCATCGTCGACCTCGGCATGCACCTGGAGAGCGTCATTCCGGCGGGCTCCCCGTTCCACCCTGGCGAGCGCTGGACCCCGGAGCTGGCCACCGCCTTCATGGCCGACTACGTCGGTCTGGCGCCCGCCCACCTGCACAGTGAGATCGTCCGCTACCTCGGCTGGCCCGGCCAGGCCATCGGCTACAAACTCGGCGAGCGCGCCTGGCTGGCCGGCCGCGAGGCGGCCCGCCGCCGGCTGGGCGCCGACTTCGACCTCAAGCACTGGCACATGAAGGCCCTGCGGCAGGGCTCCCTGGGCCTGGACGACCTGGAGGCAGCCCTGGCAGTGCTGTGACCGCCGGCTGACGGCCGTGCGACCGCCGTCGATGGAGACGGACGTACGGACGGCACCCGGCCCGGAGACTCCGCGGGGCCGCGGGGCCGCTGGGCCGCCGGGGGTGTGGTCGGGAATCCGGGGCGGTCGGCGGTGCCTGGATGGAATCATGTGGACGCCCGGAGAGGGTGCCGCAGGGTCGAGTCGGGACAGGAGCCGTAGGTGGGAGAGAGGCAGCGCGCCGTCCGGAAGCCCAAGGTCGTGCTGGCGGACGGGGAGCGGCTCCATGCGGTCGCCCGCGCGGTCGTCGACGATCACCAGGGTGCTGTCGAGCACGTGCGCCAGGCCGCGGCCGGTCTGCGGGGCCAGCTGGTCCGCGACGAACTGGACGCCATTCCGGTGGCCCGGCTGAGGGATGTCACCGAGGGGCGTCTGCGCGTCGGCGCGTTGGAGGCCGCCGGGATCAGGACCGTGCGGCAGGTGGTGGACGCCACGCCCTACACGCTCCAACTGCTGCCCGGAATCGGAGCCCAGAGCGCTCTCCAGGCCATCGCCGCCGCCGGGCAGATCGCCCGGGCAGCGGAGCAGGCCGTGGCGATCCGGCTGGACGTCGACCACCAGGACACGGCCGGCACCGCGCTGGTCGTCGCACTCCAACGGCTGGTCGCCGCCGGGCCCGATGCGAGACGGGCCAGGGAGCTGGCGGAGCGTGTCGCCGGCGAGGCCGCCGCCCTGATCGCCGCCGCCCAGCCGGCCCGGGGCGTTGTGAGAGGCCTGTTCGCCGGGCGGCAGCGCCGGCAGGAGGCGTTCGCCGCGGTCGACCGGTTGGACGCCCTGCTCGCGGAGACGGAGAGCCGAGGAACGTCCATGCTCTTCGCCCAGGCCTCGGTGGACCTCCTCCGCCCACCGGCCACGGACATCGAGGCCTGGGCGGAGTTCGAAGTCCGCTCGGCCGAGTTCTACGGCGTCCTGGGCGAGTTCGCCGGATCCGGCTCCGACGGGCTCACCGCCTCCGAGGGCTTCCTCCCGGAGAGCCTGTCGGACCGGGTCCGGGCCGAGCCGCTGGACGACACCCGGTGCACGGTCCCGCTCCGTGGTTACCAGGCGTTCGGAGCCCGCTTCGCCCTCGCCCAGAAGCGGGTGATCATCGGCGATGAGATGGGCCTCGGGAAGACGATCCAGGCGATTGCCGCACTCGCGCATCTGCGGGCGCACGGGAGCGCACACTTCCTCGTCGTCTGCCCGGCGAGCGTCCTCATCAACTGGATCAGGGAGATCGAGTCGCGCAGCACGTTGAGGGCGTTCCGATTCCACGGCCAGGAGCGGGAAGCCGCGCGCACCGAATGGCTCCGCAGCGGAGGTGTCGCCGTCGTGACCTTCGACGGACTGCGTCGCCTGGAGGTCCCGGAGGACGTCACGGTCGGCATGGTCGTGGTGGACGAGGCCCACTACGTCAAGAACCACAGCACGAAGCGCTCGCAGGCGGTGGCAGAGTGGACCGCCCGCGTCGACCGTGTCCTGTTCCTCACCGGCACCCCGATGGAGAACCGGGTGGAGGAGTTCCGGAACCTGGTCCGCTATCTGCAGCCTGATCTTCTGCCCGGAATCCACAGCAGTTCGGCCGCCGCAGGGCCGACGTCGTTTCGCAAGGCAGTGGCACCGGCCTACCTGCGCCGCAACCAGCGGGACGTCCTGACGGAGCTCCCCGACGTCGTTCATGTCGACGAATGGGAGGAACTGTCGGCGTCCGATCTCGTCGCCTACCGCTCGGCGGTCGCCGAGGGGAACTTCATGGCCATGCGCCGTGCCGCGTACGCGGACCCGGAAGGGTCGGCGAAGCTGCTGCGGCTGATGGAGGTCGTCGACGAGGCTGCGGAGAACGGGTTGAAGGTCGTTGTCTTCTCGTTCTTCCGAGATGTCCTGCGGGTCGTCCAGGACGCCCTGGGGCAGCGTGCTTTCGGCCCGATCGACGGAGGCCTGGACGCTGTCCGACGGCAGGACGTCGTGGACGAGTTCGCCGCCGTGCAGGGCCATGCGGTGCTGCTGAGCCAGATCCAGGCCGGCGGTGTGGGACTGAACATCCAGGCGGCGTCGGTCGTCATCCTCTGTGAACCCCAGGTGAAGCCCACCATGGAGAGCCAGGCGATAGCCAGAGCCCATCGCATGGGCCAGGTCCGGCGTGTGCAGGTGCACCGCTTGCTGGCCGTGGACAGCGTCGACCAGCGGATGGTGGAGATCCTTCGCGCGAAGAGCCAGTTGTTCGACGACTACGCGCGCCGCAGTGACGTGGCCGAATCGACTCCTGAAGCGGTCGACGTCTCGGAGCAGTCGCTGGCCGCGCTGATCGTGGAGGAGGAACAACTGCGCCTCGCCCGGACGGCTGCCAACGGTGCTGCGACCTGACGTTGTGACCGGGGGCGTTGTGGCGGGTCGGTAGGGGTCGGGAGGGGCTGGCAGGGGCGGCTGGCAGGGGCTCGCAGGGGTAGACCTGCGCGGTCCCGGGCTGGGCGTTTGTTTCGGGCACTGAATAGGGGGTACTGTCTCCCAGTCGCTCGGCAGGGAGCACCGGACACGCATCGGCGCGGACGGTCCCGGGGCGGCCAATCCTCTTGAAACACCACCTCCTGGTTCGGGCCGGGTCGCGTCTTGTCGCGGCTTGGTTCCTATTCGGCGTGCTCGTTTTATTGGATTGCGGCTGATTCGCTTTTCGGAGCAGGGGTCGGCTAGAGTTTGAAACGTCGGACGGGGCATAAAGCCGCAGAAGACACCAGCGAGTTGGATGAACGAAGCGCCGGAAAACGGAGCGGAAAACGTCTGATAAGCTGGGAACACGAAAGAACGAAGCGCCCGGAGGGCCCGCTGGAAGGCGGTCCGAAGGAAGTGTCCGTTCCTTGAGAACTCAACAGCGTGCCAAAAGTCAAC
>NZ_JBHVWW010000060.1:0-22096 GCF_042882025.1 Kitasatospora sp. NPDC058243
GGCCCCGGCGACCGGTCGGCGGCGCGGCCGGCCGCCCCGCCCGCCGCCGGTGCGCAGCCCAACGCGACTGCCGAGCGTGACCGTTCAAAAAAGCCGGGTAGTCTGTCGCCCTGTGCCGGCGGGGACCCCCTCGCCCAGCCGGTCAATTCCCATACGCCTGCCGCCGTGGCCGGGCCCCGCGACGTGCTGTCCTAGCCGTCGACCGCGCTCGGCCGGGCGAAAACGTGCCTGAGTAAGGTAAACGCATGACGACGACCAACTCCCGAATCCCGGTAACCAAGGCCGTGGTACCCGCGGCCGGACTGGGCACCCGCTTCCTCCCGGCAACCAAGGCCACTCCGAAGGAGATGCTGCCCGTCGTCGACAAGCCGGCCATCCAGTACGTCGTCGAGGAGGCCTCCTCCGCGGGGCTGTCCGACATACTGATGGTCACCGGCCGTAACAAGCGGGCCCTGGAGGACCACTTCGACCGCGCGTACGAGCTGGAGGAGCTGCTCGCCCGCAAGGGCGACGAGGACCGCCTGCGCCGGGTCCGCGAATCCGTCGAGCTGGCCAACATGCACTACGTCCGCCAGGGCGACCCGAAGGGCCTCGGCCACGCCGTCTCGGTCGCCGAGCAGCACGTGGCCGGCCAGCCCTTCGCCGTCCTCCTCGGCGACGACCTGATCGACCCGCGCGACCCGCTGCTCGCCCGCATGATCGAGGTCCAGCAGGAGCTCGGCGGCTCGGTCGTCGCCCTCATGGAGGTCGACCCCTCCCAGATCCACCTCTACGGCTGCGCCGCCGTCAAGGCGAACGGCTTCGGCGAGGACGTCTTCCAGGTGACCGACCTGGTCGAGAAGCCCGAGACGAACGAGGCCCCCTCGAACTACGCCGTCATCGGCCGCTACGTCCTCGACCCGCTGGTCTTCGACGTGCTGCGGGAGACCCCGCCCGGCCGCGGCGGCGAGATCCAGCTCACCGACGCCCTGCGCGAGCTGACCACCCGCGACCCGGAGGCCGGCGGCCAGGTCCACGGCGTGCTCTTCAAGGGCCGCCGCTACGACACCGGCGACCGCGCGGACTACCTGCGCGCTATCGTCCGACTGGCCTCCGAGCGCGAGGACCTCGGCCCGGAGTTCCGCTCCTGGCTGCGCGAGTTCGTCGCCTCCGAGCTGCAGGACTGACACGACGACAGAGAGCGAGCCGCCGATGACCGGGTCCACCCACCACACCACCGGATCCGCCGCAGCCTGCTGCGACGGAACCACGGACCCGGCACCGGCGGCCCCCCGCCTCTGGACGGTGGACGAACACCTCAGCGACGTCCTGGCCGCGGTCGGCCCGCTGCCCGCCATCGAGCTGCAACTGCTCGACGCCCAGGGCTGCCGGCTCGCCGAGGACGTCCTCGCCGACGGCGACCTGCCGCCCTTCGACAACAGCTCGATGGACGGCTACGCCGTGCGCACCGCCGACACCGTCGGCGCCACCGACCCGTACCCCTCGGTGCTCGCGGTCGTCGGCGACATCGCGGCCGGCGCGGGCGAACTGCCCCGGGTCGGGCCCGGCCAGGCCGCCCGGATCATGACCGGCGCCCCCGTCCCGCCCGGTGCCCAGGCCGTCGCCCCGGTCGAATGGACCGACGGCGGTACCGGCACCGGCGTGCCCGCCGACGCGATGACCGCGCCCGTCGAGGACGAGGAGGTCCGCGTCCTGCGCCCGGTCGCCGAGGGCGCCCACATCCGCCGCCGCGGCAGCGACGTCGCGGCCGGCACCAAGGTCCTGGGGGCCGGCACCCGGCTCGGCCCCACCCAGCTCGGCCTGCTCGCCGCGATCGGCCGCGCCACCGTCACGGTCCGCCCGCGCCCCCGGGTCGTGGTGCTGTCCACCGGCAGCGAGCTGGTCCAGCCCGGCGAGCCGGTCGGCCCCGGGCAGATCTCCGACTCCAACAGCTTCACCCTCACCGCGGCCGCCCAGGACGCCGGCGCCATCGCCTACCGGGTCGGCGCCGTCCCGGACCGGGCCGACCGGCTGCGCGCCGTCCTGGAGGACCAGCTCGGCCGGGCCGACCTGATCGTCACCAGCGGCGGGGTCAGCGTCGGCGCGTACGACGTGGTCAAGGAGGTCTTCGAGTCCTACGGCGGCGTCGACTTCCGCAGGCTGCGGATGCAGCCCGGCAAGCCGCAGGGCTTCGGCCGGATCGGCGGCCCGGCCGGCGTGCCGCTGCTCGCCCTGCCCGGCAACCCGGTCAGCGCCTACATCTCCTTCGAGCTGTTCGTCCGCCCGGTCATCCGCACCATGCTCGGCGCCGCCGACGTCCACCGCCCGGTGGTCCGCGCGCTCTGCCCGGCGGCGCTGCGCTCCCCGGCCGGCCGCCGGCAGTTCCTGCGCGGCCGCTACTCGGCGGCGGACGGCACCGTCGAGCCGGTGGGCGGCGCCGAGTCGCACCTGGTCGGCGCCCTGGCCCGGGCGAACTGCCTGATCACCGTCCCCGAGGCCGTCACCGCCCTGCCCGCCGGCAGCGAGGTCGACGTGGTCCTGCTCGGTTGCTAGGGCGTGTTTCATCATTCCCGCCGGGCGCGCGACGCCGGGCATCCCGCCTGACCGCACCGGCGAAACGTCCAAGTACGACCCAGTACGAGGACGCTTCGCCGGCACGCCCAGCCGGGCGCCCAACGCCGCGCGCTGATCCGACGCGAATGATGAAACACGCCCTGGGACATGTCCCGCGGACCAGGCCCCTCCCACGGGGTGGGGCGGGGGAGCTGTACGGTAGCGCGGTATTCCACCTGCGCGCCCCTGGAGCCACCCGTGACGACACCTCCCCCCGGCGACCGCCTCACCCACGTCGACGACCAGGGCGCGGCCCGGATGGTCGACGTCTCCGAGAAGGCCGCCACCGCGCGCACCGCCGTCGCGGCCGGCCGGGTCCGGGTCTCCCCGAAGGTGGTCGAGCTGCTGCGCGGCGAGGGCGTGCCCAAGGGCGACGCCCTCGCGGTGGCCCGGATCGCCGGGATCATGGGCGCCAAGAAGACCCCCGACCTGGTCCCGCTCTGCCACCCCATCGCCGTCTCCGGCGTCACGGTGGACCTCACGGTCGCGGACGACGCCGTCGAGATCACCGCCACCGTGAGGACCGCCGACCGCACCGGCGTCGAGATGGAGGCGCTGACCGCCGTCGCGGTGGCCGGCCTCACCGTCATCGACATGGTCAAGGCCGTGGACAAGGGCGCCGCCATCGAGTCCGTCCGGGTGCTCAGCAAGACCGGCGGCAAGAGCGGCGACTGGTTCGCGCCGGAGGCGGGCGAGTGAGCGGGCGGAACGGGTTCACCATCGAGGGGGCGGGCGCATGAGGGCGCTTGCGGTAACGGTCTCCAACCGGGCCTCGGCCGGCGTGTACGAGGACAGGGGCGGCCCGCTGCTGGTGGCCGGCCTGACCGCGATGGGCTTCACCGCCGACGGCCCCCGGGTCGTCCCGGACGGCGAGCCGGTGGAGGCCGTCCTGCGCGAGGCCGTCGCGGCCGGCTACGACGTCGTGCTCACCACCGGCGGCACCGGCATCTCGCCGATGGACCTCACCCCGGAGATGACCGCCCGGGTGATCGACCGGCAGGTCCCCGGCATCGCCGAGTCCATCCGCGCGTACGGCCGGGAGAAGGTCCCGACCTCGGCGCTCTCCCGCGGGCTGGCCGGGCTCGCCGGACGTACCCTGATCGTCAACCTGCCGGGCTCGACCGGCGGCGTCAAGGACGGCCTGGCCGTCCTCGAACCGCTGCTCGCCCACGCCGTCGACCAGCTCGGCGGCGGGGACCACCCCCGGCCGGACGCACCAGCTTCCGGGAGAGCGCACTGAACGCCGGCTGGCCGGTAGAACTCCACGAGGGAGAGGTCGTGCTGCGCCCGATCCGGGCCCGCGACCAGCGCGAGTGGCAGGAGGTCAGCCTCCGCAACCGGGACTGGCTGCGCCGCTGGGAGGCGACCGTCCCGCCCGGTCCGGCCGGGCAGGCCGCCGGGCCGCGTCCGACGTTCCGGCAGATGGTGCGCTTCCTGCGCGGTGAGGGCTCGGCCGGGCGGATGCTGCCCTTCGTCGTGCTCTACAAGGGCCAGCTGGTGGGCCAGCTGACCGTCGGCGGCATCACCTGGGGCTCGATGTGCTCGGCGAACGTCGGGTACTGGATCGACGAGGCGGTGGCCGGCCGGGGCATCATGCCGACGGCCGTGGCGCTTTCCGTCAACCACTGTTTCCGCACCCTCGGCCTGCACCGGATCGAGGTCTGCATCCGCCCGGAGAACGGCCCGAGCCGCCGGGTGGTGGAAAAGCTCGGCTTCCGCTCGGAGGGAATCCGCCCGCGCTATCTCCACATCGACGGCGCCTGGCAGGACCACCTGGTGTACGCGCTGACCGCCGAGGAGGTGCCGGAGGGGATGCTGGAACGCTGGCGGTCGATCAGTTCAGGTCACGGGCCAAGTAATTGAATATATGTTCGAATCAAATATCGATATGGCATCGCCGCGACGGCGGACTGGCACAAATACCGGCAAAATAGTCGGAGAATCAGCTTGATCACACGACACGCCGAGCCAAATTGCTGCCAGGCCTTCCCGGCGCCCGTACGGTGTGGGTCGTGAGCAGTAGCGGCCTTATCTACGCCGTCATCGTAGGGGCCTGGGCCGCCTATCTGGTGCCGATGTGGCTCCGCAGGCAGGACGAACTCAACGAGGCGCGCCCGACGGAGCGCTTCAGCACCGCCATCCGCCTGCTGGCCGGGCGTTCGGGGCTGGAGCGACGGGCAGCCCGGGCCCTGGGCGACGAACCGCGTGACGACGAGCACAGCAGCGACGGCCCTCCCGGACGGGACGGGGCCTCCTCAGGCGACCCCGCGGCGGACTCCGCGCCGCCCGTCGTGGAGCCCGAGTCCTCGGCCTCCGTCGAGCCTCCACCCGCGCCGGTGCCGGTGTCCGCGCCCGCGATCGCGCCCTCGCCCGAGCGGGGTGCCCGGGGAGAGCGTCCGGGCTCCGCACCGCACGGCGGGGCGCAGCGCCGGGCCCGGCTGCTGGCCCGCCGGCGCCGGATGGTCACCGCCCTCTTCCTGGCCTTCGCGCTCGGCGCCGTGGTCGCGGCGGTGGCCGGACTGGCCTTCCTCTGGGTCCCGGCCGTCCCGGCGACCCTCCTCACCCTGTACATCGGCCACCTGCGCAAGCTGGAGCGCCAGCGCTACGAGGTGAAGCTCGACCGTGCCCGGGCCGCCCAGGCGGCCGAGCGGCTGCGCAAGCGCGAGCAGCAGCGCGCCGCGGCCCGGAGCGTCCCCGCCGAGGCCGTCGACACCCAGGCCCACGCCCAGGTCCACACCCAGCCCCACGTCCGGGCCCACGCCCCGGCTCGTGCCCAGGCCCCGGCCGCCGAGGGGCGGGCCGGACGCCGCCCGCACCTGCGGCTGGCCGCCGACCCCGGAGAGGCCGCCGTCTCCGCGCCGTCCGCCTCCGCGGTGGCCGAGGCGACCGAGCACGAGGAGTGGGTCGACGGCATGCGCGAGCGCGGTGCGGCCGGCCCGGACTCCTGGGAGCCGGTGCCCGTCCCGCTGCCGACGTACGTCACGGCGCCGGTCGCCCCCCGGGTCTCCCGCGGCCTCGACCTGACGGCCCCCGGCACCTGGACCGCGGGCCGCCCCGCCGAGTCCGCCCGCAACACCCCGCTGTTCGACCAGTACGCCGAACCGTCGGCTCCGGAGACCCGCCCCCGCGCGGCCAACGAGTGACCTCCCCGGCCCCCGGACCAGCACCGCATCCCCGGGGGTGGTCACGGACCCCCTCCGGAAGGTGCTAGAGTTTCTTCTCGTTGGGGCTGTGGCGCAGTCCGGTAGCGCACCTCGTTCGCATCGAGGGGGTCAGGGGTTCGAATCCCCTCAGCTCCACCCAACAGAAGCCCCGCCCGGTCGTCAGACCGGGCGGGGCTTCTGCGTTGTCCGGGGTCGATCCGGTGCGGGGGTGCGGGAGTTGGCCGTGTGACGACCGTCACGGCGGGGTGGGCCGGTGAACTGACGGTCGGTCGCGGACGGGAGCGGGAGCCGGAGCAGGAGCGGAAACGGGAGTGGGAACGGCCGAGGGCCGGCCGGGGGAATCCGGCCGGCCCTCGGGGTGGGGCGGGGTGGGTCAGGGGCGCTGGGAACCGGCGTAGGGGCCGGGCTGGGGGGCGCCGGACTGCGGCGGGACGGCGCCGTAGCGGGGCGGGCGGTAGCCGCGCGGGTGCCGGGTCAGGTTGTAGCCCAGGACGCCCGCCAGGGCGGCCAGGGCGCCGCCGCCGATGGTCCAGTACCAGCGGCTGTTCCAGCCGGAGAACCAGCCGGTGTACCAGTGCTCCTCGGCCGCCACCGGGGCGGCCGCCTTGGCGGTGCTGGCGCCGCCGCCGGCCGGCGGGACCAGCGGGGCCTTGAGCTCGCCGCCCTCCGGCTGGGCGTTGTCCGCGTTGCCCTTGGCGCTGACGTGCAGCTGGACGGAGGTGGCCAGGCCCAGGTCGGGCTGCGGGACGTCGCTGACCGAGAGCCGCACGTAGTAGGTGCCGGGCAGCGGGTCGCCGGACCACGGCTCGGCCCAGGAGCGGATCTCGCGCAGGGTGCAGCTCAGCGTGAGCGTGCCGGTGTTCTGGTCGCCGGTGGCGTTCTGGGTGCCGGCGGTGCAGGACTGGCGGCGGCGGAGCCCGTCGAAGACCTCGGCGGACCAGGTCTGCGGGCCGTGCCGGTCGGTCGCGGGGGCCAGGTTGACGGTCAGGCCGATCGTCGGGGTCTGGCCCTCGGAGGCGCCGAACGCCCAGTACAGATAGTCACCGGTGGAGGCGGCGACGTTGGCGTCCTGGCCGGGGGAGAGGTTGGTCGCGGTCAGGAAGGAGGTGCCGGCCTTGGTGGCCGGGGCCGGGGCGCCGCTCGCGCTCGCCGAGGGCGAGGGGGAGGCGGCGGAGGCGGCCGGGGCGGCCAGCGCGAGGGCGGGCAGCAGGGCGAGGGCGGCGAGGGCGCCGCGAAGGGTCGTGCGCGTGGTCGGTCGCATGGTCAGTTCTCCCGCCAGACAGAGATCCGCCAGCGGGCGATCCAGCCGAACACCAGGCCGAACAGCAGTCCGGCGAGGGTGAGGGTGAGCAGCAGGATCCAGCCGCGGCCCAGGCCCATCGCCGCGCCCTCGGGGGCGGACGAGGCGGTGGCCAGGTCGACGGTCAGTTCCAGCGGCAGGCCGGGGTCGGCCTGGACGCCGGCCTGCGGTGCCAGCGAGTTGCTGACGACCAGGCAGACGGTGGTCTCCGGCTTGGCGCTCGACGAGGAGGCCGGGCCGGTGGTGATGTAGCCCTTGGAGTCGCTGGTGGACCAGCGCAGGCCGGTGGAGATCACGTCGGTGCGGCTGCTGCCGGCGTCGGTGCCGCGGACCAGCTCCTGGCCGGTCGCGCTGGTGGCCTGCAGCAGGACGCCGTAGTCCCGGGCCACCGCGCGGTCCAGGCCGACGCTGACCGAGGCGCGCAGCTCCTGGCCGGACTTGACCGGGACCTTGTAGACGCGGTGCTCGGAGAACTTCTCGCGGTCGCTGTACACGCCCGGGGCGAGCACCGGGGCGCTCTCGCACTTGTCGGCGCCGGAGGTCTTCACCGGGGTGACCGCGTAGGTGTCGTTGGAGCGGTCGACCAGCTGCTTCACCTTGTCGGTGAGCTGCTCCTGGGTGCGGACGTCGGTGTAGGTGCCGCCGGTCGCGTTGGCGATGCAGAGCAGCTGCTGGCGGGTCTTGTCGTCGTGGGCCAGGCCGAGGGTGTCGACGACCAGGTGGATGCCCTGGGAGGCGAGTTCACGGGCGACGTCGCAGGGGTCCGGCGGGGTGCAGGTGTCCTCGCCGTCGGTGATCAGCACCACCCGGCGGGTGGTCTCGCCCTTGCCGAGGTCCTGGGCCGCGCCGCGCAGGGCCAGGCCGATCGGGGTCCAGCCGGTGGGCCGCAGGGTGGCGATGGCGGTCTTGGCCTCGACCTTGTTGGTCTTGCCGACCGGGTACAGCTGCTTGGTGTCCTGGCAGCCCTGGGTCTTGTCGTTGCCGGGGTAGTTCGCGCCCAGGGTGCGGATGCCGAACTCGGTCTCCGTGGGCAGCGCGTCGATCACGTCGTTCAGCGACTGCTGGGCCACCGAGATCCGGCTCTTGCCCTGGATGTCCCGCTCGTTCATGGAGCCGCTGACGTCCAGGACGAGGTCGACCCTGGGGGCCTCCTTGGGCGCGGCGGCTCCGGCTGATGGTTCGTCGGCGTGGGCGGGCAGGCCGATGAGCAGCGAGGCGCCCGTTATCGCCAGGGCGCCCAGCAGGCTGCCGAGCCTGGTCTTTGGTCGTCGTCCGGTAGTCACCCGGTGATCCTAGGGATCATCAGTTCGCGATGGCCAAACGAGACCGGATCGTGCGCCACCCCGCCGCGGCGTGAACTCCGGCGCGTGGAAAGGCCGTCGGGGCTGCGAGGACTTACGTCCGCCCTACCCGGGCCGGATAGCCTTCCGTGCGGGTTTCGTGCGAGTCCGGGCGGGAGTGGGGGCGCGGTGGAGCTGACGGGGGTCGGCAAACGGTACGGGCGGCGCGGGCGGTGGGTCCTGTGCGGGGTCGATCTCGCGGTCGGGCCGGGGGAGTTGGTGCGGATCGCCGGGGCGAACGGGAGCGGCAAGTCGACGCTGCTCCGGCTGGCGGCCGGGATCGAGCGGCCGACCGCCGGGCGGGTGGCCCGCCCGGGCGGTGCCGCGTACGTGCCAGAACGCTTCCCGCCCGCGCTGCCGTTCGACGCCGCCTCGTACCTGCTGCGGGTGGGCCGGGTGCACGGGCTGTCGGCCGAGCGGGCGCGGCGGCGGGCCGGGGACTGGCTGGACCGCTTCGGCATCGCGGACCGGGCGGGCACGCCGCTGAGCCGGCTGTCGAAGGGCACCTGCCAGAAGGTCGCGGTCGCGCAGGCGCTGCTCGCGCAGGCCCCGGTCCTGCTGCTGGACGAGGCGTGGACCGGGCTCGACCCCGACGCCAGGGCGGTGCTGGACGAGGCGGCCGCCGAGCGGGCGGCGGACGGCGGGGCGGTGCTGTTCGTCGACCACGACCCGGCCCGGCTGGCCGGGCTGACCAGCGCCGCCTACCGGGTCGGCGCGGACGGCGCGCTGCGGCCCGCCGAGGAGGCGGGGCCCGCGCCGGACGGCGGCGGCCCGACGATGGAGGTCGAGGTGGACGTCCCGGACGGCACCCCGCTGCCGCCCCGGCTGCCCGGGGCGCCGCGGCTCACCCCGCTGGCCGGCACGGTCGTGCGGCTGACCGTGCCGGCCGCGCACACGGACGCGCTGCTGCGCCGGCTGCTGCTCGGCCGCCCGGTCGTCCGGGTGCTGGCGGTACGGCAGCGGGAGGGGCAGCGGTGAGGCAGCTCGGAGCGCTGACCCGGTACCACCTGGAACTGCTGGTGCGCTCGCACGCCTGGCTGCCGCCGTTCCTGGCGTACGCGCTGCTGCTGGTGGTGGGCGTGTCGGCGGGCAACCCGCTGCTGGGTGACCTCGGCTACGGCGCGGCCGTGCTGCTGCCGGTGAGCGCCTGGTACGTGCGCAGCGTGCTCGGGGCGGAGCCGCCGGCCTCGCGGGCCTGCCTGGTCGCGGCGGCGGGGCCGCTGCGGGTGCACCTGGGCGCGCTGCTGGCGGCGCTGACGGCCGGGCTGGCGCTGGCGGCGGCCGAGGTGGCGGCGCTGTGGTGGCTGAGCGGGACGGTGGCCAACCCGGGGGTGGAGCGGCAGCCGCCGGTCGGACCGGCGCTGGCGGCCGGGGCGTCGGCCGCGGTGGTGTGCGTGCTGCTGGGGGTGGCGGCCGGGGCGCTGGCGAACCGGCCGGTGCTGGCGCGGCCGCAGTACGGCATCGCGGTGGCGCTGGTGCTGGCCGCGCTGGAGCTGGTGGCGCCGCTCTCGCCGGCCAACGCGGCGGTCCGCGGTCTGGTTTCCGCGGCCCGCACCGGCCGGGTCGCCGTGCCGTGGGCGGAACTGCCGCTCGCCGCCGTCCTGCTGGCCGCGGCGGCGGCCGGGGCGGCGGCGCTGGCCGGACGGCGGCCCGAGTGAGCGGAGGATTCACGCCAAGAGCGGACACACCGCAGCAAAAAGCCGATAAATATGGATAGTGCTCGTTAGGGTGACGAACCTGGGTGAACCGGCTTCGTGCCGCCGGTCCATCCCGATTGGCATCCCCCCGGAACAGCGCTCCGGCTCCCCGCGACCCCCAGGACGGTCCGTGGCGACACCCCCCGCCGTGACGAGAACCGCAGCCCGGCCGAGCCGGCCGGTGCCGACCAGGCGCACCACCGAGCTGCTGCTGGTCCTGGCCGCCGTGCTGATCGCCGTGTTCGGCTACGTCGAGGTCGGCGTCAACCTGGACGGCAGGGTGCCGGCCGGCGCGGCCGAGTACGGCGCCGCGCTCGGCGTGCTCGCCCTGCTGGCGCACGCCGTGGTCCGCCGGCGGGCCCGGTACGCGGACCCGCTGCTGCTGCCGATCGCGGTGCTGCTCAACGGGATCGGCCTGGTGGTGATCTACCGGCTCGACCGCGCCACCTCGGGCGCCGGCGCGGCCTCCACCCAGCTGCTCTGGTCGAGCCTGGGGGTGGCGCTGTTCATCGCGGTCGTGCTGCTGGTGCGCGACCACCGGCGGCTGCAGCGGTACGCCTACCTCGGGGCGCTGGTGGCGCTGGTCCTGCTGGTGCTGCCGATCTTCTTCCCGCCGGTGTACGGCTCGCGGATCTGGATCGTCATCGGGCCGCTGTCCTTCCAGCCGGGGGAGTTCGCCAAGATCCTGCTGGCCGTCTTCTTCGCCGCCTACCTGGCGGTGCACCGGGACGCGCTGGCGCTCACCGGCCGCCGGGTCTGGCGCTGGCAGCTGCCGCGCGGCCGGGTGCTCGGGCCGGTGCTGCTGATCTGGGCGGCGTTCGTCGGCGTCCTGGTGCTGGAGACGGACCTCGGCACCTCGCTGCTGTTCTTCGGCCTGTTCGTGGTGATGCTGTACGTGGCCACCGCGCGCACCGGGTGGATCGTGATCGGGCTGGCCCTGGCGGCGGTCGGGGCGGCCACGGTGGGCTGGCTCTCGCCGCACGTGCACAGCCGGGTGACGGACTGGCTGGACCCGCTGGGCTCGATCGCGGCGGGCAAGGGCGCCAACCAGATCGCCCAGTCGCTGTTCGCCTTCGCCTGGGGCGGGGAACTGGGCACCGGGCTCGGCAACGGGCACTCGGTGCTGATCGGCTTCGCCGCCAAGTCGGACTTCATCCTCGCCACCATCGGCGAGGAACTCGGCCTGACCGGGCTCGTCGCGGTGTTCCTGCTGTACGCGCTGCTGATCTCCCGGGGGTTCCGGACGGGCATCGCGCTGCGCGACCCGTTCGGGCGGCTGCTGGCGATCGGGCTGGCCGCGATCGTCGGCCTCCAGGTGTTCGTGGTGGCCGGCGGGGTGCTCGACCTCATCCCGCTGACCGGGATGACGCTGCCGTTCGTCGCGCAGGGCGGCTCCTCGGTGGTCACCAACTGGATCATCGTGGCGTTGCTGGTGCGGATGAGCGACATCGCGCGCCGGCCGGCCCCGGCCCCGGTCCTGCCCGTGTCCGCGTCCGGGTCGGAGGAGGACTGATGGCGCGCACCCGCTCCCGTCCGCGTGCCCGGGGCAACGGGCCGCAGGGCCTGCCCGGCATCTCCGTCACCGGGCGCCGCGCGGGCGTCTTCTGCCTGCTGCTGGTCGCGGCGCTGTGCGTCCAGGCCACCCGGGTGCAGGTGTTCCAGGCCGAGGACCTGAACCACAACTCCGCCAACCAGCGGCTCACCATCGAGCGGTACTCGCAGCCGCGCGGCAACATCCGGGTCGGCGCGGACACCGTGACCGGCTCCGAGCCCACCGGCGGCCGGTACGACTACAAGCGCACCTACACCGACGGCCCGACGTACGCGGCCGTCACCGGCTTCGCCTCGCAGGCGTACGGCAACACCCAGCTGGAGGGGGTCGAGGACGACCTGCTGTCCGGGACGGACAGCAGGCTGGCCGGCTGGGCGGTCTGGGACGCCGTCGCCCGCAGGCAGAACCCCGGCGGGGACGTCTACACCACCCTGAACCGGGCCGCCCAGGAGGCCGCGGTGCGCGGGCTCGGCAGCCAGAAGGGCGCGGTGGCCGCGATCGAGCCAGCCACCGGCCGGATCCTGGCCCTGGCCAGCACGCCGTCCTACGACCCGGGCAGCTTCGCCGGCTCCGCCGCGGCCGACCAGGCCGCCTGGAACCGGCTGCAGGCCGACACCGACCAGCCGATGCTCAACCGGGCGCTGCGCCAGACCTACCCGCCGGGCTCGACCTTCAAGGTGGTCACGGCGGCGGCCGCGCTCGCGGCCGGCGTGGTCACCGACCCCGATGCGCCGACCGACGCGCCGTTCCCGTACGTGCTGCCCGGGACGACCACGACGCTGGTCAACGACACCTCGGCGTGCGACCGGCCCGGCCAGTCGCTGGACACCGCGATGGTCCACAGCTGCAACAGCGTGCTGGGCTACCTCGGGGTGCGGACCGGGCTGGGCCCGATGGTCGCGATGGCCGAGAACTTCGGCTTCAACGACGCCAGGCTGGACATGCCGGTGCGCCCGGCCCGGTCCAACTTCGACACCACGATGAACCAGTCGCAGGTGGCGCTCTCCTCGATCGGGCAGTTCGACACCGCGGCGACCCCGCTGGTGATGGCGATGGTCGCGGCCGGGATCGCCAACGACGGGACGGTGATGCGCCCACAGCTCGTGGACAAGCTGACGAAGGGCGACGGCACCGCGGTGCAGCTGATGAAACCCGCCGTGTACCGGCGGGCGATGACCCCGGCGGTGGCCGGGCAGGTGCAGAAGCTGATGGCCGACGTGGTGGAGAACGGCACCGGCGGCAACGCCCGGATCGGCGGCGCGGTGGTCGGCGGGAAGACCGGCACCGCGCAGCACGGGGTGGACAACAGCGGGACGCCGTACGCCTGGTTCATCTCCTGGGCCAAGCCCGCCGGCTCGGACGCGGTGCCGCCGGTGGCGGTGGCCGTGGTGATCGCGGACAGTGACGCCACGGACGTCACCGGCGGCGGGCTGGCCGCGCCGATCGCCCGCTCGGTGATGCGGGCGGTGCTGGGCCGCTGAGCTGCTGCTTTAGCTGCTGGACGGCGAATCCGCCGTCTGCGAAGTGTCCGGTTTGTATAGGCTCATGCGCCAATTCGTACAATGCGCCGATCCGGACTGTTCGTTTGCGACACTGGTGCTTTCGCGGGGTACTGTCCCATCTTTGTTCGGTTGGTCCCCGATGACACCCCATGGCGCGTCGAGTGACCGGCCGCCAGGACACCCTCCCCCCGCCCAGAAGGACCGCAGTTGTGACCAGCAACTCTCTCGGTGCGCGTCTGCTGCGACGCAAGCCCGTCTCGTCCCTCATCGCCGAGAGCGAGGGCCAGGACGGCCTCCCGGCCGGTGCGCCCGAGGAGGGCGGACGCTCCGGCATCCACCTGCGCCGCACGATCGGCCTCTGGCAGCTGTCCTCGATCGGCATCGGCGCCACCATCGGCACCGGCATCTTCTTCGTGCTCAGTACCGCGGTGCCCTCGGCCGGACCGGCCGTCATCCTGTCCTTCGTGCTCGCCGCGGTCACCGCCGGACTCACCGCGCTCTGCTACGCCGAGATGGCCTCCGCGATCCCGGTCTCCGGATCCTCGTACTCCTACGCCTACGCCACCCTCGGCGAGGGCGTCGCGTTCGGCGTCGGCATCTGCCTGCTGATGGAGTACGGCGTCTCCGCCTCCGCGATCGCGGTGAGCTGGGCCGAGTACCTGAACAAGTTCTTCGACCTGGCCTTCGGCTTCACCATCCCGGAGCAGCTGTCCGGCGCGCCCAACGACACCCACTGGTTCAACCTGCCGGCGCTGCTGCTGGTCGCGATGGTCTGCGTGCTGCTCACCCGCGGCGTCAGCGAGTCGGTGAAGGTCAACGCGGCCATGGTCGGGATCAAGATCCTGATCCTGCTGCTGTTCGTCGGCATCGCGCTCACCGGCTTCCACTCCGGCAACCTGACCCCGTTCATGCCGCTCGGCATCGGCGGCGTGCAGGTCGCCGCGTCCAGCATCTTCTTCTCCTTCATCGGCCTGGACGCCGTGTCCACCGCCGGTGAGGAGGTCAAGAACCCGCGCCGCACCCTGCCGCTGGCGATCATCATCTCGCTGGTCGTGGTGACCCTGCTCTACATCCTGGTCGCCCTCGCCGGCATCGGCGCCCAGCCGTGGCAGAAGTTCGAGGGCCAGGAGGCCGGCCTCGCCCAGATCCTCCAGGACATCACCGGCCAGACCTGGCCCTCGATCGTCTTCGCGATCGGCGCGATCATCTCGATCTTCAGCATCACCCTCGTGGTGATCTACGGCCAGACCCGCATCCTGTACTCCATGGGCCGCGACGGCATGCTGCCCAAGCGCTTCGCCGAACTCTCCCCGCGCACCGGCACCCCGGTCTGGAACACCTTCGTGGTGGGCCTCGGCGTCGGCGCGCTGGCCGCCTTCGTCCCGTTGGAGAAGCTGGCCGACATCACCAGCCTCGGGACGCTCATCGCCTTCTCGGTCGTCTCGATCGGCGTGATCATCCTGCGCCGCACCCAGCCCGACCTGCCGCGCGGCTTCAAGGTCCCCGGCTACCCGGTCGTCCCGCTGCTCAGCGTCGCCTTCTGCGCCTACCTGATCACCGGCCTGCACGCCGACACCTTCCGGGCCGGCGCGATCGCCCTCGCCGTCGCCGTGGTCGTCTACTTCGGCTACAGCATCAAGCACTCCAAGCTGGAACAGCAGGCACAGGCCGCCGCGGCGGACAGCTCCACCGGCCACCGCAACAGCTGAGCCGGACGAATCCGGACATGAGGGGCCGCCGACCACGACACTCGGCGGCCCCCCTCATGCCGCCTCCCGCCACGTGCCCCACGCCATGGCGACAGGGCCCGGCCACCACCCATAACCTTCCACCATGGTGAGCACCCGCACGCCCGGCTTCTCCCGCCCGCGCGGCCGCTTCACCGGCCGCAGCAGAACGCCGGCCCCGCCGACCCCCGCCGCAGCGCCGTCCGGACCAGGACGACCGCCCCTCGGCTTCTCCAGTCGGCCGTTCCCCCGCCAGCGTGGCGAGAGCACGTTCCCACCCACGCCCGATCGGCTGAATCCCGCCCGACTCGCCTCGATGCGCACCGTCCAACTGCTCGGCTGCCTGATCGCGGCCGGCTGGGCGGCCGCCTTCCCGCTCGTCTCCGACCTGCCCAACCAGCGGATGTGGGGTTTCATCGCGGCCCCCGCCTACGTCCTGGCCGGGCTGCTCTGCCTCACCCTGCCGCGCCGCTACGCGGCCCGCGCCGCCGCCGTGGTCGCCCTCGCCGGGGCCGTCCTCGCGCCGCTCGCCCTGCTCGCCGTGCAGGGCCGCCACCAGTCCGAGGTGATGGTGGTCGAACGCTCGGCCCACCTGCTGCTCACCACCGGCAGCCCGTACCTGCCGCACCCGGTGGTCGTCACCGACTACAACCCGTACCTGCCGGCCATGACCCTGTTCGGGATGCCGCGCCAACTGCTGGGCGACGGCTCCGACCTCGCCCAGGTCGCCGGGGACGCCCGGATCTGGTTCGCGCTGGCCTTCGTGGTCTGCCTGCTGGCCAGCTGGCGGCTGCTGCGGCCCACCCGCGAGCGCGCGCCGCTGCTGCCGCTCGCCGTGCTCACCGCCTCGCCGCTGATCTCGCTGGCCCTCGTCGTCGGCGGGGTGGACCTGCCGCTGATCGGCCTCTGCTGCCTCGCCATGGCACTCGCCGAGCGGGACCGCACCGTCGGCGCCGGCCTGGTGCTCGCCCTCGCCTGCACCCTCAAGTGGACGGCCTGGCCGGCGCTGCCGGTCGCCGCCCTGCTGCTGTGGCGGCTGTACGGCCGCCGGCCCGCCGCCCGGACCACCCTGATCGCGCTCGGCACCGGCCTGGCCGTGCTCCTGCCCTCCGTGCTGACCCGGGCGGACGCGCTGCGCGAGCAGGTGGTGCGCTTCCCGCTCGGGCTCACCGCCATCCGCACCCCGGCCGGCAGCCCGCTGCCCGGCAAGGTGCTGGCCGGCTTCGGGCCGACCGGGCACTCCGTCTCGCTGGCGCTGATGACCATGGGCGGGATCGGGGTGGCCATCTGGCTGCTCGCCCGGCCGCCGGTGTCCGCGATCGCGGCCGCCGACCTGCTGGCCGCCGGGCTGGCGATCGCGTTCATGCTCGCCCCGGCCGGGCGGTTCGGCTACCTCGCCCTGCCGGTGGTCCTGGTGATCTGGCCGCGGCTGGCGGCCCGGCGCTGGAGCAGCCGGCGCCCGATCCCGCCGCACCGGCTCCCGGGCAGACCGGAGCCCGCCCTGCCGCGGGGCTGAGCGGGCTCCGGTCGGACGGGTTGTTCTAGCGGCCCGCGGCCTTGAGCAGCGAGGCGACGGCCGGGCCGGCCGCGTCCACGCCGTGGCCGCCGCCCTGCACCTCGGCGGCGACCGCGATGTTGCCGCGGAAGGCGGTGAACCAGCTGTTGGTGGTGGACGCGCCGGCGACCTCGGCGGAGCCGGTCTTGGCACCCGCGTTGTCGGTGATCCCGGCCATCACGTCCTTGGCCGTGCCGCCGGTGGCGGTGGCGTTCATCATCGCGCGCAGCTTGCCCGCGACGTCCGGCGCGATCTGGCGGGCCGCCGCCTGCTGCGGCAGGCCGGGGACCAGGATCGGCTGCTTGAACGCGCCGCTCTGGACGGTCGCGGTGATCGAGGCGATGGCCAGCGGGTTCATCTGGACCTTGCCCTGGCCGATGTAGTTCATGGCCTGCTCGTCCTTGCTGCCCGGCGTCGGCGGCACCTTGCCGTCGGTGTTCGGCAGGCCGGTCTTCCACTCCAGGCCGATGCCGAACACGTCCTTGGCCGTGCTGGACAGCGTCTCGGGCTTGAGGCTGGTCAGGCCCTGATTGATGAAGGCCGTGTTGCAGGACATCATGAAGTCCTGCTGGAGCGTGTTGTTGGGGAAGGCGCCCGGGAAGTCGTTCGGGATCGCGACCGGGTTGCTGCTCTTCTCCGGGCAGGCCACCACGGTGTCCGGGTTGACCCCGGCCTCCAGCAGCGCCGTCGAGGTGACGATCTTCATCGTCGAGCCGGGCGCGAGCAGGCCGGTGAAGGCCCGGTTCTGACCGTTGGCCGGCGCGTTGGCGAAGGCCAGCACCTGGCCGGTGCTCGGCTCGATCGCGGCGACGGATCCGGACTTGCCGCCCAGGTCCGTCATCGCCTTCTCGGCCGCCGCCTGGATGGTGTTGTCGATGGTCACCTTGAACGGCTTGCCGGGCTTGGGCTCGACGATGGTGAACAGCTTGTCCGCGGCCCCCTTGCCGGCCGGGTCGCTGATCACCACCGCGCTGCCCGCGTCCTGGTCCTTGTTCGGGTCCGGCGGCAGCAGCTTGTGGGCGTTGTCCTGGAGGGTGGACAGCAGCGCCGGGGTGAGCGATGCGCCCTGCAGCGGCTTGCCGTTGCGGTCCACCACGGTGGACGGCGGGGCGAAGACCTGCTGGGTGGCGATCGTCTCGTTGCCGGACAGGTGCGGGTGGATCACCGTCGGCGCCCAGTGCACGGCCGGGGTGTTGTCGCTCATCTTCACGACGTTCAGGAAGCCGTTGTAGTCCCAGACCCGGTTGGTGCCGGCGAACTCGGCGCGCGCCTTGAAGCCCATCAGCACACCGGCGGGGCCGGCCGAGGCGGAGGCTGACGGCGAGTCGGTGGCACCCGGGGTCGCGCCCGCCGACGGCGTGGCCGAGGCTCCGGCGGAGGGCTTGGCCGGCGCGGGGGTGCCGGTGGCCGAGGCGAAGGCCTGCGGGGTGGCCGGGCCGGCCGGGGCCAGGGTCAGCGCGCTCGGCTTGACCTGGTCGCGGAACGCCGTCAGCGCGGTGGTGGCCGCGGCCGGGTCGTCCGTCAGCGCGGCCGCCTTGTCCAGCTCGCCGGCCGCCCAGGCCGCCAGGAAGTCCTTCGCACCGTTGGTCGCCTGCTCGGCCGAGGGCGGCTCGGCGACCACCGTGCGGGGCTTCTTCGCCGAGGACGATCCGGAGTTCGAGCCGCCCATCAGGCTGTACGCCCCGTAGCCACCGCCTGCGAGCACGGCGACGGAGACGCCGGTGATGATGCCGATCTTCGCGCCTCTGCGCATGGTGCTGTTCCCCCAAGGGTCTGCCGGACGGGCGCAACCGACCGGGGCCGGACACGCTGTTCCCCCCACCCTAGGCAGCGCCGATCGGTGCGCCGACGAAATGCCCGCGAGTTGTGACGGATCTGGTACGTGTCGTGCACCGCATACGGACGATTCAGGGAACAGCGGTGTCGATCAGATCCAGCTGTTGAACCACATCCGCTGGCGCCAGTCGTCCATCGGAATCGTCTGCCCGGTGAACAGCGGGAAGAAGAAGAGGAAGTTCCACACGATCAGCAGCACCAGCAGCCCGGCCGCCGCCGAACCGATGATCCGGCGGTCCCGGGAGGCGCCCGGCGGCCCGATCAGCGCACCGACCAGCATGGTCACCGCGAGCACCAGGAACGGGACGAACACCACCGCGTAGAAGAGGAAGATCGTCCGCTGCTGGTAGGCGAACCACGGCAGGTAGCCGGCGGCCAGGCCGCACAGCACCGCTCCGGCCCGCCAGTCCCGCCGCGCCACCCAGCGCCACAGGCAGTACACCAGCGCCACCACGGCCGCCCACCACAGCAGCGGGGTGCCGATGCCCAGCACCTCGCGGGCGCACTCGGCGGCCGTGCAGCCGCTCTGGCCCTGCTTGGGGGACTCGTAGAAGAACGAGACCGGCCGGCCCAGCACCAGCCAGGACCACGGGTTCGACTGGTAGGTGTGCGGGTCGCTCAGGTGGGTGTGGAAGTCGTAGACCGTCGAGTGGTAGTGCCACAGGGCGCGCAGCCCCTCGGGTATCCACGGGTAGTCCGTCGAGCGGCCGACCGCCCAGTCCCGGCCCCAGCCGCCCTTGCCCGGCACGTTGCTGCTGGCGAACCAGCCCCACCAGGACGTGACGTAGACGACCAGCGACACCACCACGACCGACACGAAGGCCGGCACCACGTCCCGGGCGAGCGTCGCCAGGTACGGGCGCGGGGCCCCGGCCAGGCGGCGGGCGCCGACGTCCCACAGCACCGTCATCACGCCGAAGGCCGCCGCGACGTACAGGCCGCTCCACTTGGTGGCGCAGGTCAGGCCGACGCAGACGCCGGCCGCGATCCGGTACGGGCGCCAGCCCAGGTTCGCCCGCTGCGCCAGCACCGCGTCCGCCACCCCGCCGAGCCGGTCGGCCAGCCGGGCCCGGGTGCGGTCGCGGTCCAGCAGCAGGAAACCGAAGGCGGCGAGGATCCAGAACATCACCACCAGGTCCAGCAGCGCGGCGCGGCTGAGCACCAGGTGCAGGCCGTCCACCGAGAGCAGCAGGCCGGCCACGCAGCCCAGCAGGGTCGAGCGGAACAGCCGGCGGGCGATCCTGGCCACCATCAGCACCGACAGCGTGCCGAGCAGGGCCACCGCGAACCGCCAGCCGAAGGGGTTCATGCCGAACAGCATCTCGCCGGCGCCGATGATCCACTTGCCCACCGGCGGATGGACCACGTAGGAGGCCGTCGAGCGGTACGGGACGGCCGCGCCGGGCGTCATGATCTGCTCGTTGGCGCCGTCCGGCCAGTTGATCTCGTAGCCGCCGTGCCAGAGCGCGTAGGCGTCCTTGGCGTAGTACGTCTCGTCGAAGATGATCGCGTGCGGCTGGCCGAGGTTGGTGAAGCGCAGGATCCCGGCGAACACCGCCACCGCGATCGGGCCCAGCCAGCCGGACCAGCGGCACAGCCACGACCACACGGCCGGCGGCACGGACACGCCCAGCCGCAGCAGCAGCGGAGACGGGGGCACCACCGCCGGGGTCACCCCGGGGCCGTCCGGCATCGGCGGGGCCAGGCGCTCGGCCAGCGGGGCCACCGGGCGGCCGGCGTAGCCGAACCCGGCCAGCCGCTCGCGCCAGCTCCGCGCGGCGCTGCCGGCTTGATCGGGGCTGCCGGGTTGGTCGGGTCGGTCGTGCTGCGCGGGGCTCCCGGCCTGGTCGGCGGGCCGCGGAGCCGGGACGGCGGAGGACGGCAGGCCGGCCACGTCGCCGCCATCCTGCGCGGTGTGGTCTGTACCAGTGGGCGTGCGAGCCGCCGTGTCGCCGTTCATCCGCCACATCGTAGGGGCGGTTCTCGCACACGTGACCGCTCCCTCGGAAGCTGCCCGAATCGTCACCAAAAGCCCCCGGGCCGCGGTAGCTGCAAGGATGGGGCCCGTGACAGGAGTACTCGTTCTCGCAGGCACCCCCATCGGCGACGTCTCGGACGCCCCGCCCCGGCTGCTCACCGAACTGGCCACGGCGGACGTGATCGCGGCCGAGGACACCCGGCGGCTGCGCCGGCTCACCCAGGCGCTCGGGGTGACCCCGGCCGGGCGGGTGGTCTCCTACTTCGAGGGCAACGAGGTCGGCCGCACCCCCGAACTGGTCGAGGCACTGCTCGGCGGCGCCCGGGTGCTGCTGGTCACCGACGCCGGCATGCCGTCCGTCTCCGACCCCGGCTACCGGCTGGTCGCCGCCGCCGTCGAGGCCGACGTCAAGGTCACCGCGGTGCCCGGGCCGTCCGCCGTGCTCACCGCGCTCGCGCTGTCCGGCCTGCCCGTCGACCGCTTCACCTTCGAGGGCTTCCTGCCGCGCAAGACCGGCGACCGGGCCCGGCAGCTCGCCTCGATCGCGGCCGAGCCGCGCACCATGGTCTTCTTCGAGGCGCCGCACCGGATCGCCGAGGCGCTCGCCGCGATGGCCGAGGCGTTCGGTGCCGACCGGCCCGCCGCCGTCTGCCGCGAGCTCACCAAGACGTACGAGGAGGTGAAGCGCGGGCCCCTCGGCGACCTGGCGGCCTGGGCCGCCGAAGGCGTCAGGGGCGAGATCACCGTCGTCGTCGCGGGCGCCCCGCCGGCGGCGCCGCAGGAGCTCACCCCCGCCGAGCTGGCCCGGCTGGTGGCCGTCCGGGAGGAGGCCGGGGAGCGCCGCAAGGAGGCCATCGCGGCCGTCGCGGCGGAGCTCGCGCTACCGAAGCGGGAGGTGTTCGACGCGGTGGTGGCGGCCAAGAACGAGGCGAAGAACGAGGCCGGGGGCGGAGCCGCGAAGGGGGCCGGGAACGGGGCCGGGAAGTAGCGCCGGAAGCGGGCCCGGCGGCGGCCGGGACGGGGCCCTGAAAGAGGGGTGAATTCCGGGGGTTGCGTGACTCCGGGGGAGTCGTACCTTTGAGGGAAGGCCCCGGTAAACGCCCACGGAGCTGAAGATTCGGTCGCGGTTTCCGGAACGATCCAGGCCTTTCGTATAGGAGTTCCCAACCCGCGTCCAACTCTTCACAAGCAGGGCATCGGCCGAGGCCGTCAGGGCATTTCCTGGAATGGAAAGACCCAGCCGGGCGAGCGCCCGGCGGGCGCTGGGAGACGGCTATGAGCGAGATGATCGGTAGCCCCCTCGGTGGCAACGCGCTGAGCGCCCCCGGCCTGGCCGGACGGCCGCACACTCCCGTCGAGACCGTGCGGGAGGCCTACTCCTTCGCCTGCCTGCGATGCGGGTACGGCTGGGAGCAGGCGTACGACATCGAGCACCACGCCGGCAAGGACGGGCACGTCGTGTTCGAATACCACGCCAACGGTGTCCGGGTACCGTCCCCGCTGCTCAAGCCGACCTGCCCGGGGTGTGGCGGACACACCGTCCGGATCATGCGCGAGGGCCGGGTCGCCACCGCCGACCAGTCCTGGCACCACGCTCCCGGCTACCCGGCGCACGCCGAGCCGGCCGGGGCGCCCCCGGTGTCCGACCCCGTGAAGCCGCGCGGACGCTGGGCCCGGTTCTGGTCGCGGCTGCTGGGCTGACCGCCGACACCGGGAGCGCACCCGGGGGGAGGGCAGCCCAGAAAAGGGAGGGGGGGGGACACAACACCGACAGAAATGCGGTTGTTCCAGCGCGAGGGGCGGGGGGGGACCAACACAACTTCCTCCCCCTGGGGACAACATCGAACACAGAA
>NZ_JBHVWW010000060.1:22106-60442 GCF_042882025.1 Kitasatospora sp. NPDC058243
GGCGAAGCCAGGGAGAGGCCGAGGAGGTTTGTCGTTGTTTGCGGGGTGTGCTTGCGGGGGAACAAAAAAAGCGGGGGCGTGGGCGTGTCCCCCCCCACAACCCCCGCGCTGCCCCCTCCCCCCCCGCCGTCGCCGGTCATGCGGTTATCCGGTCGAGGGCTGCGGGTGGGCCCGACTAAGCTTTCCGACCATGGCGGCCACTGCAGACCACAGCACCACCGGGGCGACCGCCCCGGCGTACTACGTTTCCACCCCGATCTACTACGTCAACGATCGCCCGCACCTGGGCCACGCGTACACCACCGTGGCGGGCGACGTCCTCACCCGCTGGCACCGCCAGCGCGGCGAGAAGGTGTGGTACCTGACCGGCACCGACGAGCACGGTCAGAAGATCATGCGGACCGCCGAGGCCAACGGCGTCAGCCCGCAGGAGTGGTGCGACAAGCTGGTCGAAGAGGCCTGGAAGCCGCTCTGGGAGCACCTGGAGATCGCCAACGACGACTTCATCCGCACCACCCAGCAGCGCCACACCGACCGCGTGCAGGAGTTCGTCCAGGACCTGTACGACAAGGACGAGATCTACAAGGGCGGCTACTCCGGCCCGTACTGCGTCGGCTGCGAGGAGTTCAAGCTCCCGGCCGAACTGCTCGACGGCGCCACCGAGGACGAGAAGCTCTGCGCCGTGCACAAGCGGCCGGTCGAATGGCTGGAGGAGGAGAACTACTTCTTCCGCCTCTCCGCCTACGGCCCGAAGCTGCTGGAGTTCTACGCCGCCAACCCGGACTTCATCCAGCCGGCCTCGGCCCGCAACGAGGTGCTGCGCTTCGTCGAGCAGGACCTGAAGGACCTCTCGATCTCCCGCTCCACCTTCAACTGGGGCGTCCCGCTGCCCTGGGACGAGAAGCACGTCCTGTACGTGTGGGTGGACGCGCTGCAGAACTACATCACCGCGGCCGGCTACGGCAGCGACCCGGAGCGCTTCGCCGAACTGTGGCCGGCCTCCGTCCACCTGGTGGGCAAGGACATCCTGCGCTTCCACGCGGTGATCTGGCCCGCCATGCTGATGGCCGCGGGCCTGCCGCTGCCCAAGCGGGTCGTCGCCAACGGCTGGCTGATGGTCGGCGGCGAGAAGATGTCCAAGTCCAACCTGACCGGCATCTCGCCCACCGACCTCACCTCGCACTTCGGCGTGGACGCCTACCGCTACTACTTCCTGCGGGCGATCCCCTTCGGCACCGACGGCTCGTTCTCCTGGGAGGACTTCACCGCCCGGTACACCTCCGAACTCGCCAACGACTTCGGCAACCTGGCCTCCCGGGTCGCCGCCATGGTCGGCAAGTACTTCGACGGCGCGCTGCCGGCCGCCGCCGCCCCCGGTGACGCCGAGCAGGCCATCGCGGACGGCCTCGCCACGGCCCTCGCCACCGCCGACCGGAAGATCGGCGAGGAGCTGGACTTCGCCGGCGGCCTCGCGGCGATCTTCGAGTTCGTCAAGCAGGTCAACGGCTACCTCACCGAGCAGGAGCCGTGGAAGGTGGCCAAGGACGACTCGGAGCAGGGCCGCGCCCGCCTCGCCACCATCCTCTACACCGCCGCCGAGGCGCTGCGCGGCACCGCCGTCATGCTCAACCCGGTGATGCCGTCCACCGCCGAGAAGCTGTGGACCTCGCTCGGCGCCGAGGCCGGCCTCGGCGCGCTCGCCGCCCAGACCATCGCCACCACCGCCGACTGGGGCCGGCTGCCCGCCGGCAGCACCGTCACCAAGGGCGAGATCCTGTTCCCGCGCCTCGAAGAGAAGCCCGCCTCCTGATGTCTGCCAAGGACGACGCCCGGTCGACCCCGCCGCCACTGCCGCAACCCCTGGCCGTGGCGGTGGCCGACTCGCACACCCACCTCGACATGCAGGCCGGCACCCCGGCCGAGGGACTGGCCCGGGCCGCCTCGGTCGGGGTCACCACGGTCGTCCAGGTGGGCTGCGACGTGCCCGGCTCGCGCTGGGCCGCCGAACTGGCGGCCCAGTACGAGCAGGTGCACGCGGCCGTCGCCCTGCACCCCAACGAGGCGCCGCGGATCTTCCTCGGCGACGCGGACGGCTGGTCCGGCCAGCAGCGGAAGGCGGGCGGCGAGGCCGCGCTGGAGGAGGCCCTCGCCGAGATCGACCGGCTCGCCGCCCTCCCGCAGGTCCGCGCCGTCGGCGAGACCGGCCTCGACTACTTCCGCACCGGCCCCGAGGGCGTCGAGATCCAGAAGGAGTCGTTCCGCCGCCACATCGAGATGGCCAAACGGCACGACAAGGCCCTGGTCATCCACGACCGCGACGCCCACGAGGACGTCATCGCCGTCCTGCTGGCGGAAGGCGCCCCCGAGCGGACGGTCTTCCACTGCTACTCCGGCGACGCCGAGATGGCCAAGGTCTGTGCCGAACACGGCTGGTACCTGTCCTTCGCCGGCCCGGTCACCTTCAAGGCCAACCAGCCGCTGCGCGACGCCCTCGCCGCCACCCCCCTCGACCGCGTCCTGGTCGAGACCGACGCACCCTTCCTCACCCCCCACCCCTACCGCGGCCGGCCCAACGCCCCGTACCTCATCCCGGTCACCGTCCGCTCGATGGCCGACACGCTGGGGCTGCACGAGGACGAGCTGTCCACGGCGATCGCGGAGAACACGGCCCGGGCCTTCGGGTACTGAGCCGGTCGAACGAAAGTCGGATTCCGGCGGAACGATTCGGCACTCCTGCGACGCTGCGATGCTGGCTAGCATGAGTGCAGTGAGGGAGGTGGCGATGACCGCCGAGCCGATCGACGAACCCGTCGAGGACCGCATCGACTGGACACATCCGCCGTCCCAGGGCTGGACGTACGAGCAGGCTCAGAAATTCGACCTGCCGTTCGAATGGGATCTGGTGGACGGAGTCATCGTGGTCCGGGGGCAGACGAATCAGTGGCACGACCAGGTGCGCGACGAGCTGTACACGGCTCTTCGAAGCGCACGCGTCGCGCCGTACGCGGCGAACGTCGAGCGTTGCGTCCTCCTGGACGAGAGCAACACGGCCAAGCCGGACGTGGTGGTCTTCGACAAGACCGGTCTCGACGTCTTCGAACTGGAGTGCCTGCCGCCGGAATCCCTGGTGCTGGCCGTCGAGGTCGTATCCCACGGCACCCGGGCCAACGACCGTTTCCGCAAGCCCGGCCAGTACGCCGAGAAGAAGATCCCGTACTACTGGCGGGTCGAGCGCGGCCTCGACAACCTGCCGATCGTGCACGAGTTCCACCGGGACGACGAGAAGGGCGTCTACCTGCCCGTCGCCCAGCACGAAGGCGTGCTCCGCACCTCGGTGCCGTACCCCGTCGAGATCGACCTCGCCGAGGTCGTCGAACTCTGAGGGCCCCGCGCGCCCGTATCCTTGGCGCGTGAGCACCACCGACCCCACCCCTGACAGCCACCTGCTGGGCGCCGCCGACATTCGGGAGCTGGCGGCCGCGTTCGGCGTGAAGCCGACCAAGCAGCGCGGGCAGAACTTCGTCATCGACGGCAACACCGTGCGGCGGATCGTCCGGGCAGGCGGGGTGACGGCCGAGGACGCGGTGGTCGAGGTCGGGCCCGGGCTCGGGTCGCTGACGCTGGCGCTGCTGGAGGTGGCCGCGCACGTCACGGCGGTGGAGATCGACCCGGTGCTGGCACAGCACCTGCCGGACACCGTCGCGGCCCGGATGCCCGGCAAGGTCGACAGCTTCGACCTGGTGTTCAGCGACGCCATGGAGGTCACCGAGCTGCCCGGGCCGGCGCCGACCGCGCTGGTCGCCAACCTGCCGTACAACGTGGCCGTGCCCGTCCTGCTGCACATGCTGGCGACCTTCCCCAGCATCGAGCGCACCCTGGTGATGGTGCAGGCCGAGGTCGCCGACCGGCTCGCCGCCAAGCCCGGCAACAAGGTGTACGGCGTCCCGTCCGTCAAGGCCAACTGGTACGCCGACGTGAAGCGGTCCGGCGCCATCGGCCGGAACGTGTTCTGGCCCGCCCCCAACGTCGACTCCGGGCTGGTCTCGCTGATCCGCCGCGAGCCGCCGAAGACCACCGCCAGCCGCAGGGAGGTGTTCGCCGTCGTCGACGCCGCGTTCGCCCAGCGGCGCAAGACCCTGCGCGCCGCGCTGGCCGGCTGGGCCGGCTCCGCCGCCGGGGCCGAGCAGGCGCTCGCGGCCGCCGGGATCGACCACAAGCTGCGCGGCGAGATGCTCACGGTGGAGCAGTTCGCCGCGATCGCCGAGCACAAGCCGGAGATCGCCGAGCACGAGCCGGAGGCGGACTCCCAGTGATCACCGTGCGGGTTCCGGCGAAGGTCAACGCCCAGCTCGGGGTGGGCGGACTGCGCGCCGACGGGTTCCACGACCTGGCCAACGTGTTCTTCGCCGTCGCCCTCGGTGACGAGGTCACCGCTACGGCAGGGGAGGGCGTCACGCTCTCCTGCACCGGGCCGGACGCCCCCGTCGTACCGCTCGACGACAGCAACCTCGCCGCCCGCGCCGCCCGTCTGCTCGCCGCCCACCACGGCATCGCCGAACCCGGCGTGCACCTGCACATCGCCAAGGCCATCCCGGTCGCCGGCGGCATGGCCGGCGGCAGCGCCGACGGGGCCGCCGCGCTGGTCGCCTGCGACGCGCTCTGGCAGCTCGACACCCCCCTCGACACCCTCCTGGAACTGGCCGCCGAACTCGGCTCCGACGTGCCGTTCGCCCTGCTCGGCGGCGTCGCGCTGGGCCTCGGCCGGGGCGAGATCCTGCAGCCGCTCACCGTCGACGGCACCTTCCACTGGGTGTTCGCGGTCGCCGACGGCGGCCTCTCCACCCCCGCCGTCTTCCGCGAGTGCGACCGCCTGCGCGAGGAGGCCGGCACCGGCTCCAGCGACACCGACGTCCGCACCCCCGACGCCGACCCCGCGCTGCTCGCCGCCCTCGCCCAGGGCGATGCCGTCGCCCTGGCCGCCGCCCTCGCCAACGACCTCCAGCCCGCCGCCCTCTCGCTGCGCCCCGCGCTCGCCGCCACCCTGCGGGCCGGCACCGAGGCCGGCGCGCTCGGCGCCCTCGTCTCCGGCTCGGGGCCGACCTGCGCGTTCCTCGTCAAGGACACCGACGCAGCCGCCGCCGTCGCCGAGGCGCTGCGGGCCTCCGGCACCTGCCGGACCGCGCACGCCACGTACGGGCCGGTGCCGGGGGCGGCGCTCGTGCCGTAGGGACCCCGCCAACGTTTCTAAGGGCTTCGCCGGTACGGGGCCCGCCGGTTCGGGCCCCCGCCACTGCGGGCGGTGAGGGCGCTTCGGCGGGCCCATTAGGCTGGGGAGATCGGGGCGTCCCCGACAGGGGTGCCCGGCCGCGACCGGCGGGCCGCCCCGAGACCGCCAATCCCAGGAGCGCAGCAGACGTGGCCGTCAACCTCGCCACCATCGAGTCCGTCACGAAGGTCTACGGCACCCGCGCCCTCCTGGACGGAGTCAGCCTCGGCGTCAGCGAAGGCGACCGGATCGGCGTCGTCGGACGCAACGGCGACGGCAAGACCACCCTGATCCGGATGCTCGCCAAGCTGGAGGAGGTCGACAGCGGCCGGATCACCTGGAACGGCGGCCTCCAGCTGGCCGTCCTCACCCAGCACGACTCGCTCGACCCGACGGCCACCATCCGGCACGAGGTGATCGCCGACCGGGCCGACCACGAGTGGCTCGGCGACGCCCGCATCCGCGACATCGTCGAAGGCCTCTTCGGCGGCCTCGACCTGCCCGGCTTCGCCGACGGCCTCGACACCGTCATCGGCCCGCTCTCCGGCGGCGAGCGCCGCCGGATCGCCCTCGCCAAGCTGCTCCTCGGCTCGCCCGACCTGATCGTCCTCGACGAGCCCACCAACCACCTCGACGTCGAGGGCATCAACTGGCTCGCCCAGCACCTGCAGAAGCGCCGCTCCGCGCTGGTCTGCGTCACCCACGACCGCTGGTTCCTCGACCAGGTCAGCACCCGGATGTGGGACGTCCAGGGCGGCGCCGTGCACGAGTACGAGGGCGGCTACTCCGACTACGTCTTCGCCCGCGCCGAGCGCTCCCGGATCGAGGCCGTCGAGGAGCAGAAGCGCCAGAACCTCGCCCGCAAGGAACTCGCCTGGCTGCGCCGCGGCGCCCCCGCCCGCACCTCCAAGCCGCGCTACCGGATCGAGGCCGCCAACGCCCTGATCGCCGACGTGCCGGAGCCCCGGGACCGGTCCGAGCTGATGAAGTTCGCCAACGCGCGACTGGGCAGGACCGTCTTCGACCTGGAAGGCGTCACCGTCAAGGCCGGCCCCAAGCTGCTGCTGGAGAACCTCACCTGGCAGCTCGGCCCCGGCGAGCGGATCGGCCTGCTCGGCGTCAACGGCGCCGGCAAGACCTCGCTGCTGCGCGCCCTGCGCGACGCGTACGCCTCCGAGGGCGACGTGCAGCCCGCGTCGGGTCTGATCAAGGTCGGCAAGACGGTCCGGCTCGCCTACCTGTCGCAGGAGGTCGTCGAACTGGACCCGGCCATCCGGGTGCTCCAGGCCGTCGAACAGGTCCGCTCGCGCGTCGACCTCGGCAAGGGCCGGGAGATGAGCGCCGGCCAGCTGTGCGAGCAGTTCGGCTTCGGCAAGGACAAGCAGTGGACGCCCGTCGGCGACCTGTCCGGCGGCGAGCGGCGGCGGCTCCAGCTGCTGCGCCTGCTGATGGACGAGCCCAACGTGCTCTTCCTCGACGAGCCCACCAACGACCTCGACATCGAGACCCTCAACCAGCTGGAGGACCTGCTCGACGGCTGGCCCGGCTCGATGATCGTCATCAGCCACGACCGGTTCTTCATCGAGCGGACCACCGACGTCGTCCACGCGCTGCTCGGCGACCAGAAGATGCGGATGCTGCCGGGCGGCGTCGACGAGTACCTGGAGCGGCGGGCGCGGATGGCCGCCTCGATCGCCGCCGCCGCTTCGGCCGCCTCGGGTGCTTCGACCGCCTCGGCTGCTTCGGCCGCGGCAGCGGGCGGCCCGGACGCCGGGACCGCCGCGTCGGCCCTGTCGGGCGGCGACCTGCGGGCGGCGAAGAAGGAGATGCAGAAGATGGAGCGGCAGATCGCCAAGCTGGACCAGAAGGAGTCCAAGCTGCACGCCCAACTCGCCGAGCACGCCGCCGACTTCTCCAAGGTCGCGGAGCTGGACGCGCAGCTGCGCGCCGTCCGGGAGGAGAAGGAGGAGCTGGAGCTGAGCTGGCTGGAGCTGGCCGAGCAGGTCTGAGTCCTGGTCGGAGTTCTGGTCGGAGTCCTGGCCGGTGCCGGGATCCCGTTCGGGCCCTACCGGGCCAGCAGGGCCTCCAGCTCGTCCGCCGCACGGCCCAGCGCACTGCGCGCCGGGTCGTGCGGCGCCGTCGGGCGGGCCGCCGCCCCGGTCGGCGGGCGGTGCTCGCGGGCCGCGGCCGTCAGCTCGTCCAGCGCCCGGCGCACCCGCCCCACCTCCGCCGGATCCGGCACCCGGCCGCCGTACCGCAGCTGCGCCGCGAACGCCGCCACCGCGCCGCCCAGCCGCTCCAACGCCGCCGTCGTCGGCAGCCACTGCTCCGCCAGTCGCCCCGTCGGCGGTGGCTCGGCCAGTCCCTGCCGCACCTCCTGGCGGGCGTCCTCCAACGCCCGGTACGCCGTGCGGCGCAGCCACACCTCGGCCCGGCCCGCGTCCCCGGTGACCGCGTCCAGATAGGCCCGCAGCGCGGTGGCCGCGTCCACCAGCCGGGGCTCGATCCGGTGCCGCGGACGCTCCGGCCACAGCAGATAGCCGAAGAGCAGCACGATCGCGCTCGCGAGCACCGTGTCCAGCACCCGCGGCCAGAACTCGGCCGCGCTGCTCTGCCCGCCCAACTGGAGCAGGATCAACGCCATCGGCGTCATCGCCACCGTGTTCAGCCCGTAGTGCGCCGCCGTCACGTACGGCAACAGGGCCACGCAGAACGCGGCGATCGCCGTCAGTACCCACGCGTCGGTCGTGAGCGACACCACGGCCGCCGTGACCGCCACCCCGAGTACCGTGCCGATCGAGCGGCTCACCGCCCGCAGGAACACCGAACCGAGATCCGGCTTCAACACGAAGGCGATCGTCATCGGCACCCAGTAGCTCTTGCTGAGCGGGTAGCTGGCCGTCACCGCCGAACCGACCGCGATGCACAACGCCACCCGCAGCCCGTACCGGACCGAACCGCGCGACAGCAGCCGCACCCGCAGCCGCCACGGATCGGGCGGCGGCGCCGGGGCGGTAGCGACCTCCGCCTCCCGGCCGGCCACAGTGTCGGCCGCCGCGCGCAGCGCCACGTCCAGGGCCTGCCGGGACGGCGTGTCCGGTTGCCACTGCGGAACGGTGACCTCGCCGCCGCCCCGCCGGACCGCGTCCGCCAACCGGAGCGGCACCTCCGCGACCTCGGGCGGCACCGGCCGCCACGCCCACAACAGGCCCGTCGCCGCCTCGGTGGCGGCCAACGCCGCCTCGTACATCCGGCGCAGCCGAACCGTACGGGCGGACTCCGACCCCGGGCGGTGCGGTCGCGGGAGGAGGTCCTGCAACTGGTTCAACCGGGCCGTCAACACCTGGCGCGAAGCCGCGCCCTGCGGCGTGCCCAGATCGGCCAGCGTCTGGCCGAACGCCTCGTACGCGGCCGCCAGCGCACGGTTGCGCGGATCCGAGGCGGGGCGGCGGTGCGCGCCCCCCGGCAGACCCAGCACCACCACGAACGCGGCACCCGCCAGCATCATCGGCGCCGCCGCCCACCACGGATCCGGCAACGGCATCCCGCTGCCCAACGCCGCCGACACCAGCAGCAGCATCCCCGCCGCAGAACCCCGCGGGCCCGTCGCACTCAGCGCGCCGGACGCGAACGCCGTGAACGTGAGCGCCGCACCGAGCGCGACCGCCGACACGTGCACGTGCTGGAGGGAAGTGCCGATCAGCATGCCGAGCGCCGAAGCCAGCACCGCCGACGCGATCCGGGGCACCCGCAGGCCACCCGGCTCCGCGCGGTCGTTCATCGTCGCGTGCATCGCGCCCAGACCGGCGAACACCCCCAGATCCAGCCGGTGCGCCAGCAGCCCTGCGGCCAGCGGCACCGCCATGCCCACCGCCGCGCGGGCCATCAACGCCAGCGGCAACGGCGGCCGGGAAGGACGGGCGGCACGGGCCCACCAGGAGGGGGCGGACTCGTCTGCAGGCATCAGGTCACGTCCGTTCTGCGGCCAGGGGACGCTGCTGTGCGACATTGCGCGGCAGATGGGGGCGTACCCGGTCCAACCGGGCGACGCCAGTCTACCGGGGCCCGGCACGGCACCCCCGAGGGCCGCACGTGTCAAGTTCGTACCGATCCCGCACAGGCGGGCCAAGGGCCCTGCCAGCCCGACAGAGGCGGTGGCTACGATTGCGGAGGCGGAAACCGCCCCCAGGGCGGGCGGTGCACCGACCAGCACTGTACGACCGAGAAGTTGACGGTATGTTGCGGAGCGGCGGCCCCGGGGTTACCCCGAACCACCGCCCGTACGGGGGAGAGGTGAACTGCTATGGCAGGAGAGGTTCCACCGAACACGGGGGCCAGTCCGGACACGTCCGGTGACGTCACGCCATTTATGCTCAGCCACATGATGGGGTTCGGCCCCCTCGTCAGCACCGTGCAGACGAACGTCAGCGCCGCCGACCTGGTGTCCGCCTTCGGCAAGAAGGACGTCAAGGTCGAGCTCGACACGCTCACCGCGTTCGCCAAGAAGATCGAAGCCCTGCTCCAGGCCATGGAAGGCTCCCCGGCAGCCCCGTACAAACTCCAGGAACAGAAACTGACCGGCGGAAGCTTCGCCAGCGCGGAGTTCGCCGAAGCAACGGCCCTGACCGCGGCCTACGACAAGGTGCACACCCAGCTCGTCAAGCTCCACAAGGACTTCGTGTCGCAGATCGAGGCGATGAAGACCGCGGTCGCGGCGACAGCGGGCAACTACTCGGCCAACGAGGACGACACGACGGCCGCGCAGAACGCCGTCGCGAAGAACGCGGGCGGCACCACGCCGACGCGGGCCGGCGGCGAGGGCTTCTGATGGTGGTCGGCGAGGGTGCTCACGGGGAAACGGGGAGTAAGTAGTGGCAGACGGAACGAACTTCGAGGGCGTCGGACACGCCCAGCTCAAGAAGATGGTCCAGAGCACCGACCCCACGACGGTGCTGAGTCGCGGCACCCAGCTGAAGTCGGCCGGCCGCGTCCTGAAGGAACTCGGCGCGGCACTCAAATCGCACATCGGCAACGTCAGCTGGGAAGGGCCGGCCGCCGAGAGCTTCAAGACCTGGGCAGGCAACCTGCAGCAGTCCGCCGCGTTGCTCGGTGACTACTCCACAACCGCCGGCGACGCCATGCACCAGGCCGGTGAGGCACTCGGCACCGCCAAGGTGGCCGTGCCGGACGTGCCACACGACGATGTCGACATCGTCAAGGCACGCTCGACCCAGGGGGTGCCCAACCAGATGGCGCTCACGAGTGCCAACTTCACCCCGACCGGGCCGACCACCGCCACCGTCGACGCCATGATGAAGAAGCAGAACTGCTCCTGGGTGACAGAAACGGAGGCTGTGGCCGCCTCCCAGCGGGTCTACAAGGCCCACCAGGAAGCCATCCACCAGATGGAGAAGCTGGGGCAGGCGTACGAGGCGGCGACGACGAAGCTGGCCGGGCTCGGGGACGTGGCTCTGCCGGGTACGCCGGACACGGGCAATCGCGATGGCAAGTCGAACTACTCGGGTGATGGTGGATACAACGGCAGCTACGGAGGCACCGTTCGTAACGCTCGTACGAGTACCAGTGCCGCCGGTGGGAGTTACCGCCCGTCCGGCAGCAGCTATAGCGGCGGCTCGGTCGCGATTCACAACCCCAGGTCGGACTTGCAGGCGCCGAGTGAGCCGGGACACGGCGACCCGATTCCGTCGCGAAACGGTGGCCAGGTGCCGCCGACGCCGGTGGACCCGGGTTCCTCGACGCCGCCCTCTGTGCCGTCGGAACCCGTCCACCGTCCCGGTACCGGCCTTGACAGCCTGCCGACCGTGCCGACCTTGCCAGGTCAGACCGGCCCGCTCGGCCCCAGTGGTGGTGGAAGCCTCCCGCCTGACGGCCCGAGTGGGATTCCCGGATACCCGGGTGGCCCCGGTGGTACCCCGGGATATCCGGGTGGTCCGGGTGGCAGCCCGGTGACCGGTTTCCCGGCCGGGGCCGGCGGCGGCTCGATCCCGGCCAAGGGGGGTGGCGGATCCGCCTCCGGCAAGGGCGGAGGCTCGATCCCCGCCCGTACGGCTCCGTTCGGCGGTGGCTCGGTGCCGGGAAAGTCCGGTGGCAGCCCGGGTCTGCCCAGCGGGACGGTCTTCGGCGCGCGCGAGGCCCAGGCGGGCCGGGCGGGAGCGGCCGGCAGCGCGGGCGGGGTGGGCGGCATGCATCCGGGGATGGGTGGTGGTTCCGGAGCCGTTGGTTCGGGCGGCAGCTCACGAGGTCGAGGCCTGACCTCGACCGGAGGAGGGGCGGTCGGCGGCCGCAAGGGACCGGCTGCCGGCGGGGAGTTCACGCCGGGTGGTACGGGCCTGCGCAACCGGGCTGCTGCTGCGGGAGCCGCTGAGGGCGAAGCCCGCTCCGGACAGAACGGCATGATGGCCCCTGGAACGGCGGGTCACTCCGGGCGGAACGAGCGCGATCGCCGCAAGCGGGCCGACTACCTCCACGAGGACGAGGAGACCTGGACCAGCGGTACGCCGCACAGCAACCCGGACGTGATTGAGTAGGACGGCAACGACTGCCCGGCCACTGGGCTCTCCCGGTGGCCGGGCAGACCTGTTCGGGGCACGCTCCCCGGTCGACGGAGAGATTGACGAGGAGTTGCGATGGGGCGGACGAACACGCGAGTGCGTTGGCAGATGCTTGCTGCGGCACTCCTGGCCGGGGCGGCTTTGGTCGGCGCAGTCGAAACCCCAGCGGTTGCCGATGGTTCGATCCGGGCGGATCAGTGGCATCTGGACGCCATGCATGCGTCGGAGATGTGGAAGATCTCCAAAGGCGATGGGATTACTGTTGCAGTGATCGACGGCGGCTTCAAGATGGATCATCCGGATCTCGTGGGGCAGTTTTTGCCGGGTATGGACTTTAGCGGCAGCCCTGGTGGGGTCGGGTTCGATCCTGAGGGGCATGGAACACAGATGGCCAGCCTCATTGCGGGGTCTGGAAAGGCAAAAGGCGGGAACGGGGCTTACGGACTGGCGCCGGGGGTAAAGATCCTTCCGTTGAAGATTTCCAATGGGACCGATGGGGCGCTTGTCTCTGCCGATTTCATTGGCCAGATTGGGCAGGCCATCACCTATGCGGTCGAGCAGGGTGTAAAGGTCATCAACATCTCGCAGGGAATTTCTGCGGTCAGGACATCGCCTAGCGATGTGGCCAAGTTGAATTCAATCATTGCGATGGCGAGGGCAAAGGGTTCGCTGATTGTTTCCAGTGTTGGCAACTCTGCGCAGTCAGGAAATCTGGTCGAGTATCCGGGAGCGCTGCCCAACGTCGTAGGGGTAGGGGCGGTTGGCCGCGATGTCATTGCGACGGCAGAGTCTCAGCAGGGTCCACAAGTCATTCTTGCTGCTCCTGGTGTAGACATGATCGAGGCCTGTACTGGCCCTACCGGCTATTGCAAGAGTCATGGCACTTCGGATTCCACTGCACTGGTTTCTGCGTCGGCTGCATTGATCTGGTCTATTCACAGGGATTGGTCGGCGAATCAGGTTCTGCGGGTGTTGATCAATACGGCCGGGAAGCCGACTGATGGATCCGTCCGCAACAACGATGTCGGCTATGGCGTAGTGCGGCCTCGGGTCGCTCTGGCGGACCCGGGTGATCCCGGCCCGGCGGACGTTTCTCCGGTTCCGGCGGCGGAGACTGTGCCTTCGGCCAGCCCGTCCGCGCCTGCGAGCCCGTCGGCTACTTCGGCGCCCTCGCCAAGTTCGGCGGTTCCGAGTCCGAGTGATGTGGCCGTGGGGGCGCCGCCGGTGGAGCCGAGGGCGGAGAAGTCCTCTGGTTCGGGTGGTGCGTTGCCGGTTGTGGCCGGTGTGGTGGGTGGGTTGGTGCTGGTCGCCGGTGTGGTGTTCGTCGTGTTGCGGCGGCGGAAGGCGGGTGGGCGGCCTGTGGTGCCGCCGGGGGAGGATCCTTACGTGCGGTGATCTGGGCGCCTGCGCTGGTGCGCGCCGCCGGTGTTGAGCCGGGGGCGCGTGGGGTGGGGGTGTGCGCGGGGGTCACTCGGGTGGGGGCTGGTGGCGGGGCGGGCTGGTGTCCAGGGTGGTGGTATGGATGCGGAGGAAGCCCGGCGGGCGGGGCAGTTGAGGCGTGCGGCGACTGCGGCGCTGATCGGTACGGCGATCGAGTTCTACGACTTCTTTTTGTACGGGACGGCGGCGGCCTTGGTGTTCGGGTCGGTGTTCTTTCCTGAACTGGGCACGGTGGGGGCGCTGTTGGCGGCGTTCTCGGTGTATGCGGTGGCGTTCTTGGCCCGGCCGCTGGGGGCGGTGGTGTTCGGGCATTTCGGGGACCGGGTGGGGCGGAAGGCGACGCTGGTGGTGTCGCTGTTGTTGATGGGGCTGTCGACGGCGGCGGTGGGGGTGTTGCCGGGGTTCGGGTCGTGGGGGTGGTGGGCGCCGGTGGCCCTGGTGGTGTTGCGGGTGTGCCAGGGCGTGGGGTTGGGCGGGGAGTGGGGCGGGGCGGCGCTGCTGATCGCGGAGAACGCGCCGGCCGGGCGGCGGGGGCGGTACGGGGCGTTCCTGCAGTTGGGGCCGACGAGCGGGTTCGTGTTGGCGAACGGGATGTTCCTGGCGGTCCAACTCGGCCTGGACGGGCGGGCGTTCCGGGAGTGGGGCTGGCGGGTGCCGTTCCTGGCGTCGTTGGGGCTGGTGGCGGTGGGGCTGTTCGTGCGGCTGCGGTTGGAGGAGACGCCGCTGTTCCGGCCGGACGAGCCGAGGGACCGGGCGCCGGTGGTGGAGGTGTTGCGCGGGCACTGGCGCATGGTGCTGCTGGGCTGCGGGGCGATCACCGTGGGGTACGCGCTGTTCTACCTGACCACGACGTACGCGTTGGCGTACGCGACGTCCGGGCTCGGGGTGGCGAGTTCGCTGGTGTTGGTGATGCTGCTGGTGGGCGCGCTGGGCATGGGCGTGACGGTGTGGGTGAGCGCGTCGCGCAGTGACGGGTGGGGGCGGCGGCGGACGCTGTGCTGGGCGACGGGTCTGGCGGCGGGGTGGTCGCTGGTGCTGTTCCCGTTGCTGGAGACGGTGCGCCGGCCGTTGATGTTCGTGGCGCTGGCGGGTGCGCTGGTGGTGCTGGGGTGCCTGATGGGGCCGGTGGCGGCGTTCCTGCCGGAGTTGTTCCCGACCCGGGTGCGGTACACGGGTGCCGCGTTGACGTACAACCTGGGCGGCGTGGTGGGCGGGGCGACGACGCCGCTGGTGGCGACGCGGCTGACGGAGGCGTACGGGACGGCGGAGCCGGTCGGCTGGTACCTGGTGGGGTTGGGCGTGGTGGCGCTGGGCTGCCTGTGGCTGCTGCCGGAGACCGGCGGCGCGGAGTTGGGGGCGGTGGACGGCGGACGCCGCCGGGCGCCCCTTCTGGGGGCGGACCCGGCGGCGTAGGTGCCGACCGTGCGGTGCGGTCAGCCGGCGAGGGCGGCGCGGCCGGCCAGCACGACGGCGGTGTGCTGGGCGACCCGCTCGCCGAGGTACTCGGCGGTCGCGATGTCGGCCTTGTGCACGGCCTCGGGGCCGGCGTCGGACGGGCTGGAGGCGGCGGCGCCGTTGAAGAAGCCGAGGCGGTTGAGGTCGTTCTCGGTGGCGGTGGTGGCGTTCCAGCCGGGCTTGAGGCCGAGGTTGACCCAGCTCATGGCGTGCTGGGCGGCGAGGGTCTGGAAGAAGCCGAGGGTGCCGGCCTTGTCGCCGCTCTTGGAGGCGGAGTTGGTGAAGCCGGCGGCGACCTTGTCCCGCCAGGCGTCGGAGAACCAGCGCTTGCTGGTGGCCTCGGCGAAGACGTGGAAGGCGCCGGAGGCGGTGCCCATGTAGGTGGGGGAGCCGAAGACGATCGCGTCGGCGGCGTCGAGCTGGGCCCACTGCTCGTCGGTGATGGTGTCGACGGCGATCGAGACGACCTCGGCGCCGGCGGCGGCGGCGCCGCGGGCGACGGCCTCGGCGATGACGGCGGTGTGGCCGTAGCCGGAGTGGTAGGCGAGGGCGACGGTCGGGCGGATGGCGGTCATACGGGGGCACTCCTGTACGGGAACGGGTGCGGGCAGGGGCAAGGCAAGGCATGGACAAGCCGAGGAGCGACGGCGGGGCGTGCTGTCGCACCTCGACCCGCCGGCCTGGTCTCCAATATAGACCAAGTCTCCATTGGTTACCAAGGGTGGATTGGAGACCGCAGGGCTACCCTGGACGGCATGACGACGGAGGAAGCGGCCCGGGTGGAGAGCGGCACCGGGCGGCAGGGGCAGGAGCGGGAGGGCGGGCAGGACCGGGAGCAGGAGCTCGACGTCTTCGCCCAGCTCTGTCCCAGCCGCGCGATGTTCGCCGAACTGGCCGACAAGTGGTCGATGTTGATCCTGATGAGCCTCGCCGCCTGCGGGCAGCAGCGGTTCTCCGAACTGCAGCGCGGCGTCGGCGGGGTCAGTCGCAAGATGCTCACCCAGTCGCTGCGCAGCCTGGAGCGCAGCGGACTGGTGCGCCGCACCGTGTTCCCGGAGACACCGCCGCGGGTGGTCTACGACCTGCTGCCGCTCGGCCGGGAGCTGGCCGTGCTGCTGGCGCCGCTCGGCCGCTGGACGGAGCAGCGAACCGGGCAGATGCTGGCCGCCCGTGAGGAGTTCGACGAGACCCACGCCGAAGGCTGACCACGCGCGCACCGAAGGCTGACCACGCGCGCACCGAAGGCTGGCCGGGCCCGCACCGAAGGCTGGCCGGGCCCGCACCGAAGGCGCACCGAGGGTCGGGTGCCCGCCCGCCGGGGGGCGGTCCGGCATGCGCCGGGGCCGCGGAGCCGATTTCCCTTCCGGGCCGCCAGCCGTGTAATGTCTTCCTTGTTCGACCGGCCCGGTGAAAGCCCGGCAAGCCCCTATAGCTCAGTCGGTAGAGCGTCTCCATGGTAAGGAGAAGGTCTGCGGTTCGATTCCGCATGGGGGCTCCATTCGAAGGCCCTCGCTTCATGGCGAGGGCCTTTTGCTGTTCCCCGATCAGGCCGCCCGGTCCAAGACGGCGGCCCAGTGCGGCGGCCGAACGCGGCGGCCTAGCGGGTCGGGTACGGAATGCGCTGTGATGGTGCGTCATCGGCCGCCCGCCCATGGGGTGCGGGCGCGAGCCGAACCCCGACCGGGAGGGCGTCATGGGCGTTCGACTCGTGGTGGTCGACGATCACCGGCTGTTGGCCGAGGCGCTGGCCACGGCGTTGCAGCTGCGCGGCCACCGGGTGCTCGCGGTCGGCTGCCCGGCCGGGGTCGCGGCTGATCTGGTGGTCGGCCGGCGACCGGAGGTGTGTCTGCTGGGGGTGGCCGCGCCGAGTGAGCCGGCGGCTTTCGACGGGCTGCGCCGGATCCGCCGGGAGCGCCCCGAGGTGGCCGTGATCGTGCTCGGGCCGGTGGGTGAACTGCGCGGTGTGGCGGGGGCGTTCGCGGCCGGGGCGGCGGGGTACGTGCCGAGCGACGAGCGGATCGGGGTGGTCGAGCGGGCGATCGGGCGGGCTCGGGCGGGCGAGGCGGCGGTGGCCGTGGACGTGCTGCGCGGGGCCTTCGACCAGTTGCTGCGGCCGGTCGCCGAGCCGGACGACGAGGCGGTGCGGCTGCTGCGGTTGCTGACCCGTCGTGAGGTGCAGGTGCTGGCCCGGATCGCGGACGGGGAGGACACGGCGGCGATCGCCGCCGGGATGCGGATCGCCGCGAGCACCGCCCGGACGCACGTCCAGCGGGTGCTGATGAAGCTCGGTGCGCGGACCCGGCTGGAGGCGGCCGCGGTGGCGGCCCGTACCGGGCTGCTGGAGCGGATGGCCGGCGGCTGAGGGGGGCTCGGGTTTCGTGAAACCGGCTCCCGGGTGGCCCGTTCACGTGGTCCTGGGCACTCCGGCGGGCAGGGAGAATAGCCTCAGTCGTACACACGTCATCGACGGCCGCCGCTGATCCGGCGGACCGTCGCCCGCTGGAGGTCTCATCATGAGTAAGTACCTGGTCACGGGTGGCGCCGGCTACGTCGGCAGCGTGGTGGCCGCCCACCTGCTGGAGGCGGGGCACCAGGTGACCGTCCTGGACGATCTCTCCACCGGTTTCCGTGAGGGCGTCCCGGTCGGTGCCGAGTTCGTCGAGGGTCGGGTCCAGGAGGCCGGCCGGGTGCTGGACGGTTCCTTCGACGGCGTGCTGCACTTCGCCGCCTCCTCGCAGGTCGGCGAGTCGGTCGTGGACCCGGAGAAGTACTGGCGCAACAACGTGGCGGGGTCGCTGGAGCTGGTCGCGGCGATGCGCGCGGCGGGTGTGCGCAAGCTGGTGTTCTCGTCCACCGCCGCCGTCTACGGCGAGCCGGAGGTCGTGCCGATCGCGGAGACCGCCCGCACCTCGCCGACCAACGCCTACGGCGCCACCAAGCTCGCCGTGGACCACCTGATCACCAGCGAGGCCGTCGCGCACGGGCTGGCCGCCGTCTCGCTGCGCTACTTCAACGTGGCCGGTGCGTACGGCGCGTACGGGGAGCGCCACGACCCCGAGTCGCACCTGATCCCGCTGGTGTTCCAGGCGGCGCTGGGTCAGCGCCCGCACATCGCGGTGTACGGCGAGGACTACCCGACCCCGGACGGCACCTGCATCCGCGACTACATCCACGTCGCGGACCTGGCCGACGCGCACCTGCTGGCGCTGGACGCGGCCAAGCCGGGCGAGCACCTGATCTGCAACCTGGGCAACGGCAGCGGCTTCTCGGTGCGCGAGGTGATCGAGTCGGTCCGGCGTGTCACCGGCCGGGAGATCCCGGTGCAGGCGGCCGGCCGCCGGGCCGGCGACCCGGCCGTGCTGGTGGCCTCGGCGGCCCGCGCCCACGAGGCGCTGGGCTGGACGCCGCGCCGCCCGAACCTGGACGACATCGTCGCGGACGCCTGGAAGTTCGCCCTGGAGAAGCACGGCCAGTAGGCCGCAGGACCCCGCAGGCGCCGCTCCCGGAGGTTCGGGGGCGGCGCCTCGGCGTTGCCCGCTTCGACCGGTGATGGCGTGAAATCCCGCCACTCGCGCACCTCCTGACGAAACTTCACCAAACCGCCACGAGGGGGTTTCCCGGCCCGTACGCTGAGTGCGGTACCGGTGGGGGCCGGCGCCCTTTTTCGGCCTCACCGGCCACCGGTGGGCGGGCGGAGTGACGGGCCCGGACCGCGGGTGCCGGGGCCGGTCCCCGCCCCCGGGCTCGGGCCGGTCTGAGCAGGGGGGTAGTGACGATGGGGCGGATCCGCGTCCTGGTGGTCGACGACCACCGGATCTTCGCCGAGGCCCTGGCCGCGGCGCTCGCCGCCGAGCCCGACGTGGAGGTGGGGGCGGCCGGCAGCGGGGCCGCCGCCGAGCGGGCGCTGGAGCGTGCCGCCGTCGAGGGGCGGGCCTTCGACGTGGTCCTGATCGACGCCGACCTGGGGGCCGAGGGCGTCGCTTCGGCGGGTGCCCGGAGCCGGCCCGGCCCGGACGCGGCCGACGCGGCCCGGCGGCGGCTGGCCCCGGCGGTGCCGCCGCCCCGCCACCCGGTCGGCCCGCCGGTGGTGCCGTCCGGCGGGCGCTCGGTGGACCTGCTGCGCCCGGGTGGGCGGGGCGCGGATCCGGCCCGCTCCGACGTGTACCGGGCCGACCAGCTCAGAACCGCGCCTCCGGCACCGGACGGCATCACCCTGCTCGCCCGGGTCCGCCGCGCCCATCCGGGGCTGCGGGCGGTCGTGCTGGCCGCCGCCGACGATCCGCACCGCGCCGCCCGGGCCCTGCACGCGGGCGCCACCGGCTGGGTGGCCAAGGAGAGTTCGCTGGCCCGGCTGCTCGCCGTGGTCCGGGGGGTGCTGCGGGACGAGACGCACCTGCCGCCCGCGCTGCTGACCGGGGTGATCCGCGAGCTGACCACCGCTCGGCGGGACCGCACCGAGAGCGAGCGGCTGGTCGACACCCTGACCCCGCGGGAGAAGCAGATCCTGCGCTGCATGGTGGCGGGCCTGGGTCGGCAGGCGGTCGCGGAGCGGCTCTACCTGTCGCCGCACACCGTCCGGACGCACATGCAGAACGTGCTCGGCAAGCTCGGGGTGCACTCCACGCTGGCCGCGGTCGCGGTGGCCCGCCGGGCCGGGGTCAGCCCGGCCGAGCCGGCCCTGCCGACGCCGCCGTCCATCGTGACCGCGGTGGACCGGACGTGAGCTCCGGGGCCCGGATCAGCCCGGGATGTTGTCGAACGGGGCGACCAGCTGCCGCAGGAGCGCGGCGAGTTCGCCCCGCTGGCCGGAGCTGAGCTGGGCGAGCAGTTCGCGTTCGTGCGCGAGCAGTCCGGCGAGTGCCTGGTCGGCGCGGTCGCGGCCGTCGTCGGTGAGCCGGACGAGCACGCCGCGCCGGTCGTCCGGGTCGGGCAGGCGCTTGACCAGGCCCTTGCCGGTGAGGCGGTCGATGCGGTTGGTCATGGTGCCGGAGGTGACCAGGGTCTGGGTGAGCAGCTGGCCGGGGGAGAGCTGGTAGGGGGAGCCGGCCCGGCGCAGGGCGGTCAGGACGTCGAACTCCCAGGGCTCCAGCCCGTGCTCGGCGAAAGCGGTGCGGCGGGCGCGGTCGAGGTGCCGGGCGAGCCTGCTGACCCGGCTGAGTACCTCCAGCGGCTCCACGTCGAGGTCGGGGCGCTCTCGGCGCCACGCTGCGACCAGCCTGTCGACCTCGTCCTCCATGACGATCAGTGTATCGGTGGATGTGTCGATGTGAAGTCTCTTGACGTCGAGAAATGTGCCAGCAAGGCTACCTGGGATATCTTGATGTCGAGATACTTGTGAGGTGGACCATGACCAGTCCCGTCTGGGACCCGGCGCAGTACCTGCGCTTCGCGGACGAACGCACCCGTCCGCTGCGCGACCTGCTCGCCCGCGTCCCCGCCCTCCCGAACCCGGGCGATCCCGTGATCCTCGACATCGGCTGCGGCCCCGGCAACTCCACCGCCGTGCTGCGCGCACGCTGGCCGCACGCCCGCCTCACCGGCGTCGACAACTCCGCTCCGATGCTCGCCACCGCCCGCACCGACGGTGAGCCCACCGCCGACTACCTGCTCGCCGACGCCCGCGACTACGACCCGGCCCCGGCCGGACCCGACCTGATCGTCTCCAACGCCACGCTGCAGTGGATCGACGGCCACCTCGACCTCGTCCCGCGCTGGGCCGGCGCCCTGCGGCCCGGCGGTACCGTCGCCTTCCAGGTCCCCGGCAACTTCGACGCCCCCAGCCACACCCTGCTCGCCGAACTCCGGCGCAGCCCCCGCTGGCGCGGCCTCCTCGGCGACGACGCCGCCAGGGCCGGCGTCCACCCGCCCGAGCGCTACCTGGACGCCCTCACCGCCGCCGGCTGCACGCCCGACGTCTGGGAGACCACGTACCGCACCCTGCTCCCGGGCCCGGACCCGGTCCTCGCCTGGGTCAAGGGCACCGCCCTGCGCCCCGTCCTCACCCGGCTGACCGACCCCGCCCGCCAGGCCGCCTTCCTCGCCGAGTACGGGGCGCTCCTGCGCGAGGCCTACCCGGCCGGACCGCACGGCACCGTCTTCCCGTTCCGGCGGATCTTCGCCGTCGGGACCAGGGCCTGATGCGGGGCGGGAAGGTCTGATGCGGGGCGGGCGGGCCTGATGCGGGGCGGGAGGGCCGACGGTCCTTCCGCCCGCAGGTCAGTCCTTGCGCCCGCCGACCAGCCTCGGGTGCCGCTCCAGGCCCTCCAGCCCGTGCCAGGCCAGGTTCACCAGGTGCGCCGCGACCTGCGCCTTGTCCGGCTTGCGGACCTCCAGCCACCACTGCCCGGTCAGCGCCACCATGCCGACCAGCATCTGCGAGTACATCGGGGCCAGTCGCGCGTCGAAGCCCCGGGACTTGAACTCCAGGCCGAGGATGTCCTCCACCTGCGTCGCGATGTCGCTGATCAGTGACGCGAAGGTGCCGGTCGACTGGGCCACCGGGGAGTCCCGGACCAGGATCCGGAAGCCGTCCGTCGAGGTGTCGATGTAGTCCATCAGCGCGAACGCGGCCTGCTCCAGCAGCTCCCGCGAGTGCCCGCCGGTCAGCGCCCCCGTCACCATGTCCAGCAGCAGCTGCATCTCGCGGTCCACCACCACCGCGTACAGCCCCTCCTTGCCGCCGAAGTGCTCGTACACCACCGGCTTCGACACCCCGGCCCGCTCGGCGATCTCCTCCACCGAGGTGCCGTCGTAGCCGCGCTCCGCGAACACCGTCCGCCCGATCTCCAGCAGCTGCTCCCGCCGTTGCTTGCCGGTCATCCGGACCCGCCCGCCCCGGCGGCGCGGCGCCGGGGCGGGCGCACCACCCCCCGAGGCGCCCCCGCCCGCCGGTGCAGCGGTTCGCGGACGGGCCGGCGCCGCGTCGGGCGCCGCGTCCGTCCGCGTGCTCTGGTGACCGCCTGTGCTGTCTGCGCTGCTCCCGTTCACCCCTACATCATGCTGGAAGCGACGACTCATGCGGCGCGGCGGGCGGCGATCCGCTGTGCGTCCGGCCAACGGACGTCCCGGACCCAGCCGGCCAGCTCGAACCAGCGGATCAGCCGGGCCGAGGAGTCGATCTGCCCGCGCAGCACCCCGTGCCGGGCGGCCGTCGGGTCCGCGTGGTGCAGGTTGTGCCAGGACTCGCCGCAGGAGAGCACCGCCAGCCACCAGACGTTGCCCGAGCGGTCCCGGGAGCGGAACGGGCGGCGGCCGACGGCGTGGCAGATCGAGTTGATCGACCAGGTGACGTGGTGCAGCAGGGCCACCCGGACCAGCGATCCCCAGAAGAAGGCGGACAGCGCGCCCGACCAGGACAGCGTCACCAGCCCGCCGACCAACGGGGGGAGCAGCAGCGAGATCATGGTCCAGAGCCAGAACAGCCGGGAGATCCGCCGTATGGCCGGATCGCGGACGAGGTCCGGCGCGTACGTGAGCTGCGGGGTCTGCTCCTCGTCGAACATCCAGCCCATGTGCGCCCACCACAGGCCCTTGAGCAGGGCGGGGAGGCTCTCCCCGTAGCGCCACGGCGAGTGCGGGTCGCCGTCCTTGTCGCTGAACCGGTGGTGCTTGCGGTGGTCGGCCACCCAGCGCACCAGCGGGCCCTCGACCGCCAGGCTGCCGGCGATCGCGAGGGCGAGCCGCATCGGGCGGTTGGCCTTGAACGCGCTGTGGGTGAAGTAGCGGTGGTAGCCGACGGTGATGCCGTGGCAGGTGAGGAAGTACATGGCGACGGTGATCGCCGCGTCCGTCCACCCCAGTCCCCACCCCCAGGCCACCGGCACGGCGGCCAGCAGCGCGGTGAACGGCAGGAGGATGAACAGCCCGAGCGCGAGCCGTTCGGCGAGGCCCTGCTTCTCCCCGCCGCGGGTGGCGGACAGCCGGGTGGCGGCGGTGTCGGTGGGATCGGGGGATTCGGTGGGAAGCGCGGCGTTCCCCGCGCTCGGCTCGCCGGCCTTGGTGGTCATGGGCGTCCCTTTGCGGCATCTCTGTGCGGGAGGGAGGAGCGGAGGCTACGTTGGCGTAACCTACGGCATCGTAGGTTGCGCTCCGTGGCGAAGGGAACACGCCGCCGCACGGCGCTTGAGTGAATTCACCCGACTGGATGGATGAACCGGCGGCCCGGCTTGTTCGACCGTTTCCGGCGGATCGGGGCCTGCGGATCGCGGCAGTTGATACCCATGGCAGGGTCGACTCGGGTAGGGTCTGAGCAACCATCCGCCGTGGTGTAATGGCAGCACAGGGCCCTTTGGAGGCCTTTGTCTGGGTTCGAATCCTAGCGGCGGAGCCTCTGCACGCCTCAGGTTCGGGCGTACCGCCGAACCGCCGGTATTGTCGGTGCTGCTCGGCGGACTGTGCGAATGGCGACCGGCCTCGGTCCGGTCCGGGCCCGTTCTGCCCGCTCTGTGAACCGACCGAGGAGCCTCCCCGCATGGGTGCCAATTCGCTTGCCGCCGTTGTCGTGCTCGCCGCCGGTGGCGGGACCCGGATGAAGTCGAACAAGCTGCCCAAGGTGCTGCACGAGGTCTGCGGCCGGTCGCTGGTGGGTCATGCCGTCTCGGCGGCCCGCGAACTGACGCCGGAGCAGCTCGTCGTGGTGGTCGGACACCAGCGGGACCAGGTCCAGGAGCACCTCGCGGCGCACTACCCGGCGGCCCGCCCGGTGGTGCAGGAGGACCAGAAGGGTACCGGGCACGCGGTGCGCACGGCGCTGGAGGCGCTGGCCGCCGACGGCGTGGTGCTGGACGGCACGGTGATCGTCACCGCCGGGGACTCCCCGCTGCTGACCGGGGACACGCTGCGCCGCCTGGCGAAGGCCCACGCCGCCCAGGACAACGGGGTCACCGTGCTGACCGCGGTCGTCCCCGAGCCCTTCGGCTACGGCCGGATCCTGCGGGACGAGGACGGCACCGTCGCCGCGATCGTCGAGGAGCGGGACGCCACCGCCGTCCAGCGCTCGATCGCCGAGATCAACTCGGGCGTCTTCGCCTTCGACGCCAAGCTGCTGGTCGAGGCGCTGGCCGAGCTCACCACGGACAACTCGCAGGGCGAGGAGTACCTCACCGACACCCTGGAGATCCTGCGCACCGCCGGGCACCGGGTGGGCGCCGTGGTCGCGGAGGACCACCGGGACATCCTGGGCATCAACGACCGGGTGCAGCTCGCGCAGGCCCGCCGGCTGCTGAACGACCGCCTGCTGGAGCGGGCGATGCGGGCCGGCGTCACCGTGGTGGACCCGGCGACCACCTGGATCGACGTGCAGGTGACGTACGAGCCGGACGCCCTCGTGCTGCCGAACACCCAGCTGCAGGGCGCCACCCACCTGGGCGAGGGCTGCGAGGTCGGCCCGAACTCGACCCTGACCGACACCCTGATCGGCGCCGGCGCCCGTGTGAGCAACACCACGGCGGACCGCGCCGAGGTGGGCGAGCTGGCCACCGCCGGCCCGTACGCCTACCTGCGGCCGGGGGCCAAGCTGGCCCGCAAGGCGAAGGTCGGCACCTACGTCGAGGTGAAGAACTCCGAGCTGGGCGAGGGCGCCAAGGTGCCGCACCTCTCCTACATCGGGGACACCACGATCGGCGAGGGCACCAACGTCGGCGCGGCCTCGGTCACCGTGAACTACGACGGCGTCAACAAGCACCGCACGGTGATCGGTGCGCACTGCCGCACCGGCTCCGACAACATGTTCATCGCCCCGGTGACGATCGGGGACGGCGCCTACACCGCGGCCGGTTCGGTCATCACCACCGACGTCCCGCCGGGCGCGCTCGGAGTGAGTCGGGCGCACCAGCGCAACATCGACGGCTGGGTGGAGCGCAAGCGCCCGGGGACCACCTCCGCGCAGGCCGCGAAGGCCGCGACGGACGGGGCCGCGGACGCCTGACGGGGCGGGCGGGAGCCCGAGGGCGGTCCCGGGGCGGACGGTTTCTGCGTGGGCGCGTAACCTTGGGGACATACGTGCGCCACTGGGCTTACGGCCCGTGTCCAGGCGTACCGACAATTCCCCCGACCCCTCGTGCGAGCCGGCTGCGCCTGCCCGCACGGGACGACGGGGTTCAGCGTCAGCAACGCGAGGAGACGGTGCAGTGAGCGGGATCACGACGTCGGGTGAGAAGAAACTCAAGCTCTTCTCCGGCCGTGCCCACCCGGAACTGGCGAGGGAGGTGGCCGAGGCGCTCGGGACCGAGCTCGTCCCGACCAAGGCCCTGGACTTCGCCAACGGCGAGATCTACGTCCGCTTCCTGGACTCCGCCCGCGGCGCGGACTGCTTCGTGATGCAGAGCCACACGGCTCCCATCAACCAGTGGATCATGGAACAGCTGATCATGATCGATGCGCTGAAGCGGGCCTCCGCCAAGAGCATCACCGCGATCCTGCCGTTCTACGGGTACGCCCGCCAGGACAAGAAGCACCTGGGCCGCGAGCCCATCTCGGCGCGCCTGGTCGCCGACCTGCTGCGCCAGGCGGGCGCCGACCGGCTGATGGCTGTGGACCTGCACACCGCGCAGATCCAGGGCTTCTTCGACGGCCCGGTGGACCACCTGTTCGCGCTGCCGATGCTGGCGGACTACGTGGGCGGGAGGGTGGACCGCTCCAAGCTGACCATCGTGTCGCCGGACGCCGGCCGGGTGAAGGTGGCCGACCAGTGGTGCGACCGGCTGGACGCGCCGCTGGCGATCATCCACAAGCGCCGCGACATGACCCAGGCCAACACCATCCTGTCGGCCGAGGTCGTCGGTGACGTCAAGGACCGGGTCTGCGTCCTGGTCGACGACATGATCGACACCGCCGGCACGATCTGCGCCGCGGCTGACGCGCTGTTCGACAACGGTGCGGCGGACGTCCTGGTGGCGGCCACCCACGGCGTGCTCTCCGGCCCGGCCGCGGACCGGCTGAAGAACTCGCGGGTCAGCGAGTTCGTGTTCACCAACACGCTGCCGACCCCGGGGCAGATCCAGCTGGACAAGATCACCACGCTGTCCATCGCCCCCTCGATCGCGGCCGCGATCCGCGAGGTGTTCGAGGAGGGTTCGGTCACGAGCCTCTTCGAGGGCGTGCACTGACGAAGCCCGACGGCGGCGGCCCCGGTCCGGATCGGACCGGGGCCGCCGCCGATTTCACGGGAGGCCGTTCATGCGGTTAGACTCGTGAAACTGCTCGGCGAGGGATGCCGTGTGCCTGCTTGCCGGGTGCCCGCTCCGTGATCGACGCGCTGCCGGTACCGGATTCCCGTCCGCCGGCAGAGGCCGTTACCGCCGAGTGACCCCCGAACGTACTGAGGGTGTGGTCCCGGCGGTTTTTCGCGTTGCCTGCACCCCCGCGCCAGTCTTCCCGAGGAGTGCAGTCGTGTCCGAGATCCGCATCGCCGCTGAGACCCGTTCCGAGTTCGGCAAGGGTGCCGCCCGTCGCGCCCGCCGCGCCGGCTTCGTCCCCGGTGTCGTCTACGGCCACGGCCACGCCCCGGTTCACCTGAACCTGCCGAGCCACGACCTGATGATGGCGCTCAAGACCCCGAACGCCCTGCTGGTCGTGCCGATCGAGGGCAAGGACGAGTACGTGCTGCCCAAGGCCGTCCAGCGCGAGGCCATCAAGCGCACCATCGAGCACGTCGACCTGCTGCTGGTCAAGCGCGGCGAGAAGGTCACCGTCGAGATCCCGGTCCTGACCGAGGGCGAGCTGGCCCCCGGCGGCAACCTGCTGGAGCACGTCCTCAACGCGCTGCCGATCGAGGCCGAGGCCACCCACCTGCCCGAGTCGGTCACCGTCTCGGTCGAGGGCCTGGAGTCCGGTGCCTCCGTCCTCGCCAAGGACATCGTCCTGCCGGCCGGCGTCACCCTGGCCGTCGACGCCGACGCCGTCGTGCTGCAGGTCATCGGCGCCCAGGCCGCCCCGGCCGAGGACGAGGCCGCCGAGGCCGAGGGCACCGAGGCCTGAGCCTCGCCCCACCAGCTGTGACCGCTGCCCCGGTCGCTCCCCTCGGAGCGGCCGGGGCAGCGGTGTGTCCGGGAAGATGACGTAGAGCGCGCACAGGAGGAGAGAGGGCATGGCGGACGAGTACGAGGGCCCCTGGCTGGTGGTGGGGCTGGGCAACCCGGGCGAGCAGTACGCCCGGAACCGGCACAACATCGGGTTCATGGTGGTGGACCTGCTGGCGCAGCGGATGGGCGCGAAGTTCAAGGCGCACAAGAGCCGGGCGCAGGTGGCCGAAGGGCGGCTGTCCGGCCGCCGGGTGGTGCTGGCCAAGCCGATGTCGTTCATGAACCTCTCCGGCGGGCCGGTGACGGCGCTGCGGGACTTCTACAAGGCGCCGGCCTCGGCGCTGGTCGCCGTCCACGACGAGCTGGACATCGACTACGCGGCGCTGCGCCTCAAACTGGGCGGCGGGGACAACGGCCACAACGGGCTGAAGTCGATCACCAAGTCGCTGGGGCCGGACTACTACCGGGTGCGGTGCGGGATCGGTCGGCCGCCGGGCCGGATGGAGGTCGCGGACTTCGTGCTGAAGGACTTCTCCGGCGCCGAGCGCAAGGAACTGGAGTGGTTCGTGGACCGCTCGGCGGACGCGGTGGAGGCGCTGCTGTCCGAGGGACTGGAGCGGGCGCAGGGCACCTACAACTCCTGACGCTCCATCAAGTCCGGGAGTGGTGTTACGCAACAGTCGTACAACGCTTGCCGGTCCAAACCTGAATCCGTGTGAGAAGCCTGTGCGGGATCGGATAGCGTCGGCCTGGTACGCGAACGAGTCCTGGGGAGTTCTCGATGCGGGGTTTTCGTCCGGTCCGCCGATTGCGGCGGCTCCGGGTGGTCCGACTGAAGCAGTTCGGACGGCGGGTCGGCACGGCCGGTGCGCTGGGGGCGGCCGGGGTGCTGCTCTCGGGCGGCGCGGTGGCGCACGCGGACGCGGTGGCCGAGCCGGATCCGGGGGGCTCCCCGGAGCCCGCGGCGGCGCAGTTCGGGCCGCTGCTCGGTGACTCGATGGGCACGGACGCCGGGCTGCTGGCGGTCGGCGGCGGCCTGGTGGTCGCGGCCGGCGGCGCCGCGCTGTGGCTGAAGCGCCGGCGCGCGGGCGAGCCGGGCGAGTAGGCCCTGTCCGGCCGGTCTTGCCGGACAGGACCTGGCCGTCCGCGCGGTGACACGACACCGGGCCGGTGCCCAAGGGCGCCGGCCCTTTCGCGTGCCCCGGGCCCTTCCGGTACGGGACGGGGCCGCCGCCCACCCCGGAGGGCGGACGGCGGCCCCGTCCCGTACGCGCGGTGGCGTCAGCCGGTGTTGCGCAGGCCGGCGGCGATGCCGTTGACGGTCAGCAACAGCGCGCGGGCCCGCAGCGGGTCCTCGTGGCGGCCGGTGGCGACCTCCTCGCGCTGGCGGCGCAGCAGCGCGACCTGGAGGTAGGAGATCGGGTCGAGGTAGGCGTCGCGGACGGTGAAGGTCTGCTTGAGCACCGGGTTGTGCTCCAGCAGTGCGCCCTCGCCGGTGAGCCGGAGCACCTCGCGCAGGGTGAGGTCGTGCTCGGCGACGATCTGGTCGAAGACGTGGTGCAGTTCGGCGGGCACCAGCTGCTCGACGTAGTGGCGGGCGATCCGCAGGTCGGTCTTGGCCAGCGTCATGGCGACGTTGGACAGGAAGTTGCGGAAGAAGTGCCACTGGCCGTGCATCTCGTCGAGCACGCCGCCGAGGCCGGCCGCGCGGGCGGCGGCGAGGCCGGAGCCGACGCCGTACCAGCCGGGGACGATCTGGCGGGACTGGGTCCAGCCGAAGACCCACGGGATGGCCCGCAGGCCGTCGAGGCCGGCGCCGGAGTCGGGGCGGCGGGACGGGCGGGAGCCCAGGTGCAGCGAGGCGAGCTGGTCGACCGGGGTGGCGGCGAAGAAGTACTTCGGCAGGTCGTCCTGCTCGACCAGGGCGCGGTAGGCGGTGTGGGCGGCCGCGGAGACCTGGTCCATCGCAGCGTCCCAGCGGGCCAGTTCCTCGGGGGCCTGGCGCGGGGCGGTGTGCAGCGCGGAGGCGGAGAGGGTGGCGGAGATGGTCAGCTCCAGGTTCTCCCGGGCGAGGGAGGGGAGCAGGTACTTGTCGGAGATGACCTCGCCCTGCTCGGTGACCTTGATCTCGCCCTCCAGGGTGCCCCAGGGCTGGGCCAGGATGGCCTCGTGGGAGGGGCCGCCGCCGCGGCCGACGGTGCCGCCGCGGCCGTGGAACAGGCGCAGCCGGATGCCGTAGCGGTGGGCGACGTCGCGCAGCCGGCGCTGGGCGCGGTGGATCTCCCACTGGGAGGTGGTGATGCCGCCGAACTTGGAGGAGTCGGAGTAGCCGAGCATGACCTCCTGGACGTCGCCGCGCAGCGAGACGAGCAGCCGGTAGGAGGGGTCGGACAGCATCTCGTCGAGGATGAGGTCGGCCTTCTGGAGTTCCTCGGTGGTCTCCAGCAGCGGCACGATGCCGATCTTGGCGATGCCGCCGTGCAGGTCGATCAGGCCGGCCTCGCGGGCCAGGACGGTGGCGGCGAAGACGTCGTCGGCGCCCTGGCACATGGAGATGATGTAGCTCTCGACGATCTCGTCGCCGAAGCGCTCGAAGCCCTCGCGGATGGTGTTGAAGACGCCGAGGGTCTTGGTGCCGGCGGCGTCCAGCGGGGCCGGGGTGGGGGCGAGCGGGCGGCGCGAGCGGAGCTCCTTGGCGAGCAGCTTCTGCCGGTACTCGCGGGGCATGTCGGCGTAGCGCCAGGCCTCCTCGCCGAGGCGGTCGAAGAGCTGGCCGAGGGCGTGGTGGTGGGCCTCGGCGTGCTCGCGGACGTCCATGGTGGCGAGCTGGAGGCCGAAGGCCTCGATGGTGCGGATGGCGCGGGCGAGGCGGCCGTCGGCGATCAGCTCGCCGCGGTGGGCGCGCAGGGAGTCCTGGATGAGCCGCAGGTCGGTGATCAGCTCGCGGGTGCCGAGGTAGTCGCGGCCCTCGACGTGCGGGGTGCCCTGGGCGAGCCGCTCGCGGGTGTTCTCCAGCTTGAGCCGGACGCAGGTGGCCTTGAGGCGGTAGGGCTCCTCGGCGTTCATCCGCTTGTAGCGGGGGCTGAGCTCGGGGAGCTGGTGCAGGTCGGTGTTGAGCGAGGCGAGCAGTTCGACCGAGGCGCCGGCCAGCCGCTCGGAGGTGGAGAGGGTGCTGCGCAGGTCGTCGACGGCGGCCAGGGCGTCCTTGATGCCGTACTCGTGCTGGAGGTTGAGGACGTCCCAGGTGACCTGCGGGGTCACGTTGGGGTTGCCGTCGCGGTCGCCGCCGATCCAGGTGCCGAAGGTGAGCGGGCGGACGCCGTCGGGCAGGGTCAGGCCGACCCGGCCGAGCTCCTCGTGCAGTTCCTCCAGGACCTGGGGGACGGCGTCGCGGTAGAGCTCGTCCAGGTAGTAGACGGCGTTGCGGGCCTCGTCGGTGGGCTCGGGGCGGGCGATGCGCAGCTCGTCGGTCTGCCAGAGCAGGTCGATGACCTCGGCGAGGCGGCGGTCGGCCTGGCGGCGGGCGCTGCTGGTGCGGGCCGGGTCGGCCTGGGAGAGGCCGGCGGCGATCTCCTCGCGGTGGATGCGGTCGAGGAGTTCGCCGATGCGGCGCAGCTTGTTGAGGACGCTGCGGCGGGCGGCCTCGGTGGGGTGGGCGGTGAAGACCGGGCGGACCGCGAGGTGGGCCAGCGTGTTCTCGAGGTGCTTGGGGTCGGCCTCGGCGAGCTGGTCGGCGGTCTGGGCGAGCAGCGAGCCCTCCCGGGCGCGGCGGGTGGCGAACTCGCGGCCGCGGTGCACCTGTTCGGTGACGTTGGCGAGGTGGAAGTAGGTGGAGAAGGCCCGGACCAGCTTGGCGGCGGTGTCCAGGTCGATGTCGGAGAGGAGTTCGGCGGTGGCCTCGCCGTCGGTGCGGCTGAGCAGGCGGACCTGTTCGACCAGGCCCAGCAGCTGGGGGCCTTCCTGCCGGACGAGCGTCTCGCCGAGCAGGTCGCCGAGGCGGCGGATGTCCGCCCGCAGGGCCGCGTTGTCGGCAACTGGGCCGGTGGCGTGGACAGTGGGGCTGTCCGCCGGGGTGGGGACCGGAGCGGTCACGGCTGGCTCCCTGTGGTGGTGGGGTTCGGCAACGGCTCATCGTCACAGGTCCGCCCGCGTGTGGCGGGTGTGACGCGTGCGGACCGCGCTGTCCGACGCGACCAGCATAGGTGTCGGGGCGGTCGCTGTCCGCGAGGTGGCCGGATGGCGGACAGTGACGCCGCAGGCCGCATGTGGTCTGGACCACTTGAGGGTCCGGCGAGGTGTCGGGGGCAATCCCGGTGGGGAGGGGAGGGGGTTGCCGCTTAGGGTGTCAGCCATGAGCAAGTCGCCTGGGGAGCGCGCGCCGGTCCGGCCGTTCTGGTGGTGGGAGCGGCCGCGCAGCGCCTTCCTGGACATCGGGCTGGCGGTGCTCGCCGCGCTGGAGTGCGCGCTCAGCACGATCGCCTTCCTCTCCGGCCGGGTGCACCTGGACGCCGCCGGGATGGCCGGCATCTCGCTGCTCGGCGTGGTGGCGGGCGGTTCGCTGGTGCTGCGCCGCCGCTGGCCTGCCGTACCGGTGCTGGTGACCCTGGTGGCGATGCCGGGGATGCTCGGCGTCCTGCTGCTGGTGGTGTCGCTGTACACGCTGGCGGCGACCTGGGAGTGGCCCACCCGGCGCTGGCGGGTGGTGGCGCTGTCCGCACTGGCCTTCGCCGAGACCGTCGCCGTGATGATGGTGTCGATGCTGACGCCCGGCGACACGGCGGTGGAGCAGCCGCCGCTCTGGGGCCAGGTGCTGATCGCGGTGCTGGTCTCCGTCGGCCTGACCGTCCCGCCGGTGGTCACCGGACTGTACGTGGGCGCGCGGCGGCGGCTGATCGACTCGCTCAAGGACCGCGCGCACGGCCTGGAGACCGAACTGGACCTGCTGGCCGAGCAGGCCCAGGAGCGCGCCCGCCGGGCCCGGCTGGAGGAGCGCACCCGGATCGCCCGGGAGATGCACGACGTGGTGGCGCACCGGGTGTCCCTGATGGTGGTGCACGCCGGGGCGCTGGAGCGGATCGTCGCCAAGGACCCGGAGAAGGCCGCGCAGAGCGCCAAGCTGATGGGCGAGGTCGGACGGCAGGCGCTGAACGAGCTGCGGGAGATCCTCGGCGTGCTGCGGATGGACGACGAGCGCCAGCCGGAGCCCGACTCGCTGGCCGGGCTGCCCCGGCTGGTCGACCAGTCCCGGGCGGCCGGCATGGCGGTGACGCTGACCGTCAGCGGCAGCCGGCAGGAGTTCACCGGCGAGGCCGAGCAGACCGCCTACCGGGTCGTCCAGGAGGGCCTGACCAATGCGCACAAGCACGCGGGCGGCGCACAGGTGTCCGTCCTGCTCGCGTACGCGCCCAACGGGGTGCGGGTGAGCGTGGTGAACGCCTGCCCGGGCGGCGGCGGGGGCGCGGCGAAGCTGCCCAGCGGCGGCAACGGGCTGGTCGGGATGCGGGAGCGGGTGATCGCGCTGGGCGGCACCTTCTCCTCCGGGCCGGAGGCGGACGGCGGGTTCCGGGTCGAGGCGGTGCTGCCGTCCCGGCTGGCGGTCCGGGCCGAACGGCTGCGGTGACGCGCCGCCAGGCCCGGCCGGTCAGGCCCTGTCCGGCCGAGCGCGCGTCGGCCGCCTGACCCAGGGCCCGCCGGACCGCCGTCAGGAACCGTCGGCGGTGCGCAGCCGCTCCGGGGCGGTGCCCAGGACCAGGGTGGTGACGGCCTGGTCGATGCCGTGCCCGAGGAACCACTCGCCGGTGTGGTCCAAGCTGTAGACCCGGCCCTCCTCGTCGACGGCCAGCAGCGCCTGCCCGTACGCCTCCTCGCCGAGCGGGGCGAGCTGGCTGCCCAGGGCGCGGCCGAGGTCGAGCAGGGTGCGCGGCTGGTGCAGCCCGCACAGCGGGTCGATCAGGAACGGGGTGCGGGCCAGCTGGCGGCCCGGGCCGGCCAGGTCGAAGGCGAGGCCGCCGAACTCGGCCCAGGCCTCCACCGCCGCCGGGAACACCGCGTGCCGCAGACCGGACGGCCCGCCGTACCCGACCAGGGCGTCGGCCCACTCCTCGGCCTGCCGTATCTGCCAGCGGCCGGGGTGCCAGCCGGCCGCCTTGAGCTCGGCGGCGACGTCGGCGGGGAAGCGCGGGCGGGCCCGCCCGGCGGGGGCGGCGGACAGGGTGGCCGGCGGGGGCGGGGGCGGGCTGGGCGGGTTCAGGGCGGACTCCAGGGCTCGGGGACAGGGGGCGTACGAGGGCGCGGTCAGGGCGCGGGCGGCCCGACGGCGACGCTCTGCACGGTGAAGTGCTCCAGCATCGGCGCGCAGGAACGGCACGGCGGGGCATGGGTGCCGTGCGCCGGGTCGCCCTCCTCCCGGATGCGAACGGTCGTCATCCGGGAGCCCTTGAGCGCCTTGCGGGCCTCGTGCAGGGTCATCGGCTTGCGGGCGGCGCGCTTGGAGCGCCGGCCGTCGACCGCGACCAGGTGCTGGGAGAGCAGGACGGCCTCCGGGCAGCGGCCGGTGAACCGCTCGCGCGCCTCGACGGGCAGCGTGTCCAGGAACTCGCCGACCAGCGGGTGCAGGACCGGCCGTCGGGCGTCCTTGTCCCCGGCCAGGGTGTGCACCTCGCCGCCCTTGAGTGACAGCGCGGCGGCGACGGCGGGCAGCAGGCTGTCGCGGTGGTGGCGCAGCACGGGCGGGCCCGCGGGCTCACCGGTGGTCATGCGTCGTCCTCCTCCTCTGTTCCCGCTGACGGAAGGACCGGTGGGACGGTCCGGGGCAAGCCTGTCAAACGACACCGACATCCGCACAACCGGGGTGCGGGGGCGGACGAACGACCGTGCGGGACCGGCCGGGCCGTCACCCGATCCTCGCCGGACCGGGGCCGGATCCGCACACCGTCGTCACGACTTGTCCGCTGATTTCCCGAAACCACCTCCGGACCGGGGGCACGGCCGGTACCGTTCCGGCAGCGAGGCCGAAGGGGATCCGGTCGACCGTCCGCGGACGCGCGGACGGGGCCGCCCCCGGTGCCCGCGCCGGACGTTGGGGCCGCCGGGGTGGGCCCGCGCCCGCCCCGGCGGCGGAGCGAAGGGGCTCGTGGATGACGTCGGAGCAGCCCGGTCGGAACGGGCCGCGGCAGCGGTCGGGGGCCTGGGACGCGCAGGCCGCCAACCAGGCGCCCGGTGGGCACGTGCCCACGCCGGGCGAACCGCCCCGGCCGGCACCGGAACGCCCGGTGGGCCTCGCGGTGGTCGGGGCCGGCTACTGGGGCCCGAAGCTGGTCCGCAACGCGCAGGACACCCCGGCGCTGCGGCTGCACTGGCTGTGCGACCTGGACGAGGCCAAGGCCCGTGCCGTGCTGGGGGAGTACAGCACCGTCCGGGCGACCGGCTCCTACCGGCGGGTGCTCGACGACGAGCGGGTCGGGGCGGTCGCGGTGGCCACGCCCGCGGCCGCGCACTACCGGCTGGTGCGGGCCGCGCTGGAGGCCGGCAAGCACGTGCTGGTGGAGAAGCCGATCACCACCTCGGCCGCCGAGGCCGCCGAACTGGTCGACCTGGCCGAGCGCAGCGGGCTGGTGCTGATGTGCGACCACACCTTCTGCTACACCCCGGTGGTGCGCCGGATCCGCGAGCTGGTGCACGGCGGCGAGATCGGCGACATCCAGTTCTTCGACTCGGTGCGGATCAACCTCGGCCTGGTGCAGCCCGACGTGGACGTGCTGTGGGACCTCGCCCCGCACGACCTGTCGATCCTCGACTTCGTGCTGCCGCCCGGCGTCGAACCGGTCGGGGTGTCCGCCCAGGGCGCCGACCCGATCGGCGCCGGCCGGGCCTGCGTGGCGTACCTGACGGTCCGGCTGAGCAACGGCGCGCTGGCCCACTGCCACGTCAACTGGCTCTCCCCGACGAAGGTCCGCACCACGCTGATCGGCGGCTCCCGGCGCACCCTGGTCTGGGACGACCTCAACCCGCAGGCCCGGCTGGCCGTGCACGACCGCGGCGTCGACCTCACCCCGCCCGACCAGCTGACCGACGCGATCCGGCACCGGGCGCTGATCTCCTACCGGGTCGGCGAGATGGTCGCGCCCGCGCTGGTCGAGCAGGAGGCGCTGCGCAACGTGATGGCCGAGTTCGCCGCCGCGATCACCGAACGCCGGGCCCCGCTCACCGACGGCCGGGCCGGGGTGCGGGTGCTCCAGCTGCTGGAGGCGGCCTCGCTCAGCCTCGAACTCGGCGGTGCCACCGTCCCGGTGGGGTCCGGGGACCGGGCGGCCGCCCGGTGAGCGCCGGCATCCCGCCGGTCGGCCCGATCCCGCCGGCCGACTCGATCCCGTTGGTCGACCTGGCGGCCGCGCACGCCGAGGTCGCGGCCGAGGTCCGGGCCGGCTTCGACCGGGTGCTCGCCTCCGGCGGCTACGTCAAGGGCCCCGAAGTGGACGGCTTCGAGCGGGAGTACGCCGACTTCACCGGCGCCCGGCACTGCGTGGGCGCCGGCAACGGCACCGACGCCCTCGAACTCGCCCTGCGCGCCCTCGACCTGCCGCCCGGCGGCGGGGTCGTGCTGCCCGCCAACACCTTCGTCGCCACCGCCGAGGCCGTGCAGCGGGCCGGGCTGCGCCCGGTGCTGGTCGACGCCGACCCGGCGCACCTGCTGATCGACCCCGAGCGGGCCGCCGGGGCGCTGCCCGGCGCGGTCGCGCTGCTGCCCGTCCACCTGAACGGCCAGCTCGCCCCGATGGGGCCGCTGCTGGAACTGGCCGACGGACGGCCGGTGGTGGAGGACGCGGCGCAGTCCCAGGGCGCCCGGCAGCACGGGCGCACCGGCTACGGGCGGATCGCGGCCACCAGCTTCTACCCGGGCAAGAACCTCGGCGGCTACGGCGACGCCGGGGCGGTGCTCACCGACGACGACGAACTCGCCGCCGCCGTCCGGCTGATCGGCGACCACGGCGCGCGCGAGAAGTACCGGCACGAGCGGTTCGGCTTCAACTCCCGGATGGACGCGCTGCAGGCCGTCGTGCTGCGGGCCAAGCTGCGCCGGCTGCCCGCCTGGAACGCCGCCCGCCGGGCCGCCGCCGCCCGCTACGACGCCCTGCTCGGCGGTCTCGACGGCCTGACCCTGCCGCGCACCGCGCCCGGCAACGAGCACGTCTGGCACCTGTACGCGGTGCGGATCGGCCCCGGCCGGGACCGCGACGCCGTCCTCGCCGCGCTGCGCGCCGCCGGGATCGGCGCCGGGGTGCACTACCCCGTCCCGGTCCACCTCCAGCCCGCGTTCCGTCACCTCGGCCACCGCGCGGGGGCGTTCCCGGTCGCCGAACGGGCCGCCCGCGAACTGCTCAGCCTGCCGCTGCACCCGCACCTCACCGAGGCGCAGCAGACCAGGGTCGCCGGGGTGCTGGCCGGGGCGCTCGGGCAGCGGCCCTGACGGTTCCCCTTCTTCTCCCGGGCGGGGGCCCGGGCCCGGAGACGACCCCCTACGCTGGTGTCCAGCAAGCGCTTCGAGAATTTGCAGCAGCCAGTGGGGGCTCCCAGATGACGACAGGTCGGCCCGGCGTCGCCGCCGCACCGAACGCGGCGTACGCAGGTCAGGTGGTGCAGTTCCCGGACCCGGTCCGCGCGGAGCGACACCCCGCCGGGGTCCGGGTGGACGAGTACGGCTACCCGGACTTCGGCTCGTACGCCGCCGCCGCGGCCGAGGTCGCCGACCCGCCGGACGGCTTCGGCGTGGACGAGCTGCGGTTGACCGACTACGTGTCGGCCAACGCCGCGCTGTTCACCCAGGGCCACCCGCTCTGGGCCGACCTGGACACCGCCGTCGCCACCCCGCCCGGCTGGACCTGGCACCACGCGGTCGGCCGGGCCGCCCCCGGCTGGCGGCGGATGGAGCTCGTCCCGGTGGAGGTCAAGGCGCTGCTGCGGCACCACGCCGGCCTGGCCACCTCCGCCGCCGACCACACCCGCCGCGGCACCCGCCCGTTGCAGGAGCGCCGGCCCGTGCACTTCTCGCTGGCCAAGGACGGCGGCGACCCGATCGGCGTCCCCGAGGACCTGGTGCAGCGCGCCGAGGAGCGCCTCGGCTACCGGCTGCCCGGCGCCTACCGCACCTTCCTCAAGCTGGGCGGCGGCCGCGCCCCGGTCGGGGTGGCGCTGGACACCGAGCTCGGCATGCTGCTCGACCAGCCCTTCCTCACCCTCAGCGAGGAGTACGGCACCCAGGACGTCGTGTACGCCAACAAGTGCCTGCGCGACCACCTCACCAAGGACTACTTGGGCGTCGCCTACGCGCAGGGCGGCATCGTCGCGCTCAAGGTGCGCGGCGACCGGGCCGGCTCGGTCTGGTTCCACCTGTACGACGACGCCCGCGACACCGGCGCGCCGGAGGCCCCGGAGGACCGCTGCGCCCGGCTGCTGCTGCCCTGCGGCGAGGACTTCGACGCGTTCCTGCTGCGGCTGGCCGGCAGCCCGCCGGAGCTGGAGACGGTCGCGGAGCTGATGGTGGACGGCGGGTTCGCCCGGGCCGTCCCGGTGGACTGACGTGGCCGCGGCGGTGCAACGAGCGGGGACGACGAGGATGGGGACAGGGGTGAACCGGGCGTGGTGACGTACGCGCAGGCGCAGGAGCTCGCCGAGGAGTGGATCAACGGCGGGGTGCCGCAGCCGCAGCAGCGCGAGGTACGGGTCCGGGAGTTCGACCTGGGCTTCGTCTGCTGGGCGGTGGCACCCGGGGACGGGACGGCGGGGCCGTCGGGTGCGGGGGACGGGTCGGCCGGCGAGGCGCGACTGGTGATCGCCCGGGACTCCGGCGCGACCACGCTCTGGCCCGCGCTGCCCGTCAACGAGGTGGTCCGGCAGTACGAGGAGGCGTACGGGCGGCCGGTCGCAGCCAACCCGGCGGGGGCGGCGAAGCCCGCGCCCGGGCCGGTCGAGGCGACATCCTTCCTGCTCAGCCCGCCGCAGTGGCTGCAGGAGGCGGGGGCCGCGGCGATCGCGGCGGAGGCGGAGCGGCTGGGCGGCCAGGGGGCTCCGGCTCCGGCTGCTCCGGCTGCTCCGGTGGTTCCGGCTGTTCCGGTGGCCGCGCCGCCCGCGCCGGTCGCTGCGGCGCCCGCCGTGCCGGCCGCGCCCGCCGTCGAGCCGCCCGTGCTCGCCGTGCCGTCCGGTTCTGCCGGTCCTGCTGGTTTCGCCGTCCCGCCGCAGGCCCCGGCCCCGGCCCCCGTGCCGGTGCCGCCGGTCGGGGCCGAGGCGGCCACCGTCCTGATGCCCGAGGGGCTGCGGACCACCGGCTCCGACCTGCCCGACGCGCCCGCGCCGGCCGGGGCCGAGGCCGCGACCATGCTGATGCCGCCGGAGGGCGGCTACGGCATGCCGCCGGTCCCGCCGGTCCCGCTGCCCGCCGCCCAGGCCCAGCCGCCAGTGCCGCCCGCGGCCGTCGAGCCGGCGCCGACGCTGCTCGCGTCGCCGGACGCCGCGCCGGGGCTGATGGGCCTGCCGGGTGCGCCGTCCGGGCCGCCCGGCGGGGTGGAGCAGACGCCGACCGTCCTGGCC
>NZ_JBHVWW010000061.1:0-57371 GCF_042882025.1 Kitasatospora sp. NPDC058243
GCCCAACCGCGGCCGCGGTTGGGCTGGCGCTGTCCGAACTGGACTCCAGCACGGAGACGACGGCGCCCACCGGCCTGCAGACACCATCAACCGTGACCCAGAGCCCGCGCGCCGCGCAGAGCCCTTCGGCGCCGACGCCGAAGCCCAGCAAGACGAAGGAGTCCTCGACCGTGCAGCAGCCGCAGCAGAATCAGCAGGTCGCCCCGCCGCCGCAGGCCGCCACCACGGCACCCGAGCCGCCCGCACCTGCCAACACACCGGCCACAGAGCCGACCCCGAGCACCACACCCGGCCGCGGCACCGTCGACAACGGGCCGTACCCGACCCGGATCGCGCCCTCAAACGAGCCCACGCCGGGCGACCCGTACCCGGCGCACCCCTAACTGCCGACCCCGAAGGTGCTGAGCCCGCGGACGCCCACGTTGCCGGACCCGGCAGTCACCCGGGCCTGCAACTCCAGGTACTGAACGCCGAGATGCGCCCCCGAGACGGGTCCGGTCATGTAGCTGACCACGTACGACCCAGCGCCGAGGTTGGCACGGGCGACCTCAAGGCCGGCCCCGTCGATGATCCGGATGTCTCCGGCTGTTGATCCGTCGGAGCAGCGGGCCAGGTAGTGGGCCTGTACCTGCGGATGCTGCTTGCGCCAGGGCAGGCTCATGCACGTGGACCAGCCCGACGAGGTAGTCGTCCACTGGGGGACCTCGGTGGCGCCGAGCCAGGCGTCGGCGCCAAAGACCGGGGCGGCGAGACCGCCGGCACGGACGTCCTCGGCGTAAATGGTTTGCCCGCGGGCGTCTTTGATGATGACGGCCTGCGGGTCGGACTGGCTGAGGGTGGCCCGGGCCAGGTAGATCGCCTGGGTGCCGTCCTGCCGGGTGATCTGGACACCGCGTTGCTCGGCACCGTTGGGCTGGTCTGGGCTGATCTTGCCGACGTAGAACAGCGGCGAACCGTTGGTGTCGTTGACCTTGAACGTGCCTCCCTGCCCGACGACCACGTCGCCGGCCTGAATCTGGTTCATGGCCGGGCGTTGCCCAATACGTCCGTACAGGTCCCGCACTTGCTGTTCCATGTCGCGGATCCGGTCGAGGATGTCGTAAGGGACCTGCGGCATTCAGATCACCTCCAGGTACAAGTCGGCCTGCTCGGGTCGGCCCCGTTCCTCGGGGGTGAGCCGCCAGCCGACGACCCTGTACCTGGAGGTGATCCCGGTGGGGTTGTACAGGTCCACGATCCGCAGGCGTACGGTGCTGCCGATCGCAGGCAGGCCCTCGTCGCTGGTGCGGATGGTGACCTGCGGAATCACGACCGGCCGCACCTGGCGGGCCAGATCGGCAGCGGCGTGCTGCTGCAGCGTGGCCGGATCGGTGACGGAGGAGTAGTCCGAGCTGCCGTCGAGGCGCGGCCAGCCGGCCGCGTAGTCGGCCGGGGTGGTGAGCGGCGTGGACAGGAGCGGGTAACTCGCCGCGGCGAGATTGGAGTTCGGGGTGGCGCCGCGTGCGATCCAGGCGTTCGCCTGCACGCTCGCGTCACGGCTTTTCTTGTAAGAGATGATCTGTCCGGGCATGCTCAGCACGGTGTCCGAGCTACCCACGAGGATCCGCGGGTAGCCGAGCTGGAGGACCCGGTGCCGGGCGCCGCTTGCGTCGCGGTAGCAGTTGATCCGCCACTCGAACCCGTTCGCCGTCGCGGCGAGCTCGTCGATCCGCTTGCCGACGTTGGCAAGGTCCCACACGACGTACGTACGGTCCCGCAGGACCCCGGACAGCGGAGTCGGCGGTACCTCGATGCCGATGTGCCCGCCCGGCTTGGCCTGCGCGTAGGTGATCAGATCCCGGGCGATGTCGAGCTGGTCCTCACCGGTGGCGATCAGGGTGTCAACGATCTCTCGGTGGTCCCGGAAATAACTCTCCGCAGTGGCGCCCTGAACCTGGGCGGACGCGGACCCGCGGTCGACGCTGATCTGTACGTCTGTCCACTGGATTCCGGACCACACGACCGTCTGGTCGCGGACCAGCCACAACGCGGTGCGGCCCGAGATCAGTGCGTCCTGTACGCGTCGGGCCATGTACTGGTCCGGCACCGGGATGGTGCCGGAGAGAGTGCCGGTTTTGCCGATGTAGTCGTCGCAGGTCACGCCGGTGATGGGGAGGCGGTCCATCAGCCTGTCCGAACGCAGGTCGCACACCAGCAGTTGGTAGGTCACGAGGCTGCCTCGTACGTCAGGCTCCAGAGCATTCGGTGACCGGCGGCGATGGTGAGCGGATCGCCTGGTCCGACGTTGGCGCCAGAGGCCGAAGTGGCGGGGGTCTTGACGACGAACGCACAGCCCTGCGTGTCGGCCGGATTTGCGCTCGCCTCACCGATGTAGTTGTTACCGGCGGCGACCAGGTTCATGGATCCGACCCTGGTGAAGTCGTTGGCCTGCGGCGTCGGTAGGGACATGAACCACAGGCCGCTGCCGGTGCCGGTGGAGGAGCCGATCAGCAGCTGCCCGGCCCAGTGGATGGTGCGGCCGATCCGGCACCACTTCGAGGTGAGCGTGCCGTTGCCGAGGCTGGGCTGGGCACCGGCGCCCAGGCACGTCCAGGTTGGAACGAACGACGTCCAACCCCCGGTGTTGAGGTTGGTGGCGCCGAGGAACGCGCCGCCGACTGCGAGGTCGTCGTCAGTCTTCAGCTGGTTCGCCGCGTTGCGATAGAGGTTGACGTCCGTGCCGATCACGACCTGGCCCGCCGGGCCCAGGTAGACCCTGCTCTCCCACGCGGTACCGGTATAACGCTCCAGGCCGGTGGCTGTGCCACCGTCCCGGTACTGACCGGCGTAGGCACCCATGGTGCCGCCGTCGGGGGTGATGCCGCCGAGCGAGGCCGTGTAGACCCGGCGGTCGGTCAGCAGGCCGGCACCCACCCAGTTCGGCGGGGCTCCGGCGGAGGCGCCGGCCGGGACGCGGACGTCCCACAGCCGGAGGTAGGCGGTGCCGGTGGCCGGTGCAGTCGGAGCCGTCGGTGTCGAGGACGGGGTGCCCTGGGTGTAGGCGATAGCGGCGGCGGTCAGCCCGGAGGTGTCGTACAGCTGGTCGTACGCGACGATCCAGAGGGTGTCGATCCGGTCCAGGGAGGCGTGCCCGGGGGCGATGGTGACGGTCTCGGCGGCGGACACGACCACTGGGTAGGCGCCCTGGGTGGCGGTGCCCTGGACGACGGCCCGTCCGGTGGCGATGGTGGCCGTCATCGCGGACATGGTGAGCGCCAGCGGGGTGCCGCCGGGCAGAACTCCGGAGCGGGTCTGGGTGGCGTCGAGCGGCACCATCGTGCCGACCGGGGAGAGCCTGGTGTCCTGGCGGGACTGGCCTGGGTTGAGGTGCCAGGCGGAGCGCACGGTCATGGGGTAGTCCTCCTGATCACCAGTAGGCGGAGCGCCAGCGCACGGTGGCGCTGGCGGCCGGGTTGACGAATCCGGGGGCGGCCCGGAACGAGAGCGTGGTCGACCCGGGCGGCAGGGTGAACGAGCCCTCGGGTGCGGCCCTGAGTGACGCGGTGCCGATGCGGGACTGGCCGGCCAGCAGGACCGTGCCGGCCCAGGTGTCGATCGTCAGGACGTCGCTGGCAGCGAGGCTGATCTGGTACTCAAGCACCAAGCCCGTGGACGGCATGGTGATCGCCGGGGAGTCGATCGGGCCCCGGATCTCGATCACCGGGTGCACGGGGGCGTCGCCCGCGTTGACGGCGAGGATGTCGCCCGTCGAGCCGGGCGAGCCCCAGTTGAGGCCCGTCTCCAAGGGGCTGCCCCAGGACAGGCCGGTCTCCGTCGGGCTGCCCCAGGACAGCCCGGACTCGGGCGCGGGCAGGGCGGTGCTGGCCGACTGCTGGGTGAGCTGGTAGCGGCGCGGGTCGGTCGCCTGCCACTGCAGTGCACCGCCGGCCGCCCACCCCAGCTGCCAGGCGGGGTCGACCGGCAGGCTCCGGCGCAGGAGCCGGGCGTTGAGGAGCATGGGCCCGCGGTCGTCGGTCTGGATGACCAGGGGCTGCTCGTCCTGCCCGATCGTGCAGGCCGAGTTGAGGGTGCGGACGGCGGCGCCGATCTGCCCGGCCGGCGCCCGCACCATCACCCCGTCGACGGTGACGGTGCGGGGCTGGGCCAGCAGGCGCCCAGGCCACGCGCCGTCCTGCTGCGAGCGGGTGACCGTGCCGGAGTCCAGGCCCGGGGTTTCCTCCCAGCCACTGATTGTGCGCCACCGGTACGGGGTGATCGTGCCGGTGGCCTGGCGGCGGCCGAGGAGGAGACCGCCCCACTGGATGAGGCCGGGCCCGGTAACCAGCTCACCAGCCACTGGATCACCCCCTGCCCTTGGCCATCCACGCCAGCTCCTCGGCGGTCGCCCGCGCGGAACCGGTCTCGGACTCGTAGTAGTTCTGGATCTGGAGTCCGCCGCCGAAGCCGCTGCCGCCGCCTCCCGCGAACCCGCCACCGGCCATGGCCAGTTGCGGGCTGCCGAAGCCGCCACCGAGGCCGCCGCTGAGCGGGCCGTGCGCGGCGGACATGAGGCTTGCCGCAGCCGCGCGAACCTGACCCTGGCCGCCGAGGATGCCCTGGGCGAGAGCCTGGCTGATGGACTGGCCGGAGTAGAGCGTCCAGCCGCTGCCGGAGAACGGGCCCTCCTTGGCGGGGCTGAACGGCAGCAGGTTTCGGGCCGAGCTCAGGATGTCCTTGATGCCGTCCTTGACCGCGCTGGCCTTCGACTTGATGCCGTCGACCAGGCTGGAGATGATCTTGGATCCGGCGGTCCAGAGCTGGGAACCGAAGTCTCCCAGGGCGCTCATGACCTGACCTGGCAACGACGTGAACAGCCCGACCACGGTGGACACCAGGCCGCTGAGCAACTGCTTCGCCGAGCCGATCGCCCCGGAGAAGTCGCCGGAGAGGAGTTGGCCGATCATCCGCAGAGCCGGCACGAGCACGGACGTGATGGCCTGGCCGAGCTCGCCAGCGAACACCCCCGCGAGCCTCACCGCCAAATTGATGACCGGGGTGAGAACCGGCATCAACGCTGTCAGCAGCTGCCCCACCAGCTGGGCGAGTTGAGTGAGCACCGGTGCCAGGGCCGTTGCGATCTGGAGGAACGACTGGGCCAACTGCCCAAGGGGCAGGCCCTGCAGCAGCTGGGTCAGCGGCGGCAGCAGAGCGCCTGTCAACGTCGTCAGCAACGCCACGAACGGGGTGATCAGGAGTGGCAACGCGGCGAGCACTGGCGACAGGACGGCGCCGATCACTGTGGCCAGAGCCCCGATGACCGGAGCCAACTGCTGGGCGATCGTGGTGATGCCGTCCAGCAGTGGCGTCAGTACCGGCAGCAGAGCGGCCACCAGCGTGCCGATCAGCCCGAGCACCGGCGCCAACGCGACCGCGAGCGCCGACACCGCCTGTGCCGCGGACTGCAGTACCGGGCCCAGCGCACCGATGACCTGCGACAGCGCGGGGCCGAACGCGGTGATCAGCGCCTGTACACCCGGAGCGAGCGCACTCAAGACCGGGCCGAGAGCCTGGAGAGCCTGCCCCAGTAGCGGCGCCACCGTGGAGGCGAGCAGGCTCATCGTCCGGAACAGGGCCGTGAGGCCCTGCTGTACGGCAGGCGTTGCGAACGCCGCCGCGATGGCGGAGGTCAACTTCTCCAGCGTGCCGAGGAAGCCTGCGCCGGTCTGCTGGGCGGCGCCGAACACCTCGCCGACGATTTTGCCGACGTTGCCGAGTATCCGGCCGAACTGGCCGACCAGGTCGACGGCCTGTTCGATCGCCGCCCGCATGGTGCCGTCGGAGAACGCGGCATTCATGCGCTCGGACAGTCGGGCAATCCCGCCGCCAGCCGCAGCGTTGATCCGCTCGAACGCGGGGCCCGCGGCGGCGCCGACCTGGATCAGTCCCTGTACGATCGTGGCCGGCAGGCGCGACATGGAGCCGAGGCCGGCGTTTGCCGAGGCCAATGCCTGGCCGAGCGTGCCGTTCTCGGACAGGTGCCCGGCGGTGGCCAGGGTTTCCTTGGCCATCGTGCTCAGATGGCCCGCGCTGGCCGTCAGCGCGGTATGTAGTACCGGAAGGGTCGTTACAGCAGTAAGGCGAAACGTTTCTGCAAGACCCTCAAAAAGAGCCTGCTGAACATCGAACTTGAGGCTCTCCAATGCGGGCCGGAGCCGAATGATCTCCTCAACGAACGCGCGAGCGTTCGGCGAGAGTTTGGCCAGCGCCTGGGCCAGCGGATCGACACCACCGCCACCGGCTGACTGGCCTGCCTGCTGCAGGGCCTCCAAGGCCTTCTCGACGGATTCGGCGCCCTGCTTGGCCGTACGCGCCTGCTGTTCCTGTGCGTCGGCGAGGGACCGGGTGCGGTCCTCAATCTCCCGATCGGCCTGGCCGACGCGCTTCTGTGCGGCGATCTGCGCGTCGGCCAGTGCCTGACGGCGGTCGCCCAGATCCCGCTCGGCGGCCTCGACGCGCTTCTGTGCGTTGACCTGGACGTCGGCGAGGGCCTGGGCCTGGTCGGCGGCCGTACGTTGAGCGGCAGTGAGACGGTCCTGCGCGGCGCCGACCTTGGCGGACCCGTCGACCCCGTCGCGGTTCGCCTCGGCGGCCTTGGCCTGCAGCCGCTGGTAGGAAAGCTCCTGCTCCTTGAGGTGCTGCTGGGCCTCGTCGAATGCCAGCTGGGCCTGAGCCCGACTGTAGGCGTCGGCGATCGGGTTCGCCATGACCCGGTCGAGGTCACTCTTGGCCTGCTGCAGCCGCAGGATCGCCGACCTCTGGCCGAGCGATGCGTCCTCGACCTGGTTGGACAGGTCTTGCAGGTCGCGGGCGGCCTCGGCGCGCGCGTCGTTCAGGTCCTGCTGGGCCTGGAGGCTGACCTTCTGGACGTCGGCGAGCGACCGCTCGGCGCCCGCGACCTGCCGGGCGCCCTGCACCTGGGCGTCCGATGCGGCCTGGACCGCGTCCTGTACGGAACGCTGAGCGGACTGTACCTGGCGGGCGGCCTGCTCCTGCGCATCAGCCGCGGCCTGGACGGCATCGCCGACCGAGCGTTGGGCGTCAACCACCCGCTGGGCGGACTGCTTGTTGGCGTAGGCCGCGTTCTCGCTGGCGTCCTGAACCGCGCGCTGGGCGGAGGCGACCTGGCGGGCGGAGTTGCTGGCCGCGCCGGCAGCGGCAGGGGCGTCGGCGAACGCGGCCTTGATCGCGGACCCGACCCCCGACGAGCCGATCTTGATGGCGGCACCCGCCGAGGCCACCATCAGCAGGCCGGTCGCCGCGACTCCAGCGGCCGGGGCCATCGCCGCGAGTGCGGCAGACAGGCCCGCCACCAGTGGGATTGCGGAGCCCACGGCACCGGCGACCATGCCGATCCGGCCGGCGACCGCGCCGATCGGGCCGGCGGCGTCGCCGATGCCGGACAGGATCCGGCCGAGCCGGTTGCCGTCGTCGCCGCCGCGGCCGAGTTCGTGGGAGACCCGGCGTCCGGACTCCTCGACCCGCTCGGCGGCGTGTTCGGCGCCGCCGCCGACGTGCTCGGCGAGGGCCTCGCCGATGGTCTGCGACTCGCTAACGAACCGGCCGCGGAGGTCACGGATGCGGCCGTCGGCGGATCGGGTGAACCCGTGCACGGCCAACTCGGCGTCGCTGAGCGAGCCGACGAGACGCTGGGCGCCTTCCTGGGCACCCTCGCCAAGGCTGGTCGCGACAGCCTGCCCGGCTTCCTCGGCGTGCTCGGCCACGGCCCGGGTGCCGGCCTCGACGCCGTCGGCGATGGACTGGCCGAGCAGCAGTGACTCGGAGGCGAACCGCCCGCGCAGGTCGCGCAATCTGCCGTCGCTGGAGCGCTGAAGGCCGGCCATCGCCAGCTCTGCCCGAGCGAGGCCCCGCTCGCCGCCGGAGGCGTCGATGTCGAAGGTGGCGACGAGTTCGCCAACCTGCATGGCGCCACCCCCGACCGCTATTCAGTTATGAGGCGGGGTCACCGCCGGTGGTGGTGCTGTCTGCCTCGGGGCCGAGGTAAGTACCGAACACGCTGGCAATGTCGGCAGGGGTGTCGGCGCGGCGGGGCATCTGTGCGTACGCCTCACGCCAACGGGACTCCGGGCTAAGCCCGGAGAGGTAGACGAGGAACTCGCGGTCGCTCAGCGCCGCGAGCGCTTGCGGCGTGAGCCCGTACTCCCGCCGGAAGTCCGCTTCGAGGAGGGCCCAGTTTTGGAGGACGCCGCGCCAGAGGTCGCCGACGCGGTCGGCGCTTTTCCCTCGGCCCGCTCGGTCTGCTGCTTGTCATAGGCCTCGGCGGCCTGCCGCAGGCTGATGACGCCGGGGGCCTTGATGTTGGCGATCGACCAGGCCAGGACGATGCCGAGCTGCCGGTCGTCGATGCCTGAGTCGAGCCAGTGCTGCAGGGCGCTGGCCCCGAACAGCGGCGCCAGGACACGGGCGAACGCGTCCATCGACTCGTCCTCGGCGTGTCGGGCAAGCAGCATGTTGAACGTCAGCGGGACTCGGGCGGGCAGCTCGTAGTCGACGCCGTACAGGCGGATCGTCGCGGAGCGGACCTGTTCGACCTCGGCCGCGAAGAACGCGTCCGCGTCCGCGAACACCTCGTCCAGAGACTCGCGTGCGTCGTTGAGCAGGTCGTGCAGGTCGTCCGAGTCGGTGGTGTGCTCGGTCACGGCGCCGCCATGTAGGTCTCGGCACCGGTGCGGGTCAGCTCCATGCCCCATTTGCCCAGGGCGTTGGTGTCGCCACCGAGCTCGGCCGACTTGGCGGTGCAGTTCCACACCCGCCACTGGGTCTCGCTCTGGTGCCTGAACCGGATCTGCCCGATCGAGGCATCGACGAGACCCTGGGCGAGGGCGTCGAGGGCGGCCTGCCCGGGATCGGCGAGGCCGGTGACCTTGTCGATTCGGCGCAAGCCCTCCAACTTGAGGCTGCCGCCGCGCTGCAGCACGATCTCCTCGTACTGGCCCTGGCTGTCGAAATCGGTCGACTCGGTGTGGCTGTCGTGGTCGCCCGGGTTGTGGCTGAACGACTTGAGGCCGGCGATGCTGTTCCAGGTCGGGGTGGCGCCGACCGCGACCTGGAACAGGTAGTTCCTCGCGGCGATCTTGCTTGTGGCCATTCGGCCACCTCCTTACCCGCGGTTTGCGGTCGGGTTGACGATGTTCAAGCGGAAGTTCACGACGTGCTCGTGGCGGCCGTTGCCGTCGGTGCCGAGCGGGGTGGGCGTCTGGAGAGCCACGGCGAGGATCAGCCAGGTGCCGTCTGGCAGGGCGATACCGGCGAGGCCGTGGAGGGCGCTGTAGATGGCCAGTGCCCGCCGGCGGGACAGCCGGGGGTCCGGACCGCCGCGTACCCGCACCTGGAGGCCGACCTCGTCGTCGCCGCTCAGCGGGTCCGGCTCGCCGAGGCCGTACGCGCCGAGCGCCACGGCGCCGTCCGGAACGGGCGCCAGCGTGTCGATGAAGCAGTCGCCGCCGGTGCCGTCCGGGTCGTACGTGACCAGGCCCTGAGCCTGGAGATAGCGGGCGATGCCGTCGAGGAGGTCAGGCACGGTGGTCGGCCCTGCGGATCGCGGCGGCGATCAGCGCCAACACCGTCAGCTTCGACGCGTGGAACGGCGTCTCCAGGTACTTGGCGGTGCGGCCCGGGGCGTGCTTGTAGTCGAGTTCCTCGTGCTGGCGGACCGCGTACGGGGTGTCGTAGGAGACGGCACCCCGCAGCGCGGCCCGGTCGACGTGGGCCGCGCCGGAGCGTTCCAGGGTGCCCTCCTCCAGCGGCACTACCTGGCGGGACTCGGCCAGCACGAGCTCCATGCCGGCCTCCAGCCCGTCGGCGGCCTCGGCCCGGGCCCGCCTCAGATACTCGCTGCCCCGCCACTCGAACCGGCCGGCGTTGACCGCCATCGCTGCCTCCTAGGTGAGTTGGACCTCGACATGGTCGGGGGTCGGAAGGCCGCCGCCGTCCCGCGCGAGGGCCGCGATGACGGTGGTCTGTCGGCCGGATGGCAGCGTGACCCGGCTGCCTGCCGGGCACGTGGTGCCGGGCAGGCAGTACGCGGTGCTGGTGGACGTGACCTCGCGGCCGTCGGCGGCCCGTACGAGCCGGGTCTGGTCGTCGAGCAGGCAGCGGACGCCGGGCTGCGGCGGTCCGTACTTGGGTCCGTAGGCGGAGTCGCCGAGGTAGGGCAAGATCGTGATGCGGTGCCGCAGCAGCCAACCGGGGATACGGCTCACTGGAGCGTCACCGATCCGATCCGGAACCGCTCGGGAGTCAGGTCGGGCGCGGTGAGTACGTCCCAGACCTGCGGGGCGAGTTGCCGTGATGGCGAGTCCGCGCCGGAGACGGCTGTCACCGACCGTTGCAGGTGCACGGTCCCGATGTGTGCGGTGCCCCAGCCGACTCCCACGACGCCGAGCGGATCCCCGAGTTCGGTCCACCACTGCACCTGAGCACAGACGGCGTCGCGGAAGGCAGCGGCCACCAGGGCGTCGGTCGGCAGGCCGGTGGCTGGATCGGCGACGTACCAGCACAGGCGGAACAGCTGGGCATCGAGCATCTGCGAGGCCCGGACGATCAGCCTCGCGGTGTCCGTGTCCGGCGCCTGCCCGGTGTAGGCCTGGTAGTCCGCCGTGGTGGCGTACACCCGGCTCATGCTGGCTGGACCTCCAGCACCGCCAACTTCACGCTCGCGGCCGCGGAGAAGTCCACGTAGACCTTGCCGTCGGCCTGGTTGTACGTGGTCGCCGGGAACGGTCCGATCAGGGTGTCGCCGGTGGTCGCCGGGATCGTGATCTGCTTGCCGCCGTTGGCGGGCGCAACGCCGTCCAGGGTCGCCGGGATGTTCACCGTGACGGTGACCGCCGAAGCGCTGGTGTTCGTCACGCGCAGGATCCGGCGGCCGTTGTTCGCGAACTGCTGGCCGCCGGAGGCGTTGGCATTGTCAAAGGTCGGGTTCAGGCCGGCGGTGGTGACGGCCTGGACGGCGGTGATGTCGAGACGGGGCACGGTCCCGCTCCTCTCAGGTGACGATGACGAGCGGCACGGTGGCCGCCGCGGTCGGCGAGGTGATCGTGGCCGGCGCGGTCGCGACGAGCGCGCTGCCGCTGGTCTGGGCGAGGTTGCGCTCTCCCGCGGCAATGCCAGCCGAGGCGGTGGTGGAGATGCCGATCAGGGTCGGAGCGGTGGCGGCCTTGACCATGAGTGCGGCCCAGTACCAGCCGTCCGCCGTGATGGCCACCGGAGCAGCGAGAGTGAAGGTCTTGTTGGTGGTGGCGGCCCACGCTGCTGCCCCGGCGTCCGGGCTCTGCGCGAGCAGGACGGGGGTCGCGGCCGAGCTGTACAGGGCGGCCCACTGGTTCGTCGGGGTCGCCGCTGCCGTCGCGCCGGAGCGGAAGGTCAGCGCCGACACGACGTCGCCCTTGCGCAGGTAGATCGGCACGCTGGTCATGACCTGCGTGGTCAGCGCGCCGGTGTCCGCACCGGCCAGCAGCCGGGGCATGTTCGAGCGGTAGAACGCTCCGCCTTCCCCGGCGCCCGCCAGCGACTGGCGCGCCTGGTCGGAGGCGAGCGCCAGCTCATCCCGGACGACGCCGAGGAATCGGCCCTGAACGGTCACGACTGGTCTCCCTTACTGGTGATGGTCGTCCGGGCCTTGCCCGCGGCCTCGGCGGCGAGGACGCGGGCCTGCTCGTCGGCGTCGGCGTCGGCAAGGTGAGCGAGCACCTCTTCGACGGATCGCGTGTTGGGGTCGAAGAGGTCCTCGGTGCTTTCGGGCGAAGACCCGGGCTCCGGCTCGGCGGGCGTCTCCTCGACGGCGACCATGCTGTAGTTGGCGCGCTGGAAGTACTGCAGCGCGGCCCGCTGGATGTTGTCAGCTGTCGGGTCTACGGTTGCGGCGCCGTCGCGGAAGTGGACGCCGACGATGGCTCCTTGGAAGTCCGGCCGCGGCGCGGACACGAGGTACTTCATCAGCTCACCTTCACGTTCCGGAACACGCCGCAGGTGCGGGTGTTGCGCAGGACCATGGCGAGCGGGCCCATCTCGACCTCGCCGCTCTTGACGGCGCCCGGGATGGAGTAGTCCGGGAGCCAGGTCTGGATGAGGGGCTTGCCGGTGACGCTGGCGCCGTGCATCGCGTCCAGGCCGAACGACACGGCGTAGAGGTCGGTGAGGCCAGTGATGTTGCCGCCCGGGCCGCCACCGTCGGGGTCGCGCGGCTGGACCGGGATGATCGGCGCGGAGCCGTCGACCCGGTCGCCCATGTCGACGAGGACCCACTGCCCGTACATGTCGATCTGCCGGCCCAGGTCGTCCTTGACGGACGTGAACTGGCTGGCGCGGCGGGCGAGGGAGCGCAGGCGCGCGATGGACTTGGTGTTGCCGAGGATGGCCTTGGTGCCGGGCGGCAGGGAGCCGGTGGCGCTGGAGCCGCCGTCGCCGGAGCCGACCTGGGAGGCGAGGATCCGCGAGAGCCAGTCGTCCAGCGAATCGAAGGCCGCCATGGCCTTGTCCTCGGTGGTGATCGCGGCGGCGGACCAGTCGGTGTAGCCAGTCGTGTTGCCCTCGTTGATCGGCAGATACTCGGTGTTCGTGCCGGTCAGGGACTTGTCGAGGCCGTCGAATCCGGCGGCGTCCACGGCGGTGTCGCCGAGGACGAGCTGCTGGTGGAACAGCGTCTTGACCGAGGTGAGCTTCTGGCTCATCTGGAACATGATCTCGTTGGTGGCCGCGTTGCCGAGGGTGGCGAGGGTTCGGTCCACGGTGAACGAGCCGCCGAGGGGGTGCAGCTGGACCTGGAACTGCTGCCTCGCTGCCTGGCTAGCGGGGTACTCCTCGTTGAAGTTGCGGAAGCTGGCCGTGGCGGCGGCGAGGAGCCGGGTGTAGCCGTAGGTGAGGGAGCCGCCGCCGGTACCGGGCGTAACGGTGTCGTCCCACACCATGTTGTCGAGCACCCACGAGTTGCGGCGCAGGGTGTCGATGACGGTCCAGTCGATGTCCGGCAGCGTGTTGAGCTGTGCCTGGGCGAGAGTGACGGGCACGAGGTGCCTCCTTGTCAGGTGTCGTAGTGGCCGCGGATCGCGGCGCCGAGAGTGGTGGGGCGGGTCTTGGTGGCCTCGCCGGTCCCGCCGGTGAGGTCGGCGCCGCTGCGGCCCGCCTGGGGCACGGAGCGGAGGTTCTGGTTCGCGTCGACGGCGGCCTTGATGGCGGCGTCGAGCTGGGTGGTGAAGTCGGCGGCCGCCGGGTCCAGGGCGGTCAGCGTCTTCGCGAAGCTGCGGGAGTCGAGCAGTAGCTCGGGCTTGGCCTGCTGCCTGACGGCCGCGGCGTGAACGGCGAGCTCGACCTGGCGGGTGCGGAGCTCCTGTTCCAGCTGGCCGATGCGGCCGGTCTGCGTCTCGATCTTCTTGGTGAGCTCGGCAGGATCCGGCGGGGTGTCGTCCTGGACGAGGCCGAGCGCGCGTGCGAGCTTCTGGGTGAGGTCGGTGGTGGCCTGCTCAGCCGCCGTCTGCTTGGCGACCCGCGCCTTCGCGGCCTCGTTGCGGACGGCGGCGAGGTCGCGCTCCAACCGGGCGATGGTGGCCGCGCTGTCGTCATCAGCCTTGGCCGAAGGGCCGGGCTTCGGTGTCTCGGGTGCGGCCGACGGCTGGCCGCTGTCGGCCTGCTGAACGGTGCCGCTGTCACCGGTGGCCGTGGAGCCAGCTCCTTCTCCCTCGCCGTTGCCACCCGCGATCACACGAATAGGGCGGCCGTCGCGTCGGTAGCCGAGGATGGCGCCGGCCGGGTGCGAGGCGAGCGGGTGGCGGAAAGAGGTGTGCGTCATCGTGCCCTCCCGGGGCGCGTAGAGGAGCCCGCTCCCGGCGGGCCTGAGGGTTCAGCGAGCGAAGCCGATCTGCTCGCGCGCGCTCTTGCGCGGCAGCTGCTTCTCGGCGGTCAGCTCACGGATCCGCCTCTGGTACTCGCGGACCTTCTGGCCGGCCAGGCGCGTGGCCTGGTCGTCGATGGCCACCGCCTGTCGGCGCTTCCACATCCGCACTTGGCGTTCGAGGTAGCGCTGGTGCTGGGTGTCCTCGTAGGTGGCACCGCCCGGGTGGGGCGGCGAGGTGGCCGGGGTGGTGACACCTGGCAGGTAGAGGCTGATGCTGTGACGGCAGTTGGGATGCATGAGCCCGGCCGCGCGGGCCTCCTCCAGGGAGCCGGCGATGTCGACCCGGACCGGGTGGCCGTCGCGGGTGGCGTGCGGCATGGTGGCCGTCCGGTCGCCAGGGTTGCCGCTCAACGACAGGATCGCGCCCTCCCACGGGCGGCACAGTGGGCACTCCAGCGGGGCATCAGAGACGATAACGAGCCGCTGGCCCATGGCCTCCAGTCGGTCTGTGTGGCCCTGTACAGCGGCCCGCCCGGTGACGGACCGGGTGGCCATCTCGGCATAGCTGGCCATGTCCCACGCTCGGCCGGACCGGTCCACGAAGCCGGTGATGCCGCGGTCGGCGAACTGGTCGAGCGCCCGCTGGGCAACCTGCTGGCGGGTCTGCGTACCGAGCAGGACACTGCCCGAGACGCGGGCGACGATCCGACGGTAGGCGTCCGGGACGACGCGCAGGATCCGCTGATAGACGGGTCCCTGTTCGACGACGGCTGCGTTGGCGAGACGGTCCACGGCGCGGGCATTGGGCAGGTCCCGGAGGGCTGCCGCGCGCAGGCCCTCCGGGAGCATGAGGTCGGCGACCGCCGCTTGGTCGCCGCGCTGGTAGGCCTGCTGGACGGCGTGGCGGATGGCACCGTCGGCATCCCGTCGCAGGGCTGATGTCGTCTCGGCAACGGCCGTACGAAGGTTGCCAATGGCGCGGAGCTTGCGCTCTGCCCAGTTCGGCAGGCCAATGCCGTCGGCCAGGGCCCGGGCGAGGCGTTCCAGCAAGCCGGCCTCGGCGTCCTGGTAGAGCGCTCCGACCTCGCGTGCGAAGTCCTCGCCATCGGCTGGGGAGACCGGCACACGGGCCCCCTTGCCTGGTCAGCCTGCGGTGGGCGCCCCGGTGAACGGCGCGTTCTCCGCGGCCTCGTCGCCTGGGGATTCGAGGCCGTCGCCTCCCTCGCCGAGTGCGGCGGGGTCGGTGACGGCCCTGCCGGACTCGGCGAGGATCGCGGCCTTCTCGGCCTCGACCCGGTCGTCGTCCCAGTCCGGGTGAAGCATCCGGATCAGGGTGTCGGTGGACGCGGCCTCGGCCTGCCGCAGCAGGTTGACGGTTTCGGCGGCGGTCTTCGGGTCCTCCTGAATGGAGTCCTGGAAATCGATGCGGGGCGGGTCGAGGTCGAGGCCCGGCACGTTGAACAGCGGGCCGGCCTCGACCGCGAGGAGCGCGGCGAGGATGTCGGCGATCGGCTGTGCCTGGTACCGGGCCTTGCGGGCGCGGGTCGTCATGGAGCGGCCCTGCCGGGCGCGGATCTCCGTGGCGGTCACCGCGGTGCCGTCGCCGACCGCGCCGAACGAGGCGGCGGAGTAGCCGGCCTGGCGAACGGCTTGCTCCAGCAGGGCCTGCGCGGTGTCGCGGTGCTCCGCTACCCGGATCTGGAACTGGGAGACGGTGATGCCGCCGTCAGCCGTGGGCGGGATGTTGAGCGGGGTGTAGACCTCGCGGTCGAGGTCGGCGGTCACACCCATGCCGGGACCGTTGCTGGTGAGGTACTGGCCGGACATCATGATGCGGCCCTTGCCGAGCCGCAGGTCCCGCATCCAGCTGGCCCAGGTCTCGTCGAGGGCGTCGAAGAGACCCTCGACGCCCTGGTAGTCGGACTGGCCGAGGTAGGCGGCGGCCGGGGTGTTGCGCCAGCCGCGGGCGGGCCGCATGTTCGGCGCGTACGAGGCGGTCAGGTGGCCGGGGGCGCCGGTCTCGACGGTCGGCTGGAAGTCCTTGGTCGCGTCGTTGGCGGTGAGGGGCATCTGCTTGCCGAGCCGGTACTGGGTGCCCTTGTAGAGGCCGTGGAGAATGACGCCCTTCTCGTGGCGCTCCAGGTGGCGCCACAGGGTCTGGTCATCGCGGGTGACGACGCGCCAGAAGGTGACTGCGGTGAGCTGTCCGTAGGAGAACTCGGGGGCGGCGCCGTCGGCGGCGACCGTGGTGATCCACGGCCGGTCGGCGACGGCAGTGTCCCAGGACACTCGGTAGAAGGTGCCGCCGAGCGCGGCACCGACCTCGCCGCCTTCGAGGAGACTCGGGTAGAGGGTGGTCTCCATGAGCTGGTCGAGGCGGTCCTGGGTGGGGCCGCCGGCCTCGGCGGTGACCCGGGGCGGTTCAGAGAACAGCAGGTCGGATGAGGTGCGGGCGATGTCGGCTGCCAGCGGGATGTGGATTTTCGTCCGCTTCTCGCCGATCGCCGTCGGCTGCCCCCACCACCAGCGTGCGAACCTGCCGACCACCCCGCCGCGCAGCTGCGATGGGCGGTTCTGGTAGCCGCGTTCCCCGCGCAGGCGGTACCGCTCGACGAGTTGGTCGGGGTCGCTGCTGTACCAGGCGTCCCAGTCCGCCATCGCCTCCTGTACGGCGGGATCGGTCGGCGGCCACGCCATGTCCTGGGTGGGCAACGGCATCGGGCTGGCCTCCTCGCGTCATGCTGCTGGTCGCAGGTCGGTTCGGAGGAGACCGCGCCACTCGTGCGCGGTGGAGTGCAGCACGTACCTGAGCGCGTCACACGAGTGATCGTTGACCTTGAGCGGCTTGTCGATGCCTTTGGCCGCGGCCGAGTCGTCCCAGGAGTAGCCCGGCAGTTCGTCGATCAGGCCCTGGCAGGAACGGTGGACGAGGAGCCGGCCGGAGCCGAGCGCGACACCCACGGAGCGGATCCCGTCGAGAACGTCGTTGTCGGCCTTGGCAACGCCGGGTACTCCGTCCGTCCAGAGCTGGGTCATGAAGCTGGCAGCGCTGGGGTCGATGAACAGCCACTCGGGCTGGGCGTCGTTGACCTCCAGCCAGTTACGTAGGCCCTGCGAGTACTGGGCGTCAGTGAGTTGGCGGCGGGTGATGCGGGAGTCGTGCCGGTACTCCGAGACGACGTACAGGCGGCCGTCGACACCAAGTCCGAGCAGCAGGGCGGAGAACGCGTTGACGGTGCCGTAGTCGACGCCGACGCCCAGGATCCGCTGCATCTGCGGCAGCAGGTCGACGACCATGGTGTCGGGCTGCCACATGTCGTAGACGGCGCCCTCGGCCTGGACCCAGGCGCCGTCGATGAACCGGCGGTACCAGAGCCCGACGTACTCCGCTTTGAGAGCGGCGACGTAGGCGGGCGCCAATGAGGGGTTGTCGTCGAGGGTGAAGTGCCAGGCCCGCAGGTCGAGTTCGTTCGCGCGGTCGAGGAATCGTTTCTTCAGCCAGTGGCCGGGGCCGTCCGGGTTCGTCGTGCCGAACAGTCGGGCGCCTGGGACGCTAAGGCGCCCGAGGAGCTGGTTCCAAAATCCCTCGGGGATGAGCGTTGCCTCGTCGACGTAGGCGAGCGAGGCGGTGAGGCCGCGAAGTCGGCCCTCGGCGCGAGCGTCGGCGGCGCCGATCAGATGGATCGTGCGACCGAGGATCGTGGCAGTGGTGGCACCGCGGGTGTGGTGGACCTGGCGGGCGAGCGGGCCGAACAGCTCGATCGTCTGCAGGGGGTCGAGGACGTTGCGCTCGATCGTCTGCAGGCTGCGGCCGACCACGACGATCAGGCCGGTCGTCGGTGCGGTCGAGATCGCAATGAGGAACGCCAGCAACGACGCGATGGTCTTGCCGGAACGAATCGCCCCGGACCAGATGTTGATGCGGGCCGTGGCCTGCGCGATCGAGCGGAGCTGTTTGCGGGAGAGGGGGAGCTGGTCGAGCATCAGCCCTCCTCGCTGTCCTCCTCCGCATAGCGCGCGATGCCGGCCGCGAGGGAGCCGAGCATGGACAGGGCGTCGTCGGCGCCAGCAGCGGCCTTCGGGGGAACGAGCTTCAGCGAGCGGTCAATGGCCATACCGGCGGCGCCGAGTAGGGCCTTCTTGTCGGCCGGTGGCGGCTCGTCGAGGGTGTGCTCGTTGTACTCGCCGTCTCGGCCGCCGAACGCATACACGATGGCGGGCTCCCAGAGTTGGGCGCGGAGTTGTTCGGCGTCCTCGTGGAGTTGTTCGGCGAGCGTGATTCGACGGGCTTCGAGGTCGATGCGGCGGGCTTCGGTCGCAAGTTGGACCTGGCCGGAGCGTTCGAAGCCGAGCCCGGCGTCGTGAACGGTTTTGGTGACGACGCGGGCGGATCGGTCGATCTGCCGCATGATCTCGTTGCGGGACAGGCCCTCGCCGTGCAGGCGGAGGATCTCGGCGCGGACCTCGTCGGTGACGGGGCCGAGGTTGCGTCCGGGCACGGTCACCTCCTCGGGGATCAGGCGGCGGCACGGGCGGGGTGTGTGATCCCGCGCTGTCCGGACACTGCATCAGCGTTGCCGTGCCGCCGCCGCTCTGGGTTAGGCCGCGACTTCTCCGACTCGCCATCCGGGCCGGCGGCCGCCGCGTGCGGGTCGGTCGGCGCCGTTGCGCCAGGTGTGGTGCTCGGCGCGGGCGACGGTGGGCAGGTGGTAGAGGTGCGGGCCGCCGCCGATGGGGAGGGCTTCGATCAGGCCGGTGTGGACCCACCACTTCACGCCCGACTCGGTGACGCCGAACGCCTCGGCGGTGCGGGTCCGGTCGGCGATGTCATCCGGGTCGATGTCGGTGAGCGGCGGGTTGGGGTAACGGACGGCCATGGCGCCTCCCCGGGCAGCACGAAGGCCCCGCGGCTGCTGCTCGGCTGCGGGGCCTTCAGGGATGTTTCTGGGCAGGGGCTACCTGCTGCACATCAGGTTAGAACGGGAGGCGATCACTCCGCAAGCGGCATCGCCGATCAGGCGTCGGGCGCTCACTCGGGCCGGTAGTCGGGGTGGTCGGCGTAGGGTAGGGCGAGTTCGATCAATGTCTGTCGTGCGAAGTGCACCAGCATGGCGTTCGCCGAAAGCAGGGCCTCTTCGCAGCGCACTGCTGTCCGCCGCTTGGCGTCGACCTCGGCCAGCACGCGGACCGGGTCGTGGCGGGCAATGTGCTCAGCATCAGCACGTTCCCAGATACCGCCGCTGTCGTAGCCCGGCGCGGCAACCTCGGCGGACAGCACCTTGCCGTCCGGCGTGGTGCTGATGGCGTACTCGTCGCTCCCGCCTCCGAGTACGTGCCACGGACCGGTAGTCGCTTGGCGCGCATTCTGCTCGTCCTCATCGAGGCGGGCGGCGAGGAACGCCACCAGGTCAGCAGTCACCCGATCGCTCGCAGCGCGACGATCAGGCTGCACCAGATGGCTGCGGCGAATGCGGACTTGGCCATGACCTCCACGAATCCGGGGGCCTGGATCCAACTGCGGATGATGCGCGTCATGTGTCTATCCTCTCGCGGGTCCGTCCGCCCCGGGTAGTACCGGGGCGGACGGTGTAGTCGGCCTACTTGGTCGGCGGCTGCGGGTTCGGCTGCGGCCAGACGACGCTGGCTCCGCTGCCGCGTTCGACAACGATGGGTTCAGGCTGCTGCGGGTCCTGCTGGGCGGGGCCGTTGGCGTACGCCATGATGGCGGTCTCCTCTGCTGCTGTGCGGTGGGTGGAGGGCCCGGGGCGGCCGCACCGCCTGCCAGCAAGCCGGCCGCCCCGGGGCGAGGTCAGAGGTTGGTGCTGGCGTGCAGGGCCTCGACGGCCCAGTTCTCGCCGCGGTCGGCGGCTTCGGTGACGGCGGCGTTGATCGCGGGCCAGGGTCGCTGGCCGTTGCGCTCGGCTTCGAGGCCGATGTCGACGAGGCGACTGGCGGTGGTGTCGGTGAGACGGAAGGTTCGCTGCAGGATGGCGATCATGGCGGTACGGGTGGCTTGCTGATCCTTGGTCATGCCGGTCTCCTCAGGGATTGGTGGTCGGTGGGTCAGCGCTCGATGACGGGCCGGTTCAGGTCGCGGTGGTGCAGGTCGACGGTCCATCCGCGGTTGAGGAGCAGGGCGGCGATGCGCATGCCGGCGGCGGGTGCCCTGTGGCGACCGCCGGTGCACGCGGTGGCCACGGTGATGTTGGCCTGGTTCCGACCGGGGCCGGTGGCGTAGTTGATGATGTCGGCGACGGCGCGGTCGAGGTGCTCGCGGACTCCGGGGGTGGTGAGGACGTGGTCGACGACGTCCTGGTCGAGTGCGGTGCGCTGGCGCATGTTCGGGTCGATGTGGGGGTCGAGGTAGGGCCGCATGTCGATGAGCGGCAGGTCGGTGTCGGGGGCGGGTGCGTGGCCGAGGCCGAGGGTGATGATCTGGATGGTCGGGGCCATGTGGCTCTCCTTGGTCGGGGTGATGGGCTGGTCGGAGGGGTGGTCGGTCAGGCGGCGCCGACCGAGTGGACGACGATCGTGCGGGCCGGATCGGTGGGGTGGGGCACGGTGGTGAACTCCTGCTGGGGCTCGGTCTCATCGGCGTTGTTGGCGTTGGCGTTGGCACTCTGACCTGCGCCAACGTTGGCAACAACGGGGGCCCCATCCCCCTCCTGGGAGGGGGATGGGAGTTTGGTCACGTCCTGGTGGTGAACGCCGGGGCCGTTGCCGTGAGGGGTGCGGACTCCTTCGCGGACCGGTACGCCGGCCTGGGAGAGGAGGGCCCGGACGCCCTTGGTGGAGGTCTCCCAGAAGGGGTGAGCGGAGGCCAGATCGGCCGCCAGTCGGGTGAGGAGAACGGAGGTCCCGTCGGCCGTCAGGGAGGCGGCCAGCACGCGCGTTTCGGCGGCAGTCGGGACGGTCTCCTCGGCCTCCTGGTCGGCCTCCTCGGGCGCGTTCTTCCCGGCCTGCTTGGCGGGCGGCCGCTGTGCGTGGTCGGGGGTGGCCTTCTGGCCGAGGATGAGGGCGGTGATCACCCAGAGGGTGAGGCCGCTGGTGATGCTGACGGCGCCGTAGTGGTGGACCGCGTGGCGGGCGGCGGGGACGCCGGCCAGCAGGACGGCGGAGACGACCGCGCACCCGGCGGCGATCAGGGCGGGGTGGGTGGGGCGCTCCCCCTTGAGGTCTTCCAGGGTCTTGGCGCGCTGCTCGGGGTCCTTGATCTCCCGGGCCCTGGCGCGTCGCTCCTTCCACGCGGCGAGGGTCTCGGCGTGCTCCGCCTTGGCGTCGGCGTGGCGGGTCTTCAGCGGGGAGAGCATGCGGTGGTTGCCCCAGCGGAGGGCGGCCAGCGAGATGCCGCCGAGGTACGGGTGAACGGGCCGCTGGCCCTTGAGGGCTTCGAGCGCGGCGGCACGCTCCTTGGGATCCTTGATCTGGCGGGCCTTGGCACGGGACTCGTTCCACGCGGCGAGGGTCTCGGCGTGCAGGGTGAGGGAGTCCTGGAGGTAGTTGGACATCTCAGGCACCGACCAGGCCGTGGAGGAAGCTGCCGATGACGGTGAACGGCAGGCAGAGGATCGAGCCGGAGGCCAGGGCGGCGGCGGGCAGCGTCGCGCCGACGACCACGTCCTTCCACACGCGCGGCTTTGTGCCGAACAGGACGATCACGAGGATCAGGGCGGTGGCCCCGGCCCCGGCGTTGAACTGCTGGTTCATCGCGTTGGTGAGCGAGTCGCCCACCACCTTCGGCGCTTCGAATGCCTGGCCGGCGCCCTGGGCGAAGAGGCCAAACAGGAGCATCCACCAGGCGGTGTGGTGGTCCTTGTGCTGTTCGGCCAAGGTGCCCTTGCCCCGGTGGCCGACGAGCAGCCACACCATGATCACGAGGCACAGGCCGGTGGCGGTGATAGGTCCGAGCAGGGAGGTCATGGTGGCTCCTGGGCTAGTAGAGGGGGAGGGCGGCGAGAAGGGGGCCGAGGCCGAAGGCGACGGCGAGGCCGGAGGCGACGGGCACGCGCACGGCGATCAGGATCATCAGGGGGCCGGGGCCGCGGACCTCGCTCACACGCAGGCGGCCGAGCTCGCGCAGGTAGAGGTCGATGGCCCATCCGCCGGCGGCGAGGAGCAGGCCGACGTAGGGGCCGCCGGGGGTGATGACCTGGATGAGGCCGGTGGAGTAGCCGCCGATGGCGGAGATCCCGGTGAGGATGCACCAGCGGCGGAAGCGCCGGACCCGGTCGTCGGGGCCGCTGCGGCGGGCGGCGCGGCGGCGCTGGCGGCGGGCCCGCGCCCTGGTCTCGCGCTGGTCGGCGAGCTGCTGGCGGCGGTGGCGCCAGGCGCGCTGACGGGGCGTCTCCCCTGCGGCGGCGCACTCGGCGTCCTCCCGGGCCCGCTCGCGCCGCTTCTCCAGCTCGCGGGCAGCAGCCAGGCGCTCCGCCCGGTCGGCGGGGGTTTCGGTGATCCGGTCGGCGAGGTAGTCGAGCATGCCGACGACGTCGTCCGGGCGGCCGGGCGAGGTGGGGGTGAGGATGTCCTCGATGCGGTGGCGCTCGGCTCGCTCCTGAGCGGTCTCCTTGACCTTGCCGAGTGCCGCGTCCATCCGGGCGCGCTCGGCGGCGAGCCTGGTCTCGTACTCGACCTGCTGGCGGGCTTCACGCTGGGCGGGCGTCTCGGTCAGGAGCTGGCCGATCTGCTCCCCCACTTGGGAGGCGATCGCCGTGGCCTGCTCGGCGAAGAGCCTGCCGGCCGGGGCCCAGAATGCTTCGGCGGCGGCCTCCATCGAGGGCGGTTCGGCGGGGGCGGCGCCGACCGGGATCGGGGTGTAGACGGTGGTGCCCGGCTGGGCCGGGATGCGGGGGCCGGACTTGCGCCACCACTCGCCCACCGGCTCGGGGGTCGGCATACCGGCGGTGGGCGGCTCGGTCGGCGGCGGCGGGGGCGGGGGCGTGGTGGTCACCGCTCCTCCCCCTTGCGGAGGTGCCAGACGGCGAGGCCGGCGGCGATGGTGATGATGGGGCAGGCGATGGTGAGGAGCCAGTCCAGCACGGAGGTCTCCCAAGTTAGGAGTTGCGCCACCAGGCGCGGGGCGGCGGGTTGTTGTCGAGCGCGGTGCTGCGGCGGGTCTTGGCGTTCATGGCGGCGTGTCCGGCGCGGTCGGCGTCGCGGACCGCCTTGGCCCGACGCTGCTGGCCGGACTCGGCGGGCTGGCCGCCGGTGAGCTTGGACCAGAGGCCCATGGTCATCTCCTGGCGTGGAGGGTGGTCGTGAGGGCGCTGGGGGTGCGGGTCGCTCGGCGGGGCCCGCACCCGCGGTGGTGTCCTTCAGGCGTACCTTCAGGCGTATCCGCCGTTGCCGTGGCGGCGCTCGTACTCGGCGCGCTGCTGCTCGGCCTCGGCATCGATTGCCGTTGCAGCGGCCTCTTCGGCTTTGCGTGCGCGGTGCAGTGCAGTGCGGACGTACGCGGTGTCGGTGGCCATGCCTTGAAGTGCGAGGTGTTGCACGATGGTGGCGGGGGACGGCTTCGAGCCGCCGAGCCACCAGGCGATCTCCATCACGGCATCGGCTTTGCTCATGCCGTTGACCTGGGGCGCATCGCCGCGCATCGCCCGGGCGGGGTCGAGCGCGGGTTGCTCGTCGACGGCTGGCGGCTGCGGTACCCGGTCGAGGGTGACGCTGGGGACTGCGGCGCGCTCCAGCAGCAGGGCGACCTGCCCCGGAGTAATGGTGACCTTGTAGGTGGCCAGGGTGTCGGCGATCTCGGCAACAGTGGCGCCGGGGGTAGCGGCGGCGACGCGCTGAACGGCGGTGGCGGGTCCGAGTTCGGCGAACTCGGCGGCGATGATGTCCTCGGCGGTGCGGGCCGCGGGGGGTGCTGCGGTCTGATGCTCCGGTGATGCGCTGCTGGTCACGTGGGCTTCGGCCTGGCCCTTGAGGGCGTCGTAGGCCTTGCTGCCGGCAAGGAGCCAGCCGAGCGCGCCAAAGGCAGGCATGCGCATCGGAATCTCGCCGCGGGCCGCTCGGGCGGTGGCTCGTTCGGCGGTCCAGGAGAGCGCGGAGACGACGAGGAGGCCGATGGCGGGAGCGGCGTACAGCACTTCGGCGGGGCGGCCGCCGTCGGTGAACTGGGCGTGCACCAAGTTGAGGTAGATCGACACGCCGGCCATGCCGAGGGTGGCGAGGATGGGTCCGGCGGCGGAGCGTCCGGCGCGGACGGCCTCGCTGGCGGATCGCAAGCACAGGTAGGCGACGCCGTCGAAAACCAGGCCGGCGGTGAGGGCGAGCGGGCGGGGGACGTGGTAGTGCCTGGCGACGACGTAGAGGGACCAGCCGGCGGTGAGGGCGGCGGCGGTGCGGACGAGGGCCATGGCGGCGGTCCAGCCGTAGGCGCTGGTCTCGGGGGGCGAGGCTGTGGTGGTCATGGTGGTGAGCTCCGGGGAAGCGGGGCAGTTGGTCGGGAGGACAGCGGCCTGGGTGGTCTAGGCGGCCTCCGCGTAGAGGCGCTCGGCGGCGGCCCGGGTGGCCTTGTAGGACCAGAGGCCGGTGGTGAGGGCGGGCGCGTCGGGGGCGTAGACGTACACGGCGATCCAGCGGCTGGTGGTGCGGTGCTGGACCCAGGCGCGGCGGGCGTCGTGGCCGGTGGTGGCGCGGTGGGCCTTGGCGACGTGGCGGCCGTACCAGGACTGCTGGCCGTCGGGGAGCTGGATGCCGAGGTGGGTGAGGTGGTCGCCGGTGCGGGTGAGGTCGCCGCGGTCGAGGGCGGCCTGCAGTCGGCCGTTGAGGGTGGCGTACTGGGTGGCCCGGGTGGTGTCACGGGCCTGGGTGGTGTTGCGGGCGCGGATCTTGATGGTGACGCGCATGGGTTCCCTCCCCTTGGGGGTGGCGGCTGGTGCCTACGCGACCCATACTTGCATCATGAAGTTGCAACGTCAAGATGCATCATTGAGATGCAAGAAGCGTATCTATCAGGGCCGCACCCGACCGTGGCATCATCGGGGCATGACCAGCACCGAGAGAGCGCAGCAGGCAGCGCGCGACCAGCTCGCCGAGCTCAGTGCTGCCTACGCCGAAGCCGAGTCGAAGCTCGAAGCCGCCCGCGAGGCGCTCAACGACGGCATCGTCGTCGTACTCAAGGCCCGCATGCTCGGTCCGTCCGAAGTGACCCGCATCGTTCCGTACGAGCGACAGCACGTCGGCCGGATCGCCAAGGCCGGCGGCGTCCCTCCCCTACGCGAACGCACTGTTGTCAGCGCCAAGACGGCCACCCCGGGGTCCCCTTCCGCCTGACGCATCACCGCGCACCGCGGCCCCACCCGACGTCTCGGGTGGGGCCGTTGTCATGCCGTTGACCTGCAGCGCATCCGCCGCGCATCTCGGCGTATCAGGGGTTGGCCGGGCGATCGTTGGCAGTCACGCCGCGGCGAGTTCGGCGAGGGTGCGCTCGGCGCGGTCGGCGTACTCGTCGACGGTGAGGACGGCTCGGCAGTCGAGGGCGGAGCACTCGCGCATCCCGTCCGGCCGGGTCGCGACAGTCAGGAGCTGGCAGCGGGGGCAGACCTGCCGGCGGGCTGGCGGCGCTATCGGCATGCCGGCGGCGCGGTTGAGCATGCCGTGGAGGCGTCCGATCTCGGCGGCCATGTCCCGGGCGTACGGGCGGGCGGCAGCCCAGTCGAGGTGCAGCTGCAGGGTCTTCACGGCGACGGAGACGGTGCGCTCCCAGTCGTGGCCGGCGGGGCGGGTCCAGGCGGTCCAGTCGTTGGCGCGCTGCCGGTCGTTGAGGACGGTGCGGGCCCAGGAAGAGAGCAGGTCCAGGCCGGGTGTCTGGTCCTGGTCGCCGTATTCGTCGTGGACGGCCTCGGGGGCGGTGGGGCCGATCAGGGAGAGGGTGGCAGCGTTGCAGGGCAGCGGGGCGGTGCGGGTGGCGCCGGAGACGCGGGCCCCGCGCCGGCCGGCACCGGGCTGCAGGGCGAGGTGAGCGCGCACGATGAGCTCGGGCAGCTGGGCGAGCTGGGTGCGGAGGCGGTCGAGGTGCGGGGCGGGGAGCATCCGGTCTCCTGGTCTGCGCTGGTCTGGTGGTGGGTCAGTTGGCGGCGGTGAGTGCCGCAGCGATGGCTATGGCGATCACGGCGGCGATGGTCGTGTCGGTAGCCCAGCGGAGAATGATCATCTTTTGGGCGCACAGGCCGGACAGAGCTACCAACCGGGCGGCGCGCCGGTCTTGCTGCACTTCCCCGGCGATGTCGTTGGGGTGGAGGTCTGCCCACTGGAGGTAGCTGCCGCTGGTGTCGCCGCCGAGGCGGGGGCGGATGACCATGGCAGCGAGGACCAGGGCCGCGCCGAGAACGGCGGCGGCGATGACGGTGGAGGCCGTGTGGGTGTGGCCTCCGCTGGTAGTGAGGCCGAGAGCCGCGGCGAGGATTCCGCCGGCGGACAGGAGGGTGGAGGCTTTGGTGTCGGTGCGGGCGATTTCGGCCGCGACGATGCCGAGTTCACGGTCGATCGGGTCGGTGGTCACGGGCTTCTCCTCAGGTGGGCTGTGGCTGTCGATGTGGGTTACGACTGCGTGTGCTCGCGGTGGATGTGGGCGATGCATTCGGCGAGGGCGGCCTGCAGCCCGGCCTGCGGTTGGGCGGCCTGCTCGCAGGTCTCGGCCGGGTGAGCGGGGTGGTGGCAGTTGGGGCACAGTTCGATGTGGATGGTTCCGGTGTCGTTGCCGGTCACGCTGCGCTCCTGGGCTGGTGGGTGGCCGTGTCGAGGTTGAGTTGGCCGGTGCGGTAGGCGAGGACGACGGCGTGAGTGGTGCTGCGCGCGCCGAGTTTCCGGCGCGAGGCGGAAGTTCGGTCGAGGACCGCTTTACGGCTGATGCCGAGACGGCGGGCGGTCTGCTCGCTGGTGTAGCCGTCGGCGGCGAGGGCGAGAGCCTCGATCTCGGCGGCGGTGAGTGGGGCTCCGGGGCGGGCGTGGACGGTCACGGCTGCGGCTCCTCGGTGTCCTGGACAAGCGCGTAGCCGGCGCGGCGGGGCTTGCCGGCTTTGGTAACGGCGCTGGAGTGGAGGCGGCTGGCGAGGACGCTTCGGGGGCGTTTTCCGGTGGTGGCGTCGACGACGTCAGCACGGTTGCTACCAGGGGTGTATTCGACGATGCGGATGGTGGCTCCGCCTCGGGGGTCGCAGTCGGTATAGATCTGGCGGGGCTTGATCATGTGCTGGCTCCTTGCCTGGGGATGAGGCCGCTGGTCTCGGCCTGCTGGCGTACGGGGTCGGTCGTCTCGGGTGGTTGTTGGGAGCGGCCGTGTGGGTGGAGGGCGAGGAGGGCGGCCCCAAGGCCGGCGCCGAGGAGGGCGCCGGCCAGGACCGGTAGGGGGTCGAGGGTCACGCGTTGGGTTCGGTGGTGTGGTCGACGCACGTCCACGCGCCGTCTCGGCTCAGGGTCCAGCCGAGGAGAGTGGCGGTGATGGCGATCTTGATGGGGGCTCGGCTGGGGATGTCGAAGTTGGTGATCTTGATGCCGCAGCAGTTGGCGGCGATGGCGTGGAGACGGGGCAGTTCGTCGCCAGTGGCTCCTGGAGCGTCGTCCCAGATGACGCGGGTGTGGCCGCCGTGGCCGTTGATGGCAATGACGTCGTCGATGCCGGTCCACTGGACGGTGGAGGGTCGGTCGCCGGTCCAGCGGATGGTGACGGCGCCATCGGGCCACTGAACGCCGTGGGCGATGGTGCCGGTGCCGCTGATGCCGGTGATGTCGGTGTCGCGCTGGAGGGTGAAGAGGCGGGGTTGTTCGGTCACGGCTGGTCTCCGGGGGGCTGGTTGAGGTTCTGGATGGCCTGGTCGAGGGTGTGGGCGCCGAGCGCGCGGACGGCGCGGAGGCGGGCGTTGCGGACGTCTCGCTCAGGGAGGTTGAGGGCGCGGGCGATCTCGTAGTCCTTGTAGCCCTGGGCGCGGTGGCGGAGAACGTCCGCCTCGAAGGTGGTGAGGGCCCTGGTCACTGCTGGCCGCCGGTCTGGCCGAGCACCGTGCGGGCCACGTCGAGGGCCCGGTGCAGGACCTCGTGGTCCGGGTCGTTCCAGGTGAGGCTGCGGATCATCGTGGCGGCCTCGTCGAGCAGGGCGGCGACGGGTTCGCTGAGGTCCGGGCTGATGCGGTGGTCGCGAGTTCGTCGAGGGGGTTCGGGCCGTCAGCGAGGCAGGTGGGCAGGTCGGTCACGGTGTGTTCCTCCTGGTGGTTGGGCCTGCCGCCGGTAGGCGACAGGCCGGGGTAGGTAGTCAGCGGGTCTGGTTGGACCAGTACGCGTCGTGCCGCTCGCGGTTCGTGAGCTGGCAAAACAGCAGTCGGCACATGCGGCAGATCGGGCGGCACGGTGGCACTCCGGGTGCCAGCTCAGGGCCGGCCGGGGCCTCACAGCAGGTCTTGCTTGTGTCTGGGTGGATGATGTGCGACGCGCCGGCGTCATCAAGGCGGTCGGTGTAGCGGGGTTCCCAGCGGGTGAGTTCGGCGGGCGTGTAGGTCATATGTCCAGCCTGGCAGTGGAGTTGGGCCTGCCGCCGGGTGACGGCAGGCCGGGGCGGGTCAGCGGGACTGGGCTCGCTCGATGGCGCTGGCCAGGTCCTCGGCGAGGGCGGGGATCTCCATCTGGTCGATGCCGACCTCGTCCTCGATGGCGTTCAGGGCGGTCTCGATGACCTCGGTGAGCTGGTCGTGGTCCACGGTGGTGGCCTCTCCGGGGGTGGGCCGCCCGCGGTTACGGGCGGCGTTGACGGGCGTCGGGGTGTCAGCGGTGGCCGGCTTCCCAGCAGGCGGGGCAGATGTCCCGGCCGCCGGGGCGCTGGTGCCAGCCGTCGGCCTTGCGCCAGGCACGGACCTCGGCGACGGTCCTCGCCGCGTGGTGGTGGATCTCGGGCTTCTCGCAGCCGGGCACGTCGCAGTGGACGATCGGGATCATGTAGAAGCTCACGCGGCGGCTCCGGCGGGGACGGCGGCGAGGTGCTCGGCGAGCTGTCGGCCGATCCAGCGGGTCATGGCCGGGGGGATGCACTCGCGGATGCCGTCCCGGCTCATCCACTCGACGCCCATGTCGGCGCGCACGTAAGGCACGTTCGAGAAGTTGCCGACCGCGTGGTAAAAGTCGCCGGGCTGCAGGGGGCGCCCCATCTTGACGGTGGCACCGGTGTGCTGCGGGTGGATCGGCTGGTCAAGCCGCAGGCCGCCGCCGGGCTCGAACAGGCGGTGCCGGTAGGTATGCAGGCCGTAGGTGGCGGCGCACAGGGTGACCGGGTCGATCAGTTCGGGGCGGGCGTCTTCGACGTTCTCGATCACCCACAGGCGTCCGGTGGACTCCAGCGCCTGGCGGGTAGGGCCGATGAGGTCGGGATGCTCGCGGCCCTGGATGCGCTGGGTGGCACTGTAACGCTGGCAGGGCGGGGAGGCGGCGATGGCGTCGAAGTCGGCGCCGTTGGTGGCGATGTACTCGACGGCGTCGGCTTGGACGAAGGGGAACGGGTAACGGGGCTGGGGGTGGAGGTCGACGCCAACGACGTTGAAGCCGGCGAGGTAGTAGCCCATGGAGGCGCCGCCTTGGCAGCAGTAGGCGTCGAGGAGCCAGTAGCCGTTCCAGGGGCGTTCGGGGAGCTGCATGGTGGCGGGTCCTCAGTTGGTCGTGTCGCGGGTGGCGGCGAGGACCGTGGCGGTGGCGCAGGGCCACGGTTCGACGTAGTGGCCGCGGCGGGAGCATCCGGTGCAGATCTGCCAGCCGGCGTGGTCCTGGGGCTGGTGGAGCAGGCGGACGGCGGCAAGGGCGTCCAGTGCGGTGATCAGGCGTTCGCGGAGGTTGGGCGGCGGGGTTCCGGTCACCGGGCACCGCCGGCGGCGGGGGCGATCGTCTGCTGGAGCATGAGCTTCAGCAGCAGGGCGCCGATGGTCTCGCCGAGGTTGCCCTGCTCCGCGAGCCAGCAGTCGGCGTAGCCCTGCATGGTGAAGTCGCCGCCTTTCCAGCCCTGGTAGGTGCTACCGAGGGCTCCCCGGGCTTCGGCGAGCATGTCGCCGACGCGGACGTTGGCGGCGGGCTCGAAGGCGATGTCCTCGTAGTAGCCGCGGTAGGAGTGCGGGTTGGTGAAGCCGTCGGTGATGACGAGGTCGGGGTCGGCGGTTTCGAGGGTGGCGATGAGGTCGTCGAGGATCACGCGGGTCTCCGTGGTGGGTGTGTGTGGCGGCCCTTCTGGGGCCTGTGGGCGGTCGGGTGGCACTCGGGATGCCTGTGGCCGTGCGCGGCTGTTAGGGGTCCGGTCCTGGCCGCGCACGGGGCCGTCAGGTCGCGGGCTTCCGGTGGGTGGCGAGTTCGGTCAGTAGGACGCGGCCGACTTCGCGGTTGGTCTCAGTGGCGGCGTGGGCCTCGGCCAGCTCGGCGGTGAGGCGATGGACGTCGGCGGCGAGCAGGCGGGCGGCGCGCTGGTTGGACTCGGCGACGGCGCGCTCGGTCGCCAGCTCGGCCTGGAGCTGTTCGACGGCCTCGATGGCGCGGTCGCGGCCGTGTTCGGTGATGTCGAGGTGCTCGCGGGCGGTGCTGGCGCGAGCCTTGGCGGAGTGCCAGGCGGTGCGAAGTCGCTCGTTCTCGGCGCGGAGTTGGGCGTTCTCCAGGGCATGCTCGGCAACGTCGGCGGTGCGCTCGTCGAGCCGGTCCTCCAACTCCCGGACCCGGGCGACGAGGACGGCGATGTCCTGGTGGGCGTTGACGACGAACTCCAGGTCAGCGTCGGCTTCTTCGCCGTCCCCGAAGACGAGCGAGCCGACGATGGCACCGGTGCGGCCGATGAGGGTGTCCTCGCCGAGCGGGCCGCAGTGTTCGCGGCGCCACGGTCCGGGGGTGGCGGCAGCGAGCCGGGCCTGGATGGCGTCGAGGTCGAGGGGCGGCGGGGTCATGGTCAGGCCTCCTGGGCGGTGATCGTGGTGCCGGAGAAGTCGACGCCCTCGTACCGGTCGTCCTCGTCGTGGTTGTGGAGGGCTTCGATGGCGTCGGTGATGGCGTGGCGGACGTCGGAGAGGGCGTCGGTGTAGCCCGCAACGGTGCCGCGGGACTCGGGGTCGTCGTCACCGACCTCGTTGGCGGTCATGTCGGGGATCGCGGCGACGGCCTTGAGCGCGGCGATCAGGTCGTCGACGGGGACGAGTTCGATGACGGTGGCGCCGTCGTGGCCGTGGATTTCCTTGACGTGGCCGAGGTGGTCCCAGACGACGGTGGAGCCGCGTTCGCCGCGCCAGCGGACGACGGCGCGGGACTTGCCGGCGGCGGGGAAGAGGACGCCGTCCGCGACGATGCCGGTGCCGGAAACGCCGGTGACGTCGTGGTGGCGGCGGAGGATGAACGGCTGGGCAGTGACGGGCGGGAGAGCGTCGAGGTAGGCGGTGATGCGGTCGGCCTCGGGCTGGGGCTGGTTCATCGGCTGGTCTCCTCGATGCGGGTGCAGTTGCGGCAGGTGATCGGAGCGTCGTCGTCCTTGCGTTCGTCGCGCGGGCCTTCGATGTAGCCGCAGGCGGTGACGAGGTTGTCCGGGAGACCGGAGGCGATCTTGGCGGCGTGGGTGTTGCGGCCGCCGTGGAGGCGCAGGCGGTGCGGATAGGTGCTCATCGGGTGGGCTCCTGGGTGGCGGTCGGGTAGTTGTAGGTGCTGGCGTCATCGGGGTGCGGACTGCGGTAGTGGTCGTCGTCACGGCGGGGCCAGACGTGGATGGTGATCGGGCTGGCGACGTCGGGCCGGCATGTGCGGGTGTCGTCGGCGAGGTGTTCGGCGAGAGACTGCGGGGTGCCGGTCCAGGTCTTGGTGCCGTAGCGGACCTGGCGCCCGGCGGTGGTGATGCGGTAGATGAACTGGCTCATCGGGTGGTCTCCTCGGTGGCGAGCAGCTCGGAGGCGGCGTCGCGGATGCGGGCAGGGGCGAACCAGACGAGGGCATCCGGGTCGATCAGGTCGGCGACCGTGCCGATCAGGGGGCGGGCGGCGGCGAGGTGGTCGGGGAGGCGGTCCGAGGCGGCTCGCTGCTGGGTGGCGGCCTCGGCAAGTACCTCCTTGCGGTAGGCGTCGAGGAGTCCCTCCGGGGTGCGGCCGTTGTTGGCGCACTCGGTGAAGCTGATGACGTCGAGCAGGAGTTCGCGGGTGGTCACGGTCGTCTCCTCAGGTGGCAGGACGGATTAGCGGGTGGCCATGTGGAACAGCGGGGTCGCGGCGCGCTGGAGGCGGGTGGCGGCCACCTGGAGGGCACGAACGGTTGCGCGCATTGCCTCGTCGACTTCCCGGACCGCGTCGGCCGGGTCGGTGCCGTCGTCCATGCGGATCTCGTTGGCGCGCTGGCGGGCGGCGATCTCCCAGGTGAGCTGTTCCAGGGCCTGCGGGAGGTGCTGGAGCAGGTTGAGGACGGTCTGGGTGGTGGCGCTGATGACGGGCGCGGGGATGCCGGTCTCGGCTGTGGCGTGGTTGAGCTTCTCGACGGCGTCGCGGGCGGTGCGGGCGGCGACGGTCGGGTCGGTGGAGCGCTTGGGCATTGGGGTCTCCTCAGGCGGCGGGGCGGTTGGTGTTCTGGTGGACGCATTCGCCGAGCAGGCAGGCCTTGACGGTGTCGCGCCACTGGTCGGGGTTGACGAGGCGGTAGCGGACGCCGCGGCGGTGGTCGCGTTCACGGTTCCGGTGGACGGGCTCAAACTCGGTGGCGGCATCCTCGGGGCTCGTAGCCGCGGTGCCGAGGGCGGAGCCGGTGGCGCAGCCGTTGGGCTCGTACCGGACCCAGCGGCAGGCCGCGAGTGGTTGACGCCGTCGATGACGACGAACAGCAGCAGCGGGCTGGTGGTCATGCTGGGCTCCGTTCAGGCGGCGTGACGCTGGGTGGTGGCGGCTCGGCGTTCGGCCTCGGCGCAGATCTCGGCCAGCTGCCGGTAGCTGGGGCTGCGGTTGGGGCGGCCGTCCTGGATCTGGTCGGTGCCGAGGCCGCCGTTCCAGCAGTCCGGACGGGCGTAGGCGAGCGGCGGCTGGGTGAGCTGCTCGGCCAGGTCCTCGTAGCCGAGGACGAGGCGCTTGCGGCGCTCGCTGTCAATGCGGGCGCGGGCGTTGCCCTCCTTGAGCATCCGGGCGAGGTCCTTCTGCTGGCGGAGCGCACGGATGTCGTCTTCGGTGAGGTCGGTCATGCCGCAGGCGGGCGCCGGGACGGGACCGATGGCGGCGATCGCGCGGGAGACAGGCACCGGTTCACCGGCGGCTGCTCGGCGCCGGCTGGCAGCGATCTGCCGTTGGTACTCGGCCGGGTCGCCGGTGTCCGGGATCGGGTCGATGTGGTGTTCGGCGGCCCGGCGGGCGTGGATCTTCCATTGGTCGGCGATGTCCGACGGCCGGATCTGCCAGGGGCTCTTGGCGTAGTGCTCGGCGATGGCGTTGACGGCGAACTCGAAGGGGACCTCGGCGAGGGCGACGACCCACAGGGCGGTGGCGGCGATGGCCTCTTCGAGGTCGTCGGGGAGGATGCGGGAGTCGGTGAGGGCGGCGCGCTTGAGGAACGGGCCGATTTCGGCGGGGTTCATGCGGTGCCTCCGGCGATGCGGGCGGCGGCCTCGTCGAAGAGGCTGCGCTTCTGCTGGTTGCGGGTCATGGGGCCGCTGGGAAGGATCGTGGCGGGGATGTGGCCGGCCTGTGGGGCGTCGGGGAGAGAGCGCCAGCCGGGGATGAAGTAGTTGCCGCCCCGGGGGCGCGTTTTGGCGTGCTGCCACTGGCCGCGGGCGTGGTCGACGAGCATCGGGATGCCACACCGCTTGATGAGCGCCTCAATGAGGAACCAGTCGTTGGCGGCGAGGTCCCATCCGACCGCCATCTGCTCGTTGGTGAGGGCGGAGACGAGGGGCTGGCACGCCGCAGGGATCCGCGGCTGGGGACCGATCGTCGGCAACTGCTGGGCGTCGTCGCGGCTAGCTAGCTGTACCTCCGTAGGAGGTACAGGGGGATGGGGACGGGACGGGGCAGCGTTACTAACGCCGTTACGAATCTCGTCTACCTGCGACGATGCGCGGTTTTCGGGACCGCTTTCTCGTGTCGTCATGTCGTCGTCGTGTCGAGTTGGCGTCGTCGAGCTGTCGTTTCCGGTCTCCGCAGCGCTGGGCGTAACGCCGTTACGCAGGGCGTTACGGTCACCGTTACGACGTTCTTCCTTCTCCGCCTTCTTCCGGTCCCGCCACGCCTGCTGCCGCGCGGCGTTGGCGGCCCGCTCCTCCTTCACCTTGGCCCGATCCGGGTTGTAGATCAGGTAATCGTGGATGACCCAGCCATCGTCGGCTCGGTCCCACAGGCCGGCCTCCTCCAACTCCTTGGCGGCGGACTTTGCCCCGCGGATGCGGGTGATGACCGGCAGCTCCCGGTCAAGGACGTGTCCCTCGGTGAGGTTCTCCGAGGACCAGCACAGGGCGGAGACGTACAGACGGAATGCCTTGTCGGACAGCAGCACGACCTTGCGGTGCGAGGGGAAGCGGTCGTCGAGCTTGACCCACGGCATGTGCTGGTCTCCGGTCAGTTGGTGCGGGTGAGGGTTGGCGGCCTGGGGCGGGGGACGGTCACCCCGCCCCAGGCAGACGTGGGGCCTATCAGGCCAGCAGACGCCCGGCGGCCTTCTCGTCCAGCGCAAGGCGGACCAGCCGGCCGACCGCCGTCAGCAGCGCGCAGACCGAGGCGACGTACTGCTCGCCCTCCGCCCGCAACGCGGTCTCGAACAGGGCCAGGCAGGTATCCGTGTCGCCGTTGCTGTAGGCCACGAGGAAGCGCATCGCGAACGCCTCGGCCGGGTCGGCCGCGAACGCACCGGGAACGAACTCGGTGGTTGCCCACATCGCGCCGTTGTCGGCCGTGGGGGCCTGCGAGCCGTACAGCAGCCGGAGCGTGTGAGTCCCGGCGGCGGCGATCGCGCAGCACACCCCGTACATGCGGGTGTTGTCGCAGTTCTGGCCGAGGGCTTCGAGGGCGCGGGCAGCGGTGTCGGCGTCACCGTGGGCGGCGCTGCCGATGGCCTGCTGGATCAAGGCGACGGTCTTGTCGTCGTTCACTTCAGCTCCTGCGGGTCTGGCGGTTCGGGGTGCCCGGCCTACGCAGCCGGGGTGTGGCTGGCGCATCGGGGGCCCTGGATGTAGGGCCGGGCGGGCTGCCCGCAGTACTCGCGCACCGCGGGCAGCCACTGGCCGCAGGTCATCCGGCCGGCTGGTCGAGGCCAAGAGCGGCCAGCAGCAGGGACAAGTCCGCCTCACCCCGGGCCCGTTGGGCCACATACCGGCGGGCGCTCTCCTGGTTCTCCTCGGGTACCACAGTGGTCGTCAGCGAGGCGCCGTACGCCTCCGCCCGATCCGCCGGGTCCAGGCGCCTCCGGGCCGTCACGCCGCTACTCCAGCGCGGATCCAGCGGCCGACGGTCTGCACGTCAACACCCATGTACTGGGCGATCTCGCCCTGCGTCTCGCCAGTGCGGTACCGCATGCGGGCTTCCTGCTGTCGCTCAGCCTTGAGCCAGCTGATTAGCGGCGACGGCAGGTTCGGCATGACCGCGATCTCCCGCAGCGTCTTGTCCAACGTCGGCGCCGACGTGGGCCGACCGTGCTCGTCCCACGTCAGGTAGCCGAGTACCTCGGCCACCGGCCGGTCGGGGTCCACGAGGCCGGCGAGGACGACGATCATCACGTCCCGCTCGTGGTCGCCCAACTCGCCCAGGATGTGGGCGATCTCGCGGGGGCCGCCTTCGCCCCGAACGATGCACGCCAGGCCGGCCGCAATCGGCAACAGGCGTTCGGCGGTGTCACCAGGCTGCTCGGTCATCACGACGCCACCTCCTGCCGGGGGATCAGCGGCCAGTGCCCGTGAACGCCAGCGGCGTCGCGGCCCCGGTCGGTCAGGTACCGCCGCAGCCCGGCGGCCTGTTCGCCAGCCCACACGACCTGTGCCGCGTGGAGGTCGGCCAGCGAGGCCTCGCCGATGGCGGGGTGGCGCTCGGCGATCTCGTACGCCACCTGCACGGCGGCGAGCGCGTCGGCCGCGGACTCGTGCGCACCGTCGAGGCGGACCCCGTAGTGGTCGCAGAGCGCGCCGAGGGTGCGCTTCCCCCGCCGGTACCGGTCGACCTGCCGGTCCAGGACCAGCGGGTCCACCGCCAGCACGGGGCGGCCGGCCTGCACAGCGAGCGGCTGGTAGCCGTGACGCTCCAACTCCCGGTCCAGCATCGTGAAGTCGAACGGCGCGTTCATCGTGACGACCGGCGTTCCCTCGGCGACATGCTCAGCCAGGACGATGCCGATCTCCTGCACCACCCGCGCGGCCGGACGGCCCACTTCGCGGGCCCGCTCGGTCGTGATGCCGTGTACCGCGGCGGCGCCCTCGGGGATCTCCACCCCCGGATCGGCGATCCAGCCGAACCGATCGAGAGCCTGCCAGCGGCCGGCGTTGTCCTCGCGGGCCGTCCACCGCTGCGGGCCCACCCGCAGCACCGCGGCGGTCACGATCCGGTCCCGCAACGGGTCGACGCCCGTGGTCTCCAAGTCGAAGCCGACCAGCGGCTGGTAGTGCCAGGGCCTCATTCGGCACCTCCCGAAGTCAGCTCTGGCAGCACCAGCGCAGCCAGCGCACCGGACCGCCAGGCCTCGGCAACCCGTCCGGGACCCTCGGCCTCCCACGTCGTCCGCGTGTGGGCGGCGCGCGGCTGCATCCGGACCCCCGGCACGTCGTGCACCACACCGGTCTCCTGATCCACCCACTGCGGCACACCCGCGGCAGTCAGCTCCTTGAGCAGCGACTTCACGAACGCCTCGCGAACGCTGGTGACGAACTCGCGCTTGATCTGGTCGGGCCGGTTGTCCCGCACCCACTCCAGGAACGCCGCGTTGTCGACCACCTCAGCGGCCGGCTGCGGAGCGACCAACGCCACCTTCGCCACGACCGTGCCGTCCGGCAGCGTCGCCTCGATCCGGGTCGTACCGCTCTCCTGGCGGGCCGCCTTCATACCTGCGGCCTGCTCGGCCTTCGCGGCCTTGAGCTGCTCGCCGATCTCCTCGTACAGGGCCTGCAGCACGGCGGCGCGGCCAGCAGTGTCCTTGAGGCTCATGCCGCACCCGCCAGCAGCTGAGCCATCTCGGCGAGCTGCTCGACCGACGCCTCGGAGATCGGCACACCGTACGACTGCTGGAAGTCCTGCCCGATGGTGGCAGCAACCCCGGCGGCGAGCGCGGCGCCCCGCAGGGCATCCACGGCGGCCGTGCGCTCGTCGTCCTCGACGACCTCGGCCTCAACCACCGTGGCTTCTGCGGCCTTCTCGCGCCCGATCGCGGCCAGATCCTCCAGGACCTCCCGGGCCCCGGTCGCACTCGCCTCGCGGTAGAGATTGCGTACCTGGTCGGCGGACTCCGCCGCTCGCGCCTCCACCAGCCAGTTTCGCGCCGGACGCTGCGGCGTCACCGGCTCCGGCTGCTGCCGGGCCTCCGGTTCCGGGTTATCCGCCTGCCCCATCTCCTCCGCGGTGTAAACGCCCGCGAGGTCGTGCGGGAACGCCTTGCGCAACGCGAGTGCTTCCGCGCACTTCGCCAGTTGGCCGGCCGGCATCTTGCCCCACAGCCCGACGGGCTTGTTCTCCCAACCGGTTTGGACGTACTCGCGGAAGACCGCGATGGCGGGGAAGCGGTGCCCGTTGCGAACGACGGTCACCTTGGCTGCGGCAGGGGGCTCGGGGGACAACCAGACGTCCCGCCAACGGCCGGCGCCGTCACACCACTGGGTGTCCTCGTATCCGAAGTTCTCCCGGGACTCCGCGACGACGCGGTGCGCGATGACGCGGTACCCGTCGATGCCGGTCTGCGGGGTGAAGACGGTGCGACCGGCCCGCTTGTCCTTGCGGCCGATCAGGTAGATCTGCCGGGAGAAGGGGTCGAGCTGGGTGCGCTGGCACAGGTGCAGGAACCCGGACAGCTCGGCGGCGGTCACATCGTTGCTGATGCCGGACTGGTGGAGGACGGCGGACTGTTCGGGGGTCCAGTCGGTCTGGTCGGGCCGGATGGCGAGGGCGCCCCCGGACCGCATGATGTCAGTGCTCAACGTGTTCTCCGTTGGAGAGCGGCCGGGGCGTCGCAGCCCCGGCCGGGGTTGATCAGTTCTTGGGGAGTCGGCAGATCAGCCAGCCGCGGCCGTCGGGCCGGACCAACTCCAAGGCCGCGAACGGCCAGGTGACGCGCACGACGCGCAGGGCAGCGAGGGCGCGGAGACGGCGGATCACTGGACGTCCTCCTCAGAGTGGAACGTCGCGTACGGAACGCGCTCCACGTCGGCGGCCCGGATCGCCCGGACTCGGCGCCGCGCCGACCAGTCGAACCACGCCATCAGCAGGAAGCCCACGGAGGAGACGGCGATCACGAAGGCGAGCATCACGCCACCTCCCCGCGGCCGTGCTGGTGCGGGAACGTAATGACCTCGGGCGCCATGGCCGCCTCGCGCCGGGCCGACATCGTCAACGACGCCGCCACGAGCAGCTCGTCCGCGAGCCGTCGGGCGTCCAGGTGCGTCAGCTCGACCTCGGCCTCGTCCATCTGCAGGTCCGCCTCGACGTCGTCGACCGCGGCGTCCCACGCCGGCCCGCCCTCGTCAACGACCACCGCCAGGGCATCCAGCGCATCGATCACCCGCTGCCGCGACTCACCCCACGCCTCAGCCAGCGTCCGGAGCGTGTCGTACCGCGGCCCGCGGGCCCGCAGGACCACGTGCATCCACATCGGGTCGATGCGGCCGTGCAACATCCCGTCCTGGTTCATCGGGTACCGCCCTTCGGGGAGTTGGAGGCACGGGCGGACCGGTGGGCCTGCATCCGCGCGAGGATCTGGGAGTTCGAGGGCTGCACCCATCCGTGCCAGCCGAAGGCGGACACCCACCGCTGCATGTGCTCGCGGCGCGGGACATCACAGTGCGCGCATCTGCTGGGCTCGACGGTCACCAGACCTCACCCCGCAGCCACCGCTCCCGCAGGCCAGCCACAGCCGCCGCGTACGCGTGGGACACGTCGTCGGCCCAGCCCGACCGGGGGCCGTACATCAACTCGAAGTCGCGCTCCAGCGTGGCCGCGTCCCGCATCGGCCGACGCACCGGCAGCTCCAGCGCCATCACGCCGCCACCCTCAGTCGGGCAGCCGCAGCAGCGGCCTCGCGATCCTGGACCGCCCACCGGCGCGACATCCACGGGCACATCGCCCGCACCAACGCCGACCTGGGCAACACCTCGAACTCCCCGGACACCGTGGTCAGCTCGACCCGCACGTCCGGCAGCTCGATGAACGGCGGGAGCCTCACGAACCAGGACAGACCACCGGTCTCACGGGACGCGGTACCACCCGACGCCCGGCCTGCCAGGTCGTACCAGGCCGACAGCGAGACCACCGACGCGACCTGCAGCGACACCACCCGGCCGTTCGGGCTGATGTCCACCGACTCGACTCCGGCGCCCGGCGTCCGGGCCACCAGCCCGGCAACCGCGGTACGCACCTCGGCCACATCGACCGACTCGGCCGGCAGCCACCGCAGCACCGACACATCAACCAGCGCGCTCATCGGGAACCGCCCTTGGTGGCGCGTTCCAGCTCCGCGATGCGGGCCTGCGCGGCGGCCAACTCGTCGCGCACGGTGTGCGTCTGCTTGGCCTTCTCGGCGACCTTGTTCCGCCACCGACGCACGTCGGCGAGGACCCGGTCAGCGATGGCCAGCATCTGGTCGTCCGTCATCTCCCGATTCCGGTAGATGACGACCTCGTCACCACCGGTACCGTTCGGTTCGATGTACAGCGATCCGTCGCTGTCGATGGTCCGGGCGTGCGAACGCTCCGACCAGAACGTGTAGGCCTTCATCGGGCACCGCCCGTCCGCGCCGAGTACTCGGCGACCAGCGCCACCGTTTCCGGCGACCACGCCGGCAGCTCCGGCAGCGGGCCGTACAGCACGTCCAGCCACGGGTCGTCGAACACCAGCAGCGCCGCCGGCATCGCGATCTCCGCGAGCAAGGCGTCCAGCAGCGCGTTCAACTCCAACTCGCTCACGCCCCGGACCGCAGTGGCGGTCTCCGGCAACGTGTAGGGGATGATGGGGGACACGACGTCCACCTCTTCTCTGTGTGGGGTGGGGTCCAGGGCTCTCGCGGGCGGCATCCGGGCGCAATCCGGGTGTCTGCCGGGCGAGGGCCCGACCCATGTCTGGGGAAGATCAGGCGGCGCGACGACGGCCGCGGGTGGCCGGGTCAACCTCGCCGGCCTGCTGGATCGCAAGGATGTGATCCAGGCGGAACCGAATCTTTCGGTTCGTGGTGGTGTGCGGGATCCGGCGCTGGTGAGCGGCGATCTTCAGGGTCCGCACGGTGTAGGGCAAGAGCCCCATCTCGATGACCTGTTCCGGCGTGTAGAGCCGGAGTCGCTCCTCGGCGGTCAGGTCGGGAGTCGCGACCTTGCTCGGGGTCACGGCTGTTCCTCTCGGTTTATGGCAGCAGTCGGAACGTTCAGCGCCTTGGCGATCGTTCGGATCGTTTCGTCGCTGGCGCCGGCTAGGCCGCGCTCTATGCGGGACAGGAAGCTGCGGTCACGCCCGGTCCGCAAAGCAAGCTCCCGAAGGCTTACATTGCAAGCAGTTCGGAGGGTTCGTATTGCGGTTCCGTTCGGCGTCACGAGAGAAGACAACCATGTGCAGGCTTGAGATGCAAGCAGTCTCGGCACACTTTCGGTGCAGTCTCAGGCGTGAATTACGAGCTGACGAGCCTGCGTGGCACCCTCCATGCAACCGGCGCCAGCTTTAAATGCAGGTCAAACGGCTGGATCCAGGCTCTTCGGTTGCATGAGCATGCGGCATGATGTGTGCCATGGACAGAGACTGGGCCCGCCTCTCACGCGCGATCGCTGCCGCGCGCGACGACCTTGGGCTGACGCAGCCCGAGCTAGCATCCGCGCTAGGCGTCGGGCGCTCATCGGTTCAGAAACTTGAGAGCGGGCACCAGTACGTGAAGGTCACGCCGCTCCATCGCGAGGTCGGTCGAAGGTTCAACTGGACCGATGGCAGCATCGAGGCGGTACTGGGTGGCGGCGGCCCGACCGTTCGAACCTCGCCCGGTGATGCCGAGCCCAGCACCGACATCGAAGCCAGCGAGGTTGACGATCTTCTTGACGACCTGACTGAGCGAGTCCGCGAGACCCTCCTCGGGGGCAAGGTCGCCGACGCCACCGCGATTGAGCTGGACTCCGAGGAGGACGGCAGCGTGGTCCTGATCTGGAAGCGCGGCGAGAGTCAAAACCTCACGCCCGAGCAACAGCGCGATCTGAGGCGAAAGTGGTCCAAGTTGCAGCGCGCGGCTCACGAGATCTTCTCTGAGGACTCAGAGTAAGCAGAAAATCACACGACACACCCGCGAAACCCGCGCGCATATGCCAACGGTGTGCAAAGATTCCGCTTACCTGTGAGGGGGGTCGACCCAACCAGGTAAGAGGGGGGACCGCCGATGCGGATCCTGCGCGTACCGGACATCCCCCACGGCGGCCTAGCTGCCGTCCAACTGAAGGCCGGCTCGCCGGTGGTCCTGCTGAACGCCCGCCTCGTCACCGAGGCCCAGGCGCTCCGGCTCGGCCAGCGGCTCCGCGAGGACCCCGACCTTCTCTGGACGCTTGGCGAGACCGACGTGTAGCAGCACCATCCTTGGCACGGCGGGGCATGCGGGACGGCAGGCCCCGCCTGCCAAGACAAGGGAGGGTGCACCTTGGCGTACGCCGAGAAGGTCTATAAGGTCCGCAACGGCAAGAAGACCAAACAGTTCAGCTGGAGGGCGAAGTTCCTGCTGCCCGACGGGATCAACTACGGCAGCGCATCGGGGTTCGCCACCGAGAAGACGGCCAAGGAGTACGGGCAGGAGCAGGAAGCCGCCGTCAGGGCCGGTCGTTGGGTGGACCCGAAGTTGAGCGGCACGCACTTCGGGATCTTCGCCGCCGAGTTCATGAAGGCGCGGCCGAAACGTGGCCAGACTGTCGACACCCGCTGGAAGCAGCTGACGGGATACATCTTCCCGCGGTGGCAGTATGTGCCGTTGCGTGACATCAACTGGTTCGCCGTTGACTCCTGGCAGCTCAACGATCTGCAGGTCGACGACGTGACCAAGGGGCACGTCGTGTCGCTGATGTCGACCATTCTCACCGCCGCGGTGGACGCGCGGCACCTCCTGGTCAACCCGTTGATGGGTCGCCGGCGGACCAAACCGGTCATGGTCCTCGGCGCGGTGCCGCGGCGTGTCGACGAGTCGAAGTGGCACCCGCCGGCAGCGATTATCCAGACCGCGGAGCGACTTGGCTGGGCCGACGGCTTCCAGTTGCTGTCCGCGGCCTTCACTGGCGTCAACTGGGGTGAGGGGCAGGGCCTGGATCGCATGCACATCCTAGAGCGGCGCCAGTTGGACGATGACGGTTCGGCGTGGTCCTGTCCGATACTGCGAGTCGTTCAGGAGGTAGCCGAGTACGAGCAGCGAGGCCCGGACGGGGAGAAGCTCGGTACGGTGTTGGCCCTGGAGCCGCTCAAAAACGAGCACCGGATCCGCGACGTCGACCTACCGCCGTTCCTGGCAGGGCTGTGGCAGTACCGGGCCGAGGTGTGGGTGCACGAGTACCTGCTGTCGACGGAGAGCGGGTCGTGGTGGCGCCGCGGGAACTGGGGCAAGACCTTGCGGCCGGCGGCGGACGGGCGCCCGGCGCGAGCCCGGCGGCAGGGAGCGGCTGCGCGGGACGCTTGGGAGCCGCTCGCGCCCGGCCTGACGATGCGTGGGGCCAGGCACACGCACGACACGTTGCAGGAACAGATCATGGTGGCGGCGTCGCTGGCGTACGAGCAGGCCGGTCACAAGCCGTCTGGCATCAAGGGGGTGTATCAGCACCCGACGGTGAGGATGCGGCGGCACCGGTTGGATGGCTTGCAGGAGGTCTTCGTGAGGGCCATGCTGGGTCTGGGGAAGGAGACCCTGTGGGGCCTTCCGGTGAATCTGGAGCTCCCGCAGAGTTGATCACCGAAATTTCCCCCAAACGATCTTCATGTTCGCGCTTGAGTGGCCATCACCGCAGGCAGACACGATGGGTGGTGGCGGATAGCCCGGTCCTCCTAAAGCCGGTGTCGCAGGTTCGAATCCTGCCTGGGGCACCAGAGACGCGTGTGTCGCCGTAGGCCCCCCGCCCACCAGGGCGGGGGGCCTACGGCGTTTCCGGGGCCGGGCCGGGTCGGGGGCGGCGTACCTCTCGGGGAGGAGGGGGCGCGGTCGGCCGTCCGTCCTCGGAGTGATCATCGAGGAGACCTCGTGCTGACGGGCCGGGGCGGGTGCGGACCCTAGGCTCGGTGAGGCCCCTGCCAGTGCGTCGTGCCTGGTCAGGGCGGACGAGCCGGGGAGCGATGACGACGTACCGATACACCGTGGCCGAGCTGCGCGGGCAACTGCGGCAGCTGCTCCTGAGCGGGGCCGCGATCGCGCTGGGGGTGGCCTTCCTGATCGCCTCGGTCAGCGGCAGCGGGGCGCTGGTGGACTCCTTCAGCCAGACCGCGGCCGCCGAGGTCGGGCCCGGCGACGTGCAGGTGACCAGGACCGCCGCCGGCGGTGGGCTGGACGCCGCCGCCGAGCGGGCCCGGCGGACGGCCGGGGTGGCCGGGGTGGCGCCGCGACTGGTCGGCAAGGGATCGGTGCTGACGGCCGACGGGCGCCCGCTCGACCAGACCGCCGCGGTCAGCGCGGTCGCCGACGACCCGGCGCTGCGCTGGCAGTTGCTCACCGGCGGCCACTGGCCGGCCGGGCCCGGCGAGGTGCTGCTCGACGCCGACACCGCGCACCGGCTCGACGCCGCCCCCGGGGCCGAGGTGCGGCTGGCCCGGGCCGACGGCTCCGCCGCCACCGCCCGGCTGGCGGGCGTCCTGGACGGCCGGGGCGCGCCCAGCCTCGCCGGGCGCCCGATCGTCGGCGTCCCGGCCGGTGCGGTCGCCCAGTACGCGACCGGCGTCACCACCGCCCAGCTGGACGTCCGGGTCCGGCCGGACGCCTCGCGGGCCCGGACCGTCGAGGCGCTGCGCGCCGTCCTCGGCGACGGCGTCGAGGTGCGCACCCGAGACGCCTCCGTCACCGAGGCGACCCGGCAGAGCCGGACCCTCTACGGGGTGGTGCTGATCGCCGCGCTCTCCTTCGTGCTGATCGCGCTCGCGGTGGCGCGGATGGTGGTCGGCAACACCTTCACGGTGGTGCTGGCCCAGCGGACCCGCCAACTCGCCCTGCTGCGCTGCGTGGGCGCCGACCGGCGGCAGCTGCGCCAGCTGATCCGCCGTCAGGGGCTGCTGCTCGGGACGGGAGCCTCGGCGGCGGGCGTGCTGCTGGGGGTCGGCCTGTGCGCGGCGGGGACGGTGGTCGTCGGCACGCTCGACCTCGGCCCGGTGCACCTCTCGCTGGCGCCGGCCCCGCTGACCTGCGCGCTGGCCGGGCTGTTCGGCGTGCTGCTCACCCTGCTGGCCGTCCGCGGCCCGGCGAAGGCCGCGGCGGCGGTGCCGCCGGTGGCCGCGCTCGGCGGCACGCACGGGCCGGTCGGCGGGGCGGCCAAGGCCCGGGCGGCGGTGTGGACGGCGGTGCTGCTGTGCGCGGGGACGGCGCTGCTGGTGGCCGGCGCGGTGGCCCCGCCGCCGCTGTCGCTGCTCGCGGTCACCGTCGGCGCGATCGTCAGCTTCTTCGGCGTGCTGCGGCTCGCCGACCGGCTGCTGCCCGCCGTCGTCGGCGTGCTGGGCGGCCCGGCCCGGCGGCTCGGTGGGACGGCCGGGCGGCTCGCCACCCAGCAGCTGCGGCTCAACCCGGGCCGCACCGGGGCGACCGGCTCGGCGCTGCTGCTCGGCGTGACCGTGATGGTCGGCGCGGTCACCGCGCTGGAGATCACCTCCAACTCCCTGGTGCCGGCGGTGTCCGCGCGCCAGCCCGGGGTCTTCTCGGCGGTCGTCACCGGGGGCGGCGCGCTGCCCGCCGGGGCGGTCACCGCGCTCGGTGCGCAGCGCGGGCTCGCCGTCACGCCGGTCCGCTCGGCCACCGTCGAACTCGACGGCCGGCCCACCCTGGTCGCGGCCGCCGACCTGGCCCGGCTCAACCCCTCGGCGGACGGCGTCGACCAGGCCGGGGCGCTCGCCGACGGCGCCGCGCTGAGCGGTCTCGGCGGCGGCGGGGTGCGCCGGGTCGGGGGCCCGGCGGGCGGGCCCGGCACCGACCTGCGGGTCGAACCCGGACGCAGCAGCCTGCCGCTCACCCTGCAGACCGGTGCGACGCTGCTGGTGACCCCCGCGACCCTGGACCGGCTCGCCCCCGGCGCGGCCGTCACCACGGTCTGGATCAGCCCGGGCGCGGGCGAGGACCGGTCGACCGCCCGCCGGGCGCTGGACCGGGCGCTCGCCGATCACCCGGAGGTGGCCGTCACCGACACCGGCGCGCAGGCGGAGACGCTGCGGTTGCTGCTGGACCGGATGACGACCGTCAGCATGGCCCTGCTGTCCTTCTCGGTCGCCATCGCCGGGCTCGGCGTCGCGGCCACCCTGATGCTCAGCGTCAGCGAACGCGCCCGCGAGATCGGCATGCTGCGCGCCATCGGGATGTCCCGGCGGCAGCTGCGCCGGATGCTCACCCTGGAGGCGGTGCTGCTGTCGCTGGCCGGGGCGTTGGCCGGCACCGGACTGGGCGTCGGCTACGGCTGGGCGGCCGCGCGTTCGCTCACCTCCACGGTGGGGACGGTCGGCGGCCCGCCGGTGGTGCTGGTGCTGGCCGCACTCGGGCTGACCGTCCTGACCGGGCTCGCCGCCGCCGTCCTGCCAGCCCGTCGGGTCGGCCGGATGACCGTGGTGGACGCGATGCGGACCGCCTGACCGGCCAGCGCACCCGGCTCGGAGCGGCCGGGCCACCCGGCCTGCCCGGAGCGGCCGGGCACGGAGGTCGACCGGCTCAGGCCAGGGCGAAGAGCGCGCGCGGGGCAGTCGGGCGGGCGCTGGCGGCGGCCAGGTCGGCGAGCATGGTCTCGCTCTCCCGGGCGGCGCGCAGGACGGCCGGGTCGAGGTCGACGACGACGAGTTCGCGCCGGTCCTCGCCCGCCTCGGCGAGCAGCCGGCCGTCCGGGGCCCACACCGCGCTGCCACCGCAGGTGTGCCAACCGCCGGTGTGGCCGATGTGGTTGGCGAGCACCGTGTAGAGGGTGTTGTCGAGCGCGCGGGCGGGGAACCAGGTGCGGGACTCGTGGTGGCCGTGGCCGACGCTGAACAGCGCGCCGACCAGGTAGGCGTGGCAGCCGTCGAGCGCGGCGGCGCGGGCGTGCTCGGGGAAGCCCGAGTCGTAGCAGACGCCGAGGCCGAGCCGCCAGCCGTCCAGCTCCAGGGTGCAACCGGCCGCCCCGGGGCGGTAGTAGTCGCGTTCGGCCTTGAACAGGTGCTGCTTGTCGTAGCGGGTGACGAGGCCGCCGTCCGGGCCGAGGACGAAGGCGGAGACCCGCAGCTCGTCGCCCACCTGCGCGGCGGCGCCGACGATCGCGGCGGTGCCGGTCTCGCGGCAGGCCTCGGCGATCGGCGCGAGGCGCGGATCGCCGGGCTGGACGGCGCACTTGAGCGGGTCGGTGCGGATCAGCTCGGGCTCGTAGCCGGAGAGGAACTTCTCGGCGAACAGCACCAGGCGGGCGCCGGCCGCGGCGGCCTCGCGGACCAACTCGGCGGCCTGGGCGGCGTTGGCGGGTATGTCGCCGGCCACGGCCTGGGCCTGGACGGTGGCGATCCGCAGTGGGCGCTCGGGGTGACGGACGGCGGCGGCGGGGACCGGGTCGGGAGACATGGCCGTCACGCTAGCGGACGGCTTCGGGCAGCCCCGGACGGCCCTGTACCGGCCCTGGGCGGCCCCGGACGACCGCACGCGGATGCCGGTGGTCTCAGTGGACGGCCTCGTCCGGGTGGTCGGTGGCGGCGTCGCCCAGCGGGTCGGTGCCACGCGGCGACCGGACCGACGGCACGGTGATCCGCTGGACCCTCGGCCGGGTGCGCCAGTTGACCCGCCGTACGTCGCGGGCCAGCGCGCCCGGTCGCCAGAGTTCGACGACGGCGGTCACGGCGCCCAGCACGAACCCGGCGGCCAGCCAGCCGGCGACCACGTCGCTCGGCCAGTGGACCCCGAGGGCGATCCTGGTCCAGCCGATGGTCAGCACCGTCGCCGCCGCCACCGCGCAGGCGGCGATCCGTCCGCGTCGACGGACCCGGTACCAGACCAGGCCGACCAGCACCGCGCAGGTGATCGCCGAGGCCATGGCGTGCCCGGAGGGGAAGGCCGGGCCGCCGGCGTGCGAGACCGGGTCGGCGAAGGAGGGGCGTTGGCGGCCGACGGCCAGCTTCAGCGCCCACTGGCCGCCCCAGCCGACCAGGGTCTGGGCGGCCACCCAGCCGGCCAGGACCCGGGCGCCGATCAGCCACAGCCAGACGGCCGCGATGCCGAGCAGGGTGCGCATCGTGACCGTGCCGCCGATGTCGGAGAGCGTCTGCACCGAGGCGGTCCAGATCCGGTGCTGCCGGGCGAAGGTGTGCAGTTCGCCGATCCAGCTCTGGTCGAGCTGTTCCAGCGGATGCCAGTGCCGGGTCACCAGGGCGGCCAGGAGGCCGAACAGCGCGGCACAGACCACCGCGAGCGCCGAATCCCGCAGGAGGCGGCGGTGACGCGCAGTGACGGTGGTCGAGCTGTTGGTCAGGTGCATGGCTGACACCTTCCCAGTGTCCCGGGCCGATCAGGACCACGGGTGATAGCGATTCGGCATCGTTTGTGGGGAGAACCTGCGTGCGCCGGGGGCGGGCGCCGGCGGAAGGCGCCGGCGGAAGGCGGGGGCGCGCGGGAACGCGCGTGCCCGTTCGCGGGTTTCACCCTGTACGGCGGCCGGCGGGGCGGCGGGCGCGTGTGCGGGGCGTGACGGAAGCGCTCGGAAGCAGTTGCGGAAACGGCACCTAAGGTGCTCGACCGGTCACCCGGTGTCCATAACCGGGGTGAAAACCGGCAGGATACTGCATCGCGGGGAAGAATCTGAGTAACTTGGGAATGTTGTCCGGATTCTGTTCGTTGGATCGTTACGTGTGAGCCCCGCGGGGCCCCCATTTCTTGCCCTCTAGGGGGGCAGGCAGGCAGACCTCGGCAATTCCAGCAAAGGGAGCAAGCATGGCCACCCGTGCCGTCGTTCGCGACAGGGCCGACCGGACTCGCGCGGCCCGCCCGACCAACCTTGAGGCCGACCGCGACCTGGTCGGCATGTACCTCGACGAGATCGCCAGGACACCCCTGCTCGATGCCGCCGAGGAGGTCGAGCTCTCACTGCGGATCGAGGCCGGCGTGTACGCCCAGCACCTGCTGGCGGAGGGCGTGTTCCCCGACGGCGTGAAGCGCGAGGAGCTGGAGGCGATAGCCGAGGACGCCGAGCGCGCCAAGGACGTCTTCATCCGCTCGAACCTCCGGCTCGTGGTGGCGGTCGCCCGCCGGTACCCGCGCAGCGGCCTTCCGCTGCTGGACCTCATCCAGGAGGGCAACGCCGGCCTGGTGCGCGCCGTCGAGAAGTTCGACTACGCCAAGGGTTTCAAGTTCTCCACCTATGCCACCTGGTGGATCCGGCAGGCGATCACCCGGTCGATCGCCGACCAGTCCCGCACCATCCGGCTGCCCGTGCACCTGGTCGAGGAGCTGGGGCGGATCCGGCGGGTGCAGCGGGAGAAGTCCAAGGAGCTGGGCCGGGAGGCCGAGCCGGCCGAGATCGCGGCCGAGCTGGACACCACCGAGGCCCGGATCAAGGACGTGCTGGATTGGGCCCGCGACCCGGTCAGCCTCAACATGGCGGTCGACGACGAGGGCGAGACCCAGTTCGGCGACCTGGTCGAGGACACCGGGGCGACGTCCCCCGAGGACGCCGTGATGGTCATGCTCCGCCGCGAGGAGCTGGACGGCCTGATCGGGCGGCTGGACGACCGCACGGCCTCGATCATCCGCTCCCGCTACGGGATGGAGGACGGCCGCGAGCGCACCCTCACCGAGGTGGGCAAGCAGCACGGCCTCACCCGCGAGCGGATCCGCCAGATCGAGAAGCACGCGCTGGCCGAGCTGAAGAAGATCGCCGACCACGCGGGCTTCGAGGCCGCCTGAGAACCCGAGCAACTGCCTGCGGCTCCATCCCCGCCCCGGGCCCTGGTGCGGAGCACTCCGCACCAGGGCCCGGGGTGTGTCACGGGGCTCTTAGGCTGGAGGGACAGGACGATCCGGACGGCAGTCGACGGGAAGCGGAAGTGAGCAGGGTGAGCGAGCAGGGGCAGGCGCGGGAGCAGGAGCAGGGACAGGGGGAGCAGCAGGGACGGGAGCAGCGGCCGGCGGCGCCGAAGGCCCGGCTGGTCTTCCGGGACCCGCTGGACCAGCAGTCCCGGGACGACACCGACACCGGCTGGGGTGAGCGCCCCGGGGCGGGGGAGAGCGGTGGGCGGGGACTGGACTGGTACCTGAGCCAGCGCCCGCCGCACCACGGGGACTGAGGAGCGGTGCTCAGCGCTGCGGGGCGACCAGCGCGTCGCGGATCTCGGTGAGCAGTTGGACCTCCTTGGCCTCGGCCTCCGCCAGCGTCTCGGCGGTGCTCTTCCGCCTGGCGGCCAGCCTGTTCATGGGCACGATCAGGACGAAGTAGACGACGGCCGCCGTGATCAGGAACTGCAGCAGGGCGCTGAGCACCGATCCCCACAGGATGAGGATTCCGGACGTGACCTCGCCGGTGGCGTTCAGCTCGCAGGGCCCCTTGAGGCAGGAACTGTAGGACGCCAGGTCCTTCGTTCCGAAGACGCCGACGATCGGATTGATGACGCCCTTGACGAAGGCGTTGACGATGTTGGTGAAGGCCGCGCCGATGACGACGGCGACGGCGAATTCGACGACGTTTCCACGCAGCAGGAATTGCTTGAAGCCTTTCATGCCGCCGTGAACGACGAAGTCGTTGCCCGGTTACGGGTGATCTTCCGTCGGACCGGATTGACAACCCGTCCGGCCCACCGGGCCGCCCGGCGGCGACGGCAGCCCGGCCCGTGCGGGCCCGACCGCGAGCGCCGCGGCCACCGCGAGCAGCACCAGCGCGGGCACCCCGGCCCGGCGTCGTACGGCGTGCCGCCAGCGGTGCCACCCGCCGGCCCCGCGCCGGATCGGGGGGAAGCGCGGCACCTCCCGCCGGGGCGGCACGGTGGGTGCGGGCAGCGGTACGGAGAGGCTCATGGTCGTCATGGTCACCACCGAGGTCGTGGGGGGCCGCCCCTGTGCGGGCCGGTCGTTCTCCGGCGACCCCTACGATGTGCGCCGCGCGCCGCCCCGGAAAGCCGTTATCCGCAGCCTGTGGACAACTCGGGCCCTGTGGATGAATTCGTACACCCGCACGAGTGCATCCGGCCCGCCCGGGATGACGAACCGGGACGACGAGCCGGGACAGCGCACGGGGGCAGTGAACGGGGACGGCGAACCGGGACGACGAAAGGCCCGCCGCCCCGCGTTCTTCGCGGGGGGGGGGGTACTGTCGATGCGCCGGGCGTCCGGCGCCGAGGTCAGCTCGCGGCCGGAGCCGGGCTGGAGGAGCTGGAAGAGCTCGAAGAACCGGAGGACGAGGACGTCGACGACGTCGAGGGCGACGCCGGGGTCGAGCCGGACGACGCCGCCGAGGAGCTACCGGAGGAGCCTGCGCCCACCGTGCTGCTGGAGGACGAGCGGCTGTCGGTGCGGTAGAAGCCCGAGCCCTTGAACACGACGCCCACGGCCGAGAAGACCTTGCGGAGCCGTCCCTGGCAGTCGGGGCACGTGGTCAGCGCCTCGTCGGTGAACTTCTGCACCGCCTCCAGGCCGTTGCCGCACTCGGTGCACTGGTACTGGTACGTGGGCACTTGTCTTCCTCCTGGCACTCTCGCCTGATGAGTGCTAACGATGGTCAATGATGCGGCATTCCGCTGAATCAGTCCAGCGACTCCGATGTGAGATGAGCCGTGGCCGAGCCGCGCACACTTCTCCACCGCGGCTCCGCGCGGCTTCCACCGCGCGCCGCCCACGGCTTCGCGCGGTGCGCCACCGCGTGCCCGCTCAGCCCTTGGCCGCGCCCACCAGCTGCGCCGCGGTGCCGCGCTCCGGTGCGGCCGCGACGACCTGACCAGGCCCGCCCGGCGCGGTCAGCAGGTGCCGCAGTGATATCAGCGCGATCAGGCCCAGGCCGGCGCCGGCCACCGGCACCAGGAACCCGCTGGACGGCCCGTGGCCGTCGATCAGCTGCCCGGCGATCATCTGGCCGACCGCCAGGCCGAGGCCGATGGCGCCGGTCAGCCAGGTGAACGCCTCGGTCTTGGCGCCGTCCGCGACGAGCGTCTCGACCAGGGTGTAGCCGCTGATCAGGGTCGGCGCGATGGCCAGGCCGCAGACCAGTCCGGCGACGGCGAGCGCGACCAGGTTGGGCATCGCCCACAGCGTCGAGCAGCCCAGCACCAGCAGGGCGTAGCTCATGACCATCCGCTGCTGCACGGACCGCCGCCAGGCGATCACGCCGTACAGCACGCCGGCCACCATCGAGCCGCCGGCGAAGATCCCGTACACGGTGCCGGCGGCGCCGTGCTGCCCGACCGAGTCGGCGAAGGCGTTCACCGAGACCTGCATGCCGCCGAACACGGCGCCCACCCCGAGGAAGGCCCCGGCCAGCAGCCGGACGCCGGGGGAGGCGAGCGCGGAGGCGCGTCGCACGCCGGGCTGGGGCAGTGCCCGGGCGGGCGCGGTGCGCCGCTGGGCGGCGAAGGCCAGACCGCCGACGAGGGTCAGCGTGGCCTCGGCGATCAGCCCGGCCGAGGGGCTGACCGTGGTGGCGACGGCGGTGGCCAGGATCGGGCCGATCACGAAGGTGAACTCGTCCGTCACGGACTCGAAGGCGAACGCGGTGCCCACCTTGGCCGCGGACGAGGCGGACGCGCCGTCCGCGGTGAACTCGGCGATCCAGCGGGCCCGGACCATGGCGCCGATCTGCGGAACGCTCGCGCCGGCCGGGACGGCGGCCAGGAACAGGCTCCAGGCCGGTGCGTGGCCGAGCGCCAGCGCGATCAGCGCGCCGACCGAGGCCGCGTGCACCACGACGGTCGGGACGAGGACGGCGGTCTGGCCGTACCGGTCGGCGAGCCGGCCGGTCTGCGGGCCGATCAGGGCCTGGGCGACGGCGGCGACGGCCGCGACGGTGCTCGCGGTGCCGTACGAGCCGTGGGTGTCCTTGACGAGCAGCAGGATGCCCATGCTGAGCATCGCGTACGGCAGCCGCGCGAGGAATGCCGGTGCCAGGAACGTCCAGGCGCCGGGCGTGCGCAGCAGTGCGCCGTACCCGACCCGCACGGGGGCGGGGGCGTCGACGGCATCGGCGGTGCCGTCGGCGGGGGTGGCGTTGGCGGTGTCACGCGGGGTCGCGGTGTCCGCGGGGTCGTCGACCGTTCGGCGGGCCGTCACGGTCGGTCCTTCCTGCTGCCTGGTAGCGCGGCAGGGCATGGGGTGGCCCCGACGGCGCCGAGAGTCGTCCTCTCGCGCGTCGACCGGGGTAGATACCGGGCCGGCCCGGCGTGGTGGCCGAGGTCCGGACCGCGGCCGCCGAACGGTCGCGCCAACTCTGCTTCAGGCAGATGCTGGGTGTGATCTGACCATCATACATATACGCGCGTAGATGTCGCGCGAATCCCCAGACTACAAGGCACGTCCAAAATTGTCCTGCCCATCGAAGGTGAACAGCGGGTGAGGCCTTCCGGTCTTCCGGTCACCACCCGCCGCCCACCCGCCGGGCTCACCGCCCGTGCAGCCACCCCGCGAGCTTGCCGCCCTTGTCCACGGCCCGCAGCCGCCGCTCGGCCGCCTCGCCGACCTCGTCGGTGGTGACCACCAGCAGCTCGTCCCCGCCGCGCAGCACCGTCGCCTTGTCCGGCACGAAGGAGCTGCCCTCCCGCACCACCAGGGTGACGGCGGCCCCCTTGGGCAGCCGCAGCTCGCTGACCTCCACGCCGGACATCCGGGAGCCGGGGGAGAGCGCGACCGACAGCAGGTGCCCGTGCAGCTTCTCCAGCGGGGCTGACTCGATGTCCAGGTCCTGGCCCATCGAGCCCTCGCCGATCCGCAGCTGCTTGGCCACCCAGGGCAGGGTCGGGCCCTGGAGCAGGGTGAAGACGACGACCAGGATGAAGACGATGTTGAAGACGTCCTGGGCCTTCGGCGCGCCCGACACCAGCGGGATGGTCGCCAGCACGATGGGCACCGCCCCGCGCAGTCCGGCCCAGCTGAGCAGCGCCTGCTCCCGGCCCGGCACCTTGAACGGGGTCAGCGTCAGCACCACGGACAGCGGCCGGGCCAGGAAGACCAGCACGCCGCCGATCACCAGCGCGGGGACCACCGCGGAGCCCATGGTCTCGGGCGTGCAGAGCAGGCCGAGCAGCACGAACATGCCGATCTGCCCGATCCAGGCCAGGCCGTCGGCGAAGCCCCGGACGGCCGGGCCGTGCGGCAGCTTGGCGTTGCCGAGGATCACCGCGCAGATGTAGACGGCGAGGAAGCCGGAGCCGTGCAGCAGTGCGCCGCCCGCGTAGGCGAGCACGGTCAGCGCCATCACGGCGATCGGGTACAGGCCGGAGGAGGGCAGCGCGACGTGCTTGATCCCGTACGCGCCGAGCTTGCCGACCGCGAAGCCGACCGCCGCGCCGATCGCCAGCTCGGCGATGATCGTGCCGACCAGGACGTACCAGGAGTCCAGCTCGCCGGTGGTGGCGAAGGCGACGACCAGGATGACCACGGGCGCGTCGTTGAAGCCGGACTCGGCCTCCAGCAGGCCGGTGAGCCGGTGCGGCAGCGGGACCATGCGCAGGACGGAGAAGACGGCGGCGGCGTCGGTGGAGGAGACGATCGCGCCGAGCAGCATCGAGGTCCGCCAGTCCAGGCCGACCAGCCAGTGCGCGCCGGCCGCGGTGACGAACACGCTGACCCCGACGCCGACGGTGGCGAGCACGGTGGCGGCCGGCATCACGGGTCTGACCTCGCGCCAGCTGGTCTTGAGGCCGCCCTCGGCGAGGATCACCACGAGGGCCGCGTAGCCGAGCACCTGGGTCAGCTCGGCGTTGTTGAAGGAGACGCCGATGCCGTTCTGGCCCAGGGCGACGCCGATCCCGAGGTAGATCAGCAGGCTCGGTAGCCCTGAGCGGGTGGATATCCGCACGGCGACCACCGCGACCAGCAGGATCACGGAGAACTCGAGGAGGAGCTGGTTCAGGTGGTCGATGTTCACGCAGTGGCACCTCGTGCAGGCAGGGGCGGGCGGGGTGTCTGGTGGTGCTGGAGGGTGCGACCCGTTAAGAAGGCGTCAATGCTCCTGTTGCGGATCGTTACTCAGTCTAACATTTTGCCATATCTTTAGTTTCTTTTCCTCCCCGGGCCCCCGACCGCCGCCTCCAGGCCTCCTCGTTGACCTCCTCCGATCCCACGGTGAGCGTCCCCCGTGCACGCCGCTCGGCCGACTCGGCCTAATGTGGTGCCCTGTCACGGCCCCCGGCCCTGGACACGCCCGCCCGCCCCGAAGTCAGGACCGCAAGGACCCAGATGCCCCGCTCGAAGAAGTTCCGGCGCGCCCGTCTGATCGTGATCGTGCTGGTCGTGCTGCTGGTGGCCGGCGTCGGCTACGGCGGCTACCGCGGGGTCACCGCGGTCCGCGCGTCCTTCCCGGAGGTCGACGGCACCGTCAAGGTGGCGGGCATGAGCGCGCCGGTCGACGTCAAGCGGGACGCCAACGGCATCCCGCAGCTCTACGCCGACACCAACGAGGACCTCTTCCGCGCCCAGGGCTACGTCCAGGCGCAGGACCGCTTCTGGGAGATGGACGTCCGGCGGCACATCACCGCCGGTCGGCTGTCCGAGATGTTCGGCGACGGCCAGGTCGACACCGACGCCTTCATCCGCACCATGGGCTGGCGGCAGGTGGCGCAGAAGGAGTTCGACACCAAGCTGTCGGCCGACACCAAGAAGAACCTCCAGGCCTACGCGGACGGCGTGAACGCCTGGCTCGGCGAGCACCCCGGCGGCGAGAAGGCCTCGCTGGAGTACGCCCTGCTCGGCGCCGTCAACGGCGACTACCAGCCCGAGCAGTGGAGCCCGGTCGACTCGGTGGCCTGGCTCAAGGCGATGGCCTGGAACCTCTCCGGGAACCTCCAGGAGGAGATCGACCGCTCGCTGCTGGCCCAGGACTTCGGTCCGGACAAGATCGCCGAGCTGTACCCCGACTACCCGTACACCCGCAACGGCACGATCGTGAAGACCGGCACGGTGGCCGGCGACAACTACCGCCCCGCCGACGGCTCGCCCCCGTCCGGCGGCGGCACCGCCACCACCCAGGGCGCGGCCACCACCAAGGCGCTGCTCCAGGGCCTCACCGACCGGATCGACGGCATGCCGCAGCTGCTCGGCCGCCCCGGCCAGGGCATCGGCTCCAACTCCTGGGTCGTCGCCGGCACCCACACCACCACCGGCAAGCCGCTGCTGGCCAACGACCCGCACCTCGGCCCCGGCCTGCCCTCGGTCTGGTACCAGATGGGCCTGCACTGCCGCGCCAGCTCGCCGGCCTGCCAGTACGACGTCTCCGGCTTCAGCTTCGCCGGCATGCCCGGCGTGATAATCGGCCACAACAAGGACGTCGCCTGGGGCTTCACCAACCTCGGCGCCGACGTGACCGACCTCTACCTGGAGAAGGTCACCGGCCCGGACACCTACCAGGTCGACGGCAAGGACGTGAAGTTCGACCTCCGCAAGGAGACCATCAAGGTCGCCGGCGGCGAGGACCGCACGATCACCGTCCGCACCACCCAGACCGGCGCCCCGCTCATCTCCGACCAGAGCACCGAGCAGCAGAACGTCGGCAAGTACGCCCCCAACGGCAGTGCCGCCCCCGACCGCGGCACCGGCGGCTACGGCGTCGCCCTGCAGTGGACGGCGCTGAACCCCGGCAAGACCATGGACGCGGTGTTCGAGTTGGACCGGGCCCGCAACTGGGACGAGTTCCGGGCCGCCGCCAAGGACTTCGCCGTCCCCGCGCAGAACCTGGTCTACGCCGACGCCAAGCACATCGGCTACCAGGCCCCCGGCGACATCCCGGTCCGCGGCAAGGGCGACGGCACCTACCCGGCCCCGGGCTGGGACTCCACGTACCAGTGGAAGGGTTCGATCCCCTTCACCGCCCTGCCGTACAGCCTGGACCCGTCCGCGGGCTACATCGTCACCGCCAACCAGGCCGTGGTGGACCCGAGCTACAAGTACTCGCTCACCAAGGACTGGGAGTACGGCACCCGGGCCAAGGAGATCACCGACCAGATCGAGGGCCTGCTCAAGAACAACGGCAAGATCTCGCCGGACGACATGCAGACCATGCAGCTGGACAACACCAGCATCATGGCCAAGACGCTCGTCCCGCTGCTGCTCAAGCAGCAGATCGACGACCCGTACGTGCGCGAGGCCCAGGACCTGCTGAAGGACTGGAACTACCACCAGGACGCCGACTCGGCCGCCGCCGCCTACTACAACGGCGTCTGGCGCCAGCTGCTCAGCCTCGCCTTCGGCCAGAAGTTCCCGGCCGACCTGCGGGCCAAGGGCAACTGCCTGCTGGTCCGCCAGCAGGACGACCCGACCAGGCCGGACAGCTCCAGCAAGATCGTCACCGAGTGCGGCACCCGCGACCCGGGCAAGGCCCAGCCGGACGGCGGCGACCGCTGGACCGAGGTGGTCCGGCAGCAGCTGGACAAGCCGGACAGCTCCTGGTGGACGTACATCGACTCCCAGCACAAGGAGCAGAAGGGCCTGGACAACCTGCTCAAGGAGGCGATGAAGGACGCCCGGCAGGACCTCACCTCGCTGCTCAGCAAGGACATCTCCACCTGGAGCTGGGGCCGCCTGCACAAGCTGACCCTGCGCGAGCAGACCCTCGGCACCGACGACTCCTCGATCGCCTCCGGCGTGGTCCACCGGCTGCTCAACCGCGGCCCGTACCGGCTCTCCGGCGGCTCCGCGGCCGTCGACGCGGCCGGCTGGAACGCGGCGGCGGGCTACCAGGTGGACTGGATCCCGTCGATGCGGATGGTGATCGACCTGAGCGACCTCGACTCCTCGCGCTGGATCAACGTCGGCGGCGCCTCCGGCCACGCCTTCCACGACAACTACAACGACCAGACCGACCTCTGGCTCAAGGGCAAGCTGCTGACCTGGGCCTACACGCCGGACGCGGTCGAGAAGGCCACCAAGCACAAGCTGGTGCTCACCAACGGCTGACCCCGCACGAACCCGCACGACCCCGGGGGGGGGGGGCCCCCCCCCCGAAAAAGGAACCGCCACCGCCACCCCCCCCGCACAGCCACACGGGCGAGAACAAGCCAGGCACCACAAGGACGACTGGATA
>NZ_JBHVWW010000061.1:57381-58977 GCF_042882025.1 Kitasatospora sp. NPDC058243
AGGAAGCAGGGAAGAAACCCCCCGACCAGAGCCGACGTCCCACCCACACCCACCCCCCCACACCCACCCCCCCCCTCTCCCCCCCCCCCCCCCCCCCGAGCTGTCCCCGCCGCCGTCTCACCCCAGCCTGCGCAGCCCGGCGGGCGTGACCGCCAGGTCCACCGGGCGGTCGTGCGGCTCGGCCGGCACCTCGTCCAGCAGCTCGTGCTCGTACAGCAGCACCGCCAGCACCGGCCGCGCGCCCGCCCGCCCCAGCCGGGCCAGCACCCGGTCGTAACTGCCGCCGCCGCGGCCCAGCCGCAGCCCCCGCCGGTCCACCGCCAGGCCCGGCAGCAGCACCACCGAGGCTTCCGTGACCGCCTCCGGGCCGAGCCTCGGGCCGACCGGCTCCAACAGCCCGCGCCCGGCCGGGGCCAGCTCCTGCGGGCCCTGGTAGGCGGCCCAGTCCAGGTCGTTGTCGGGCAGCAGCACCGGCAGCAGGACCCGCACCCCGCGCGCCCGCAGCGCGTCCAGCAACGGCCTGGTCCCGGGCTCGGCGCCCACCGACACGTACGCGGCCACGGTGGTGCCCGGCGCCGCCAGCTCCCCGGCGTGCCCGGCCAGCGCGTGCGCGGCCTCCGCGCGCCCGTCGGCGGAGAGTGCGCGGCGCCGGGTCAACAGCCGTGTCCTCAGATCGCTCTTCTCGTTGTGCATCGGATCCTCCGCAACTCTGTGCCGTCGAGCTGTGCCGCCGACCGGTCTCGCCGACCGGTCTCGCCGACCGGTCTCGCCGACCGGTCTCGCCGACCGGTCTCGCCGACCGGTCTCGCCGACCGGTCTCGCCGACCGGTCCCGCCGACCGGCGCCATCGACGCGCAGAGCCTGACATGCGAAAGGCCGCCGCGATTGTCCACCCCGCTGCTGGTCCAGGCCCTGGCCGTGCTCAGCGCCCCCGCGCTGGCCGGCGCCACCGTGCTCGGGCTGCGGCTGCGCCGGGGCGGCGCCGAAGCCGCCGCCCGGCAGGAGCAGCTGCGCGAGCGGATCGCCGAACTGGAGACCCACTGCGCCGACCTGGAGCGCACCGCCTCCTGCGACCCGCTCACCGGCGTGTGGAACTACCGCCACCTGCAGCTCACCCTGGACCGCGAGATCGAGCGCGCCCGCCGCGCCGAGCGGACCGACCAGCCCGAAGGGCCGCGCCCGCTGGCCGTGCTGCTGCTGGAGATCACCGGCTTCGACGCGGTCGTCGCCGAGCACGGCCGCGGCCGTGCCGGTGCGGTGCTGCGCGACCTCGCCCAGCGGCTGGCGATGGAGATCCGCCGCGCCGACACCCTCGGCCGCTACAGCGGCGAGGAGTTCCTGGTGGTGCTGCCGGACACCGGCGCCGAGGGCGCCGCGCAGGTCGCCGAGCGCCTGGTCTGGTCGGTCCGCCGGCACCTGCTGCTCGACTGGTCCTCCGGCCCGCGCGAGTCCCGCCCGGCGCACGGCAACGGCCTCACCGCCGCCGTCGGCGTCGCCGTGCTGCCCGAGGACGGCACCCACGCCGCCGTGCTGCTGCGCGCCGCCGACCGCGCGCTCGCCGAGGCCAGGGCGGCCGGCGGCGACTGCTGGCGGGTC